>JAEYTO010000114.1 GCA_023433925.1 Pseudomonadota bacterium | reverse complement strand
ACTTCTGGTTTTTGGGGAAAAGAGATGGGGGTGCGGGGGAATCATTCCCCTGCCGGGAGAGAGTCCGAGAAAGGGCGGCGCTCTCTCTTGGTTGAGTCGTTACGTTCACGACGCCACCGCCGTCGCTTCCTCGACCAGGCCGCCGTGCATGCGCAAGCGCCTGTCGCAGCGTGTGGCCAGGCGGCTGTCGTGGGTCACCAGGAGCAGTGTCGTGCCTCGCTCGCGCTGGAGCCGGAACAGGAGGTCCATGACCGCCGCGCCGGTCGATTCGTCCAGGTTGCCCGTGGGCTCGTCGGCCAGGATCAGGCCGGGCCGCGCGGCGAAGGCCCGCGCCAGGGCCACGCGCTGCTGCTCGCCGCCCGACAGTTCGGCCGGGAAGTGCCCGACGCGGCCGGACAGGCCGACGGATTCGAGGGCCTCGGCGGCCAGGGGGCGGGCCTTGGGGTTGCCGAGCAGCTCCAGCGGCAGGGCCACGTTCTCCAGGGCGGTCATGGCCGGCAGGAGATGGAAGGCCTGGAACACGATGCCCACATGGTGCAGCCGGAAGCGGGCCAACTCATCCTCCCCCATGGCCGACAGGTCGCGGCCTGCCACGCGCACTCCGCCCGAGCTGGCCCGCTCCAGGCCCGAGACGACCATAAGCAGCGAGGTTTTGCCCGAGCCCGAGGGGCCCATGACGCTGGCGGATTCGCCCGGCGCGAGGGCAAGGCTCACGCCGCGCAGGATGTTGACCGGCCCGGCCCCGCCGGATAGCGGTCAGCGATACGTCGGAAAGCTCAACCATGGAGGGTGTTTCTGGCATGGGCAATATCCCGCGGCGCTGGTGTTTCTGGAAAGTCGTGGCCGCGCACATACTAGCAATTTGCCTTGTTTTGGCAACGGAGGCAGCCATGGCCGAGACCAAGCAGCGCGTGCTCCTGGCCCTGGGCGACAGCCTCACGGCGGGCTACGGATTGGACCACGGCCAGGCCTGGCCCGAGGTCGTGCAGGATATGCTCGCTGCGGATGGGCTCGCCGTGCGGGTCGTCAACGCCGGGGTGTCAGGCGACACCACGGCCGGCGGCCTGGCCCGCCTGGACTGGGCGCTCCAGGACAAGCCGGACTACGCCGTGGTGGCCCTGGGCGCCAACGACATGCTCCGCGCCCTTTCGCCGGAGCTCGTGGAGCGCAACCTGGACGCCATCCTGACCAGGCTGGGCGGACAGGGCGTCTGCACGCTCCTGGCCGGCATGCACGCCGCGCCCAATCTCGGCGGCGACTACGTGCGAAACTTCAACGCCATCTACCCGCGCCTGGCCGGGAAGCACGGGACCTATTTTTATCCTTTCCTCCTCCAGGGCGTGGCCACCGACTCCGCGCTCAACCTCGGCGACGGCATCCACCCCAACGCCACCGGCGCCAGGCGCATCGCCCAGGGGCTGTACCCGCTCATCAAGGAGATGCTCGCCAAGGGCTGCCCGGCCGGGAAGAAGACCTGACGCGGATGTTGCCGCGCCAGGAACAGTGGCATGGGAGGGACGGCCTTCCCATCGGCGAAATGCGAAACCCCGCCAGGTGAAAACCGGCGGGGTTTATCTTGCCGAGCGTGCCAACAGTACGGGAGGGCCGAGCCCTCCCGTTCCTATTTATGCAGGTGAAAGCGCTTCCTGAAGGCGATGACCAGGAAGAAAAGCGCGGTCAGGTAGATGGTGTTCATGAAGGACAAGATGGTGGACAGGCCCGAAACGGACTGGCCGACGTTGGCCAGCATGATGAACGTGAAGGTGCCCGCGAACAGGGCCAGGGTGAGCACGGCGACCCAGACCAGGGCGCCGGATATCCAGGCCATGGTTTCGGCCCTCCGCTCGGGCGCGAGCCAGTGCGCGTGGCTGGGGATGATCTTGAGGTAGCGGTCGGGCAGCTTGCGCGCGTGGGTGCGGGCCACGATGCCGTAGATGGCGAAGAAGGCGGTCACGCCCAGGTAGAAGGCGGCGAAGGCGGCCTTGTGCAGGGTCAGCTCGGGCTGGCCTGCCTCGTCGAAGCGGGTGGCCACGCGGCCGGGCAGATCGCCGAAGAGGTAGAGGAACTGGGCCGCGGCCGCCAGCACGAGGGCGAAGAGAAGAATGTAGGCGATCTTGCTGCTTTTCATGGCCCGTGTGTGTACCGTCTGCCCCGCCTGGCCGTCAATCGGCTTGCCAGCGCGTGGCGGGTCCTGCATACAGAAAGGCTGGAGAACCCTCGAACCGATGGGAGGACAGCCATGGCGCAGGAGCGCACGGGTACGGTCACGATGCAGGGCAAGGGCCTCACGTTGTCGGGCCGGGAACTCAAGAAGGGCGATCAGCTTCCGGATGTCGAGCTTGTCGGCACGGACCTGGGCACGGTGCGCATCACGGACTTTCGGGGCAAGGTGCTCATGATCGCGGCCGTGCCCTCGCTGGACACGGCGGTATGCAACCTGGAAGCGCGGCGCTTCGATCAGGAGGCCGAAAGGCTCGGCGAAAACGTGCGAGTGCTCGTGGTGAGCATGGACCTGCCCTTCGCCCAGAAGCGCTGGGCCGAGGCGGCCGGAGTGCGCAATATCAAGACCCTCTCGGACCACCGCGACGCGGCCTTCGGCCGCGAGTACGGCCTGCTGCTCAAGGAACCGCGGCTTCTGGCGCGCGCCGTGCTCGTGGCGGACAGGGACGGTCGGCTCCAGTACGTGCAGATCGTGCCCGAGGTCACGCACGAGCCGGACTATGCCGCGGCCCTGAGCGTGGCCCGCGAGCTGGTCCGCGAGATGGCCGCTTGATGGACTGTTGAGAGAGAGCCGTCTTGGCTATTTCAGCTCCGCAAGGCTCGGGCTTGGCTCAAGCCTTGCTCGCGGACGTCGCGCATTCGGCTGACCTTCCCGGTCCGAGGGCCTGTTTTTCAACGGGCTGCTATGCCTCGCCCGGAGAGCCCGCGCGGTTCGGGGCGCGGATGCGGTTCATCTCGGCCATGGTCTCCTCCAGGCAGAGGCCAAGGCCTCGGAGCTGATCGTGCGGAGGGACGCCGTTGCCGGAGCCGATTGACTCGACCAGGGCCGAGGCCAAATCGCGCAGCCTCGCGGCGCCCACGTTGGCCGAGGCGCCCTTGAGCGAATGGGCCAGACGGGCGGCGGTAATTTTATCGCCGTCGCGCAGGGCCTGATCGAGCATGGAAAGCTTGTCCGGGACATCCTGGGCAAAGGCTTCCCAGATCTCGAACAGGAGCTCGCGATCATTGCCCAGGCGGTGCAGGGCCAAGCCCAGCTCCACCAGGACCGGTTCGGCCTGGTCGGACTGGAGGGTTTCGTCGTCGGCGTTTTCCGGGGCCGCCGCATTCGAGGATTGCTCGGCTGGCCGGGCCTGGATGGTCGCCGTGAAGATGCTTCCCTGGCCCGGCGCGCTTTGCACCGTGATGTCGCCACCCATCATGCGCGCAAGCTCGCGGGAAATGGACAGCCCGAGCCCGGCGCCGCCATGGCGGCGGGTAAGGTAGTTGTCGACCTGGGTGAAGCTCTGGAAGATATATTCGTGCTTGTCCGCCGGGATGCCTTGCCCCGAGTCGGACACGCGGAAGCGGAGCGGAAAACGGCCGGGTTGGCCCGCCGGGGCCGGCGCGCCCAAGGGCGCATCGACTTCGAGCATGATCGAGCCCTTGGCCGTGAATTTGACGGCATTGCCCACAAGGTTGAACAGGATCTGCTGGAGTCGGCAGCGATCGGCATGGATGATCGCCGGGACGCCCGGATCGACGCGGCAGTCAAAACGCAAGGATTTGGCGGCGGCCTCGCGGCCCAGGGGCTTGCGGATTGACTCAATCAGGTCGGGAATGCCCAGGTTCTCTTCGGCCATGTCCAGCCGGCCGGCCTCGATCCTGGAGAAATCGAGGATGTCGTTGAGCACCGAGAGGAGCGAACGGGCCGAGTCGTGGACCATGGACAGGGTTTCGCGCTGCTCCTGGCTCAACTCGGTCTCCAGAAGAAGGTTGGTCATGCCGATGATGCCGTTCATGGGCGTGCGGATCTCGTGGCTCATGTTGGCCAGGAACGCGCTCTTGGCCTTGTTGCCAGCCTCGGCCACGCGCCTGGCTTCCTTGAGCTCGCGCTCCATGCTGTGCTTGTAGAGGGCGACCTCGATGGTCGAGTGCAGCTCCCGCTCGTCGAAAGGCTTGATGAGGTAGCCGAAGGGCTCGGACGACTTGGCCCGGTCCAAGGTCTGGCTGTCCGAGTAGGCCGTCAGGTAGATGATGGGCACGTCGAACAGTTCCCTGATGCGCTCGGCGGCCTCGATGCCATCCATGGACCCTTTGAGCTTGATGTCCATGAGCACGAGCTCCGGCCGCGAATCGCCGGCCCTGGCGATGGCCTCCTCACCGGTGGAGGCCACCCCGGCTATGTCGTAGCCCATCTGTCGCAGAGTATGGGTGATGTCCAGGGCGACAATGCGTTCATCGTCCACGACAAGAATAGATTTCTTCATGGAGTATGCACATCCCTGAAGCGGCGCATGGTCCGCTCGGCGTATGGTGGATGCCGGAGGTCTGCTTGATCGCATGTCATGCAGACAATTTCAAGCATAGCATCAGACCTTATCGGCAAGGAAGGGAAAATGCTGCTTTCAAAACCTGGATCGGCGGAGCGTCACGACGTTCGCGCATCCGGGCTGAAGCGGCGTCGGCGAGAGGAACCGTCCGCCGCGCCGCGCAGGCTGGCCGCACCCGGGCGGACGACAGCGGAGCGGCGCTCGGCCCGCGCGCTCAGTTGCTTGACATGTGTCCTTCTCTGCTTGACGCCGCGTCATGGCCGTGGCATAGGCCTGTCAAGGGAAGAACAGAGCCCGGCCTGCGCCGGGCCGGGCGGTGCGCCGCGCGGCCCGCGTCCGAGCCGGCTGGAGGAGCTGCCGCCGTGAAGAATCCGGAAGAAGCGTACAACTTGGAAGGTTTTGGCGTGGATGACGTCCTGCGGCGCATCATGTACGCCACCGGTCTACGCACCCAGGCCCAGCTCGCGGAACGGCTGGGCGTGCGGCGTGCGGCCATCACCGACGCCAAGCGGCGCAAGGCCGTGCCCGCCGAGTGGTTCCTCAAGCTCTGCCGCATGTACCAGCTCAACCCGGTATGGCTTGAGAGCGGGCTCGGACCCATGCGCGTGGGCGAGGAAGCCGCGCAGCCCGAGCTGCAGCGCCACAAGGCCGGCCAGTTGCCGAGCGAGTCCCAGGGCCCGTTCCATTTGGACGAATTCGCCTTCATCCCCAGGGTCTCGGCCGTGCCGCGCATGGGGCCCGGAGGCCTGGAGACCGAGGCCAAGGTGGAGGGCTACTTCGCCTTCCGGCAGGACTGGCTGCGCCGCAAGGGCAACGTGAGCCAGATGTGCCTCATGCGCGTGGCGGGTGACTCCATGGAGCCCACCCTGCGCGACGGCGACGCGGTGCTTATCGACCAATCCCAGACCGATGTGGTCTACGGCAAGATCTACGTCGTGGGCATCGACGACGGCGTGGTGGTCAAGCGGCTGGACAAGCGGCCCGGCAAGCTCGTGCTCGTGAGCGACAACCGCCAGGTCTACCAGCCCCTGGAGGTCGCCCTGGACGAGTCGGTCAGCGTGCGCATCGTGGGCCGGGTCATCTGGCTGGCGCGCGAGATATTCTAGGTTTTGCGCGGCTTGGCCTTCCAGGGCTTGAGCACCGAGATAGCCACGGCGAAGATGAGCGAGGCCACCTGCACGGGTCCCCAGATGGAGTTCAGGGATTTGTTGCGCAGGTAGGCCGGATCCGCGAGCGCATCCAGGCCGAGCTCCAGCGAAGCGGGCGGCAGGGCGTTGACCCAGGGGCCGAGATAGAAGGTCCCGAAGAGGATGCCGCCCACGGTGATGACCCATTTGACCGTGATCCAGCCATGCTTGAAAAAGCCCCAATTGGTCAGCAGCGAGTAGAGCAGGCCGGTGATGAGGCAGCCGAAGGCGCCGGGGATGATGAGGAAGTCGTCCACGAACTTCATGGACGTGTCGATGCCGTGGAGCATGCCGCCGCTGTCGGCGCTCATGGCCGTCTGCATGGCCACGAGCGTCACGCCCGGGCCGACCCAGATGCAGACGAAGAACAGGTGCGCGATCTTGAGCCATTTCTGGCCGGTGGCGCCGAGCTTCATGCCTTTCCTCCACGTTTCCGCAATTTTGACCGCCGGGATGCGTATTGCGTGTCCGGTGATAGCCCGAGTCCGTTGCTCATGCAACGGCTTGCATCGCCCTCGACAAGCGCGGCCGGCTGGCACATAACCCCGGCATATCGATCACGACCTGATCGCCAGCGGGAGGATGCGCATGCGCACGGTCAACGGGCAGGTCCGCGCCTGGGTCCTGTACGACTGGGCCAACTCGGCCTACGTGCTGACCACGGTCACGGCGGTGCTGCCGGCCTACTTCGCCACGGCCGTGGTGCCCGAGGCCGGGGCCGATCTGTGGGGCGCGACCCTGGCCGCGCCCACGCTGTGGGGCCTCATGGTCGGCTCGGCGGCGCTGTTCATCTTCCTCCTGGCCCCGGTGCTCGGCGCGGCCGCGGATTACACGGGCCGCAAGCGGGCCTTCATGGCCTTCTTCTGCCTGGCGGGCAGCGCCTGCGCCTTCCTCCTTGGCTTCAGCGGCCCCGGCGACGTGTGGCGCACGGCCGTCCTGTTCATGCTCGCCCAGGTCGGCTTCGCCGGGGCCAACGTGTTCTACGACGCCTTCCTGCCCGTGGTGGCCCCGCCGGGCAAGACGGACTGGGTCTCGGGCCTTGGTTTCGCCTGGGGCTACATCGGCGGCGCGCTGCACTTCCTGGGCAGCCTGCTGCTCATCCAGTTCGCGGGGAATTTTGGCCTGGACCAGGGCCAGGCCGCGCGCATCGCCCTGGCCACGGCGGCCCTGTGGTGGGCCGGCTTCGCCATGCCGGCGCTCGTGAGGCTGCGCGAGGACAGGCCCGTGCACGACCTGCCGCCGGAGCTGCGCGGCCTGCCCAGGTGGCTGGGCGTGCTGCGCATGGGCCTGTCCCTGGCGCAGGGAACCCTGCGCACCCTCGTCTCGCGGGAGGAGCGCCGGGGGGCGGGGCTGTTCCTGCTGGCTTTCCTGCTCTACAACGACGGCATCCAGACTGTCATCGCCATGGCCACCATCTACGGCAGGACAGAACTCGGGCTGCCCATGAGCACGCTCATGCCGACCCTGCTCATGATCCAGCTCGTGGCCTTCGGCGGCGCGCTGGCCTTCTCGCGCCTGGCCGAGGGCATCACGGCCCGCCGGACCCTGCTCCTGTCCCTGGCCCTGTGGTCCGGGGTGGTCTGCTACGCTTATTTCATCGATTCGAGCCTTGAATACTTCATCCTGGGCGCGCTCCTGGGCCTCGTGCTCGGCGGCTCTCAGGCCCTCAGCCGCTCCCTGTTCGCGGCCATGATCCCGGCGGGACAGTCCGCGCGGTACTTCGGCTACTTCTCGGTGGTCAACAAGCTCTCGGCCATCGGCGGCCCGTTCCTCTTCGCGGCCATCCGTCACATGACCGGCTCCTCGCGCGAGGCCATCCTGGGCGTGCTCGCCCTGTTCGTGTCCGGCATGGTCCTGCTCTGGCTGGTCCGCGTGCCGGAAGAGCCGCGAGCCGCCTCCTGATATTCCAGCCATGAAAACACGGGTTCCAAGGGCCCGCGGCCCTTGGCGGGGGCCTAGGAGGGCGGCGCCCTCCGAGTCTCGCGCTTTTCTCTTTCTAGTCGAGCACCCGGCGCACGGCGTGGATGCGGCGGGCCCAGTAGGGCTCGGCCAGGGACTCCTCGCGCACGCGGCCGCCGCTGCTCGGGCTGTGGATGAAGGTGCCCGCGCCGGTGGCGATGGCCACGTGCAGGGAGGGCTTGTCGCGGCCCAGATCGAAGATCACGAGATCGCCCGGTCGCATGTCGGAGGGCGGCACCGCCCGGCCGGCGCGGGATATCTCCCAGGATGTGCGCGGCAGGTCCACGCCGTGGGTGGAGTAGATCCAGATGAGCAGGCCAGAGCAGTCGAAACCCTCGGCGGGCGTCGAGCCGCCGTAGCGGTAGGGCGTGCCGACGACGGAACGGGCCTTGGCCACGGCGGACTCGGCGGCCGAGAAGCTTGGGTGCCCGGCCGGCGCGCCTTGGCCGGATGGCGTTGGCGCGCCCTGTCGCGGGGCCTGCGGCGCCGGCTGCTCCAGGCGGTTGCGCTGGCCGATGGCGCGCTGCTCCACGGGCGGCCGATGGCTCGCGCAGGCGCTCATGGCGAGCAGCAGGAGGAGCGCCGCCAGCGCGGACAAGGCGCCGGAGCGTGGATGGCCGCGATGGGCCGCGTCCGGTGAGACGCGTTGCGTGGTCGTCATGGGCATGCCGGCAGTGAAACGAGTCGCCCGAGACTACATTTTATTGAACAGCGATTCAAGCATGATGCCAAGCCCGAGAAGGCCATGCGAGGCAAGGCCGGCTGGACACCCGCGCTCGCCATGGGCTACAGGAAGTCCGAAGCGAGTGTGACCATATCCATGCGCAGCACACGATACACATGGCTCGGCCGGTTGCGCTGGCCGCTGGTCCTGGGCCTGCTCCTCCTGGTCGCGAGCCTGCCGCCGCGCCGCGTCCTGACCGATGCCGGCAAGCCGGCCGAGGTCTGGGCGCCGCTCGTGGAGCGGCTGGCCGCTGACGGGCACGACCCGGGCGAGTTGCGCGTCGTGTTCGGGGACTCGCGGGCCCACCACGAGCCCTCGGCCATGGCCACCAAGCTCAAGGCGCTCCTGCGCCAGCGCGCCAAGGGTCCGGGCGCGTCCGCCGAAGAGCCCGAGGTCTATCGCCAGTACTTGTCGCCCCTGGCGCTGGCCGGCGCGCGCGGTTACCTCGACCTGCACGGCGAAAGCCTGGAGGCGGCCGAGCGGGCCCACGGCGTGAGCAAGGAAATCCTGGTGGCCATCCTGCTCATCGAGAGCAAGCTCGGCCTGACCCTGGGGGACGAGAGCGCCCTGGTGACCCTGGCGAGCATGGCCGCGTGCGGCGACTTCGAACTCGTCAAGCCGCACATTGGCTGGGACGGGCTCGGCCCCGAGGAGCAGGCCTGGATCGCGGGGCGCAACGCCGACAAGGCTGCCTGGGCCTACCGCGAGCTGGATGCGCTCCTGCGCTACGCCAAGGCCGCGAGCCGCAGCCCGCTGGACATCCCGAGCTCTGTCTGGGGCGCCATCGGCTACCCGCAGTTCATGCCCACCAACGCCTTGGCCTATGGCCTGGACGGCGACGGCGACGGGAAGGTGGATCTGTTCGCCATCCCCGACGCGCTGCACAGCCTGGGCAACTTCCTCAAGCGCCACGGCTGGCGCGCCGGCCTGAGCCCCGAGCGCAGGCACGAGGTCATCTACAGATACAATCACAGCAACACGTATGCCCGCACGGTGCTGGCCATCGCCGAGCGCCTTGGCGAGTGAGCCGAGAGGACGTTGATACCGAGAGAGGCACCGCCCTCTCCCGGTTCGCGCAAGGCTACAGCCGGTCCAGTGGCACCCAGGCCAGCTCGTCCTCCAGCTCGTCATCGATGCTCTCGCGATGCTTGGCCAGAGGGTCCTCGGCGCCGCAGTACCTGCAGCGCAGGGTGACTCGCGCTCAACCGCGGCGCAGGCTCAGGGGCCGGCCGCACTCGCGGCAGGCAGGCTTGTCCTGATGGGTGCTCTCTTCAGAGGGATTCATGGGCGTGCTAGCTCCGGCCTGTTGCAGGTGCGTAAGCGCCAAGGGGCGGCCTGATGATCGTCAGGGGCATGTCGCGGGCCATGTCGGCCAGGGCCTGCTCGACCTCGGCCGCGCAATCCGGGCTGAAAACCACGCGCACCAGGGCGCGCC
Source organism: Pseudomonadota bacterium (assembly GCA_023433925.1). GTDB lineage: Bacteria > Desulfobacterota > Desulfovibrionia > Desulfovibrionales > Desulfovibrionaceae > Desulfocurvibacter. The sequence goes on along the minus strand of JAEYTO010000114.1, from coordinate 10,307 downwards.
TGCGGTCGAGGACCGTGAAGTAGGCCGCATGGCCCCGCGCCTCCAGCAGGAAGCGGAACAGGGCCATGCGCTCCGGGGCCAGCTCCACGTACAGGCGCTCGGACCATTCCGGAGCGGGAGAAGTCGGGCGGGGGGCGGCGCTCACAGGATCTCGCAGCCGTCCTCGGTGACGAGGATCATGTATTCCCAGCGGATGCCGCCCCAGGCCGGATCGTACAGGCCGGGCTCCACGGTCACGAGCATGCCGGGCCGGAGCACGACCTCGGAGAGGCGGCCGAGGCTGGGCGGCTCATGGGTCTCCAGGCCGATGCCGTGGCCCAGGCCGTGGGTGAACTGCTGGGCCACGCCGTGGCTGTCCAGGAAGTTCCAGGCCGCCACGTAGGCCTCGCGGGCCGAAAGACCGGGGCGGATGATGTCGATGGCCGCCTGCTGCGCGCCGCGCACGAGTTCCATGGTGCGTCGGAAGCGCTCCGAGGGCTTGTCGCCCACCCAGAAGGTGCGCGTCTGATCCGAGCAGTAGTCCCCCAGGCGGCAGCCCATGTCCACGAGCACGAGCTCGTTATCTCGAATGGCCGTCGCTCCGGGGATGGCGTGGGGCAGCGCCGCGTTGGGACCCACGCCCACGATGGTCTCAAAGGACAGCTCGCTGGCCCCGCGGTTGCGGAAGGCCTGCTCCAGCTCCCAGGCCAGGGCCTCTTCGGTCTTGCCGGGAACGAGCAGCTCGGGCGCGAGGCCGAAGACCTCGTGGTTCAGGGCGCAGGATGCGCGCATGCGCTCGACCTCGGCGGGCTCCTTGACGATGCGCAGCTCCTCCACGAGGCCTCGGACAGGCTTGAGCGTCAGGCCGTTGGAGAAGTCCAGCCAGGCCTGCACGCACAGGGCCTGGGCCTCGATGCCGATGGTCCCCAGGCGCAGCCCGGCGAGGAACTCGCGGATGCGCTCGTTGCGGGCCTGGGTGTAGATGAAGATCTGCCGCTCGTCCCACAGCCGCAGCGCCGCATCGGCATATCGCGGATCGGTGAGCAGCCAGTCGGGACCGTCGCGGGTCACGAGGAGATAGCCGGCGCTCTCGTTGCACTGCGGGTCGTGCAGCTCGAAGCCGCTCAGGTAAAAGCGGTTGGCCGCCAGGCTGACGAGCAGCGCGTCCAGCCCCTCGCGGGTGAGCAAAGGCCGCAGCTTGTCGCGGCGGGAGGCGTGGGTGTGCTTGTCCATGTCGGCTCCTTCGCGGCGCATGGTTTCAGCCGCGACAGTCCATTAACGATTCGCGGGCATCTGAGTGGGCACGCGAGCCCAATACCAGCATCGGCGGTCCAAGGTCCAGAAGAGTCATGCGCGGGAGCGGCGGGAGCGGGATTTCTCGGGCTGGCCGGCATGGGCGCAGGCATTCGGCGCTGGCCGCACGTTTCGTCGAGGCTGGAGAATGCGTGACGCGGATTGATCCCGCCGGGAAATCCGGCTGACGGCGGACAGCCGTGGCGGCGGCCTGGGACAGAGGCGGAATGGGAAAGGGCCAGGCCGGAGGCGATTATCCGCTCTGGCGGAGCGCGATCCTCCGTGGTACGGAACGGATGCTTCGCTTGGCCGTGTCGGCTGATGAATGGACTTTAGCCATTCGTGCCCTAGGGGGATGAAGTCTCATGTTCAGGCCAGAGAGAGATACATTTCACTTGGGCTCCAGAGCATTCGACCGCTCGACCGCGATACGCAAGGCCCGTATGCTGCTCTGGCTGGGCGCGTCCATCTTCATCCTTTTCCTGCCCCTCGGCCGCTCCTTCCGCGAGGCCGGATCGCTCCTCGCCCTGCTCGGTCTCGGGCTGTATTACGCCCTGGACCACGAGCATTCCAACCTGAAGCGCCTTGGGCGGATGATCTGGCCATACGTCCTCCTGCTGGCGCTGGTGATCTTCAAGGCCCTGCACACCATCGATCTCGACAAGGGCCTAAATCTGTTCGGGTCCAGCTTGTACGGGGGCTTTCTGCTCTTCTTCGTGGGCCTGGAGCTGGTGCGCAAGAAGCGCGACCTGAAGATCCTTGTCGTCCTCTTCGCCGTTATGAGCTGTTACGAGGGCTTGGATGGCGTGTACCAGTACGTGACGGGAGTGGATTTCTTCTACGGCGAACCTGTCAGGCAGCTTTACGCTGACAGCTTCAGGCTCACGGGATCGTTTGTCAGGGTGGGCAACATTCTGTCCATATCCCTCGTTGCGGGGCTGGGGCTGGCCTGGGTTCTGCCGGACCGCTGGCCCAGGTGGCGGGCTTGGCTCGCCACGGCCCTGATCCTCTCCCCCGGCCTTTTTCTGCTGATCTTCACCAGGACGCGCAGCAGCTACCTGGGGCTCGCCACGGCGTTGCTCATGCTGTGGATCATGCACCGCGGGCTGGACTGGAGGAAAATCGTCCTGCCCTTGGGCGCTGGCTTGGGAGCGCTGCTCTTCGGACCACGCCGCATCTCCCTGGAGCAGGTCATGCGGGATGGGCGCATCGTGGACCTGTGGCCCTTCGCCTGGAAGGTCTTTCAGGAATGGCCGTTGCTCGGCGCGGGGGTGAACGCATACAATCCGGCCTTCAGGTCGCTCGGGTTCGCGCCGAGCATGGACAGCATCACGATCCCCCACCCCCACAACGTCTACCTCCAGTTCCTGGCCGAGACTGGCCTTATCGGCTTCGTGGTATTCATGGTCTTTCTGATCATGTACGCCGTGTGGTTCACGGGGCGGGTGCTCGCGGGGCTCAGGCAGGGCGGGGACGGCGGCTACTGGGCGCTACTGTCGGTCTTCGCCTGCGCGTACATCGGCTACCTGGCCACGGCCGTCAGCGCGCACAGCTTCTTCTCGGCCTGGTGGCTCGGCCTGTCCATGCTCGTCCTGGGCGTGACCGTCGGCGGGTGCCTGGCAGGGGAGTCTTTGCGCGCGGAACCGCGCGGGGCCGAGAACCCCGGCTCTCCGGAATAGGGCGGGTGGTTCGCCGCGCCAGCCTGGCGAGGCGTTCCCCGTCAGTCGGACGTGTGACGTTTTCCGGCCGCCAGCCCTCGCAGCAGTTCCTCAAACTTGATTCCCTGCTTCTCAATGTCGAAGGCCGTCCTGCACTGCTCCCAGGCCGCGCGTTTCCAGGCCATGACCTGCGCATCGTCGGCGCTGAGCAGTCGCTCCAGGGGAGGCAGGAGGGCTTCCGGCTCCATGCCGGCCAGCAGGCCGTCCAGCCCCTCCGACCCACTCGGCCAAATCTCCCGCACGCCGCCAACGTCGCGAGCCACCGGGCAAAGGCCCTGGGCCATGGCCTCCAGCAAGGTGTTGGGCAAGCCCTCGACATAGGAGGGCAGCACGAAGGCGTCGCAGCCGCGCAAGCGCTCGCTGACGTCCGTGCGGAACCCCAGCCAGCGGACCCGCTCCGCCAGCCCCAGGGAATCGGCCAGCAGCTTGAGCTCCCTTTCCAGATCGCCGGACCCGAGCACGTCCAGCCGGAAATCCAGCCCGCGCCGGGCAAGCTCGGCCAGGCTGCGCAGCAGGTCGGCATGGCCCTTGTCGGGGCTCAGTCGGCTGGTGACGATGAGCCGCAGCGGCCGCCTGACAGGCCGTGGAGGCTCCGGGGACACGGGCTTACCCGTGTGGATGACCGCCACCTCCTCGGGTTCGAGGTGTGGCAGGCCGGCCAGCAGGCCGTCCTTGGTGTCGTGGCTGGGCACGAGGATGCGCGAGACCGCGAGGCGGTGCATGAGGCGGACCTTGGCCGTGTCGCGCATGTCGTTCGGCGCGCCCACGCGGTGCAGCACGGGCACGCCCGTGAGCCGCGCGGCCACGCCGGCCGTGCGCAGGTCCTTGCCCACGTTGGCCACGAGCACGTCCGTGCGCCTGGAGCGGAAGAAACGCACAAAGCGCAGGATGAGCGCAGGGCTGAAATCAACGCCGAAGTCCAAGGCGAAGGTCTCCAGACCGTGCTCGCGGGCCTTGTCCGTGAACGGGCCGGGTCGACCGAAAATGGTCACGTCATGGCCCTGCTTGAACAGCCAGGAGGCCGTGTCCAGGGTCCAGGTCTTGACTCCCGCCCATTTATGCGTGGAGTTGACGTAAACGATGCGCAGGGGCTCCTTCACGATCAATCCTTTCCGCGCCCTTTGTCCTGGCCAGGTCTCGTCAACCTGCCCTTGACCCAGCGCCGAAGCTCGTTGAGCAGTTCGTTGCGTGGGGCCATCCAGAGGATGCGCCGCAGGGACGGGAACGGGTGCAGGACCTTGCGGATGGCGTAGAGCCGCTCCGCGCGCCGGTCGCGGCCGAAGTGGCGCCGGTTCTTGCGGTAGACGCGGAACTTGCCCGAGAATACCTTGCGCCGGTCCACGGATATGCGACCCGTGCGGTCCGAGGCGTCCACGATCATGAGCGGCTCGTCCGCGCCTCGGGCCAGGGACCTGCGCTCCAGCAGGCGCAGCCACATGTCGTAGTCCTGGGAGGCGTGCAAGCCTTCGTCGAAGCCCCCGGCCTCGAGGATGCGCTCCCGGCGGGTGAGCACCTGCGTGCCGGCCAGGTTGACGCCGCGCAGGAGTTCGGCGTGGGTCAGCTCCGGCGGGGTGCGGTGCAGTCGCAACCGGTCGCTCTTGCGGCGGTAGTAATCCGAGTAGACGAAAGCCAGCTCGTCGCTCCAGGCCGCAAGCATCTTCTCCACCCGCTCGGGCAGCCACTCGTCGTCGTCGTCCAGCCCGGCCACGAACTCGCCGCTTGCGGCCCGGATACCGGCGTTGCGGGCCGCGCAGGCCCCGGAGCGGCGCTCCTGGCGCAGGTAGCGGATGTTCGCGTGGCGATCCAGGTAGCCCCGCATGACCTCGGGCGTATCGTCCGTGGAGGCGTCGTCCACGACGATGATCTCAAGAGGGCTGTGGGTTTGGGTCAGGGCCGAGTCGATGGCTCGCGGGAGCAGGCCTGCCCGATTGCACGTGGTGATGATGCAGGAGACGAGTGGCTTCTCGCGCGTCACGGCATTTCCAGTGTCGGGTGATCCGCTCGTGCGGGTTGAATGCGGGCAGGCCTGAGCATGGCCATAAAAAATGGTTCCGTCCGCCTCGGCGCTTACGCCAGCAATTTCGCCGCATACGACGCCGCGCCGTAGCCGTTGTCGATGTTGACCACGGCGATGCCCGGGGCGCAGGCGTTGAGCATGGACAGCAGGGCGGCGATGCCGCCCAGGCCCGTGCCGTAGCCGATGGAGGTCGGCACGCCGATGACCGGCTTGCCGTACAGGCCGGCCACGACGCTGGGCAGGGCGCCTTCCATGCCCGCGACAACGATGTGCAGCCTGGCCGCCGCCAAGGCCCGGCTTCCGTGGAGCAGCCGGTGCAACCCCGCGACGCCTACGTCGGAAACCAGGCCTGCGTCAAGGCCGAAGAAAATCGCGCAGCCCAGGGCCTCCAGGGCCACGGGCAGGTCGCAGGCCCCGGCCGCGACGACCATGACCCGGCCCTCCGACGGCCAGGGTTCTGACAGGTCCACCTCGCGGCCGGCGATGAACAGGCCCGCCGACGGCCAATAAGTGCCCGTGGGAACATGTTTTGCAAGGTGCTCCCCGCGAGCGGGGTCGAGCCTCGTGACGAGCGCGGGCTGGCCCGCGTCGAGCAGGCCGCCCACGGCGAGCACGAGCTGCTCCGGGCTCTTGCCCTGACCGAAGACCACCTCGGACTGGCCCGTGCGCGGAGCCCGATCCAGGTCCATGTGCAGGCCGTGGGGCAGGCGCAGCCCGCCTCCCGGCAGGCCAGGGGCGATGCGTTCCAGGGCCTGCTCTGGGTCCACGGCCCCGCGGGCCACGTTGTCGAGAAGTTGGCGCAATGATGAGCGATCCATGGCCGGCGAGCCTACACCAGGCGTTCCCGAGCGGGCAAGCACCGATCCTTGTGGCGGTCGAGCGCGGGCCTTGGCCCGCGCGGACCAAGCAGAGAGGCGCATGACGCCGGCCATGAGAGCGGGGCCAACCCCCGGCGACCTGTTGAGGAACAGGCTGCGCGGGCCGGGACGGCCCGCCGCATGCGCACCCTCCGTTGGCGATGCGTGAGCCTTGCTCGGGCATTGCGGAGTTGAAAAGCCGGGACGGCTTGTTTCGACAGTCAGCTAGAGCAGTTTGACTTTGAAACGCTCGCTCCGGCGTTGACGGCGCAAGAGAATTGCGCCTACGCCTACGCGGCGGCAAGCCATGCCGACGCATGGCTTGCAGAGCATTTTCAAAAGCAAATGCTCTAGGAGTGGCTCTAGGAGTGGGGATGTCGTCTCGCAGCATACTTTTCGTGGCCCAGCCGCAGTCAGTCACGGCCCTCTTCCCGCAGTGCAAGGAAGCGGGCTTCGAGGTCGGGCTGGCCGACACCCTGAGCGGGGCCCTGAACTATATCAAGAAGTCCAGGCCCATGGCGGTGTTCTCCAAGGCCAGGTTCCCGGGCTATCGGGTCGAGAGCCTGCTGGCCGAGGCCGCCGGGGCCATGGGCGACTTCCCGCCGGTATTCGCCTTCACCGACGCGGGCACGCCCGACGAGGCCAACCGGCTCATGGAACTGGGCGCGCAGGACTACTGGCTGGAGCCCGTGGCCTTCGAGAAGATCGAGGCGATCGTGGCCCGCGCCGCGCGGGATGAGACGGCCGAGATCAAGCCTCAGCCGCTCCAGCCCGTCCAGCCGGCCTCGTCGGTGAAGAAGAGCGCCGAGATCATCGGCCGCCATCCGGCCATGCTGCGCGTGCTCGCCCTGGCCCGGCAGGTGGCCCGCTCCAAGGCCACGGTGCTCATCTCCGGCGAGTCCGGGACCGGCAAGGAGAAATTCGCCCGCTTCCTGCACCAGAACAGCGACCGGGCGCACGGCCCGTTCATCGCCATCAACTGCGCGGCCCTGCCCGAGCACTTGCTCGAAAGCGAGCTTTTCGGCCACGAAAAGGGCGCCTTCACCGGCGCCATCGGCCGCAAGCTCGGCAAGTTCGAGCTGGCTTCGGGCGGCTCCATACTGCTCGACGAGATCTCCGAAATGGATCTGGGCCTACAGGCCAAGCTCCTGCGCGTGCTCCAGGAGCAGGAGATCGACCGCGTGGGCGGCACCGAGACCGTCAAGGTCGATACTCGCGTGCTGGCCACCACCAACCGCAGGCTCGACGAGCACGTCAAGGACGGCAAGTTCCGCCAGGACCTCTACTACCGGCTGAACGTCATCCCACTGAAACTCCCGGCCCTGCGCGAGCGCGGCGACGACGTGCTCATGCTGGCCGACTTCTTCGTCGCGGGCTACTGCCGCGACTACGGCCTGCCCAGGCTGGCCTTCTCCGAGGACTCCCGGCGCTGGCTCCGGGAGTATGACTGGCCCGGCAACGTGCGCGAGTTGCAGAACCTCATGGAGCGGGCCGTGCTCCTGGCCGGCCAGGGGCCCATCGAGACGGGCCACTTCCTCTTGGAGGAGGACTCCTGGCAGCCTGACGAGGGGCTGGACGAAGCCGGCGGCCTGGCGGCCGAGGGCGGCCTGATCGCGGGTCTGGAGCGGACCGCCGGGTGCGCCGCGCCCCTGGCCATGCCCGCCTCTGGCGGCGTGCCGGGCGAGGTCCTGCCCCTGGCGGACATGGAGCGCCACCTCATCCTGCGCAGCCTGGACCAGACCCAGGGCAACCGGACGCAGGCGGCCAACCTCCTGGGCATTTCGGTGCGCACCCTGCGCAACAAGCTGAACGAGTACCGCCAGATGGGGCTTGAGATCCCCTAGGCGGCGAATAAAATAAGCCTCGTCGGGTGCTTGAGCGACGAGGCAGGCCAGGCGGCACGCCTTCGGGGGAGGGCGGGAGCCGTCCGGCATGACCGTTCAGCACGGGGGGTGCCATGTTTTCGCTCAAGGGCTTCAATCTGAAGCACGCCTACACGCGCACATCGTCCGACAGCCTTGCCGCCGCGCCGTCCGGGAGCGGCTTCCGCCGGGACGACGAGGCCGACGTGCTGGCCATGATCGCCAGCGTGCTCCAGCACTTCAGCATCAAGATGCCTGTGGAGCATGATGTCCATTTCCTGGAGGATGCCATCCAGGCCATGCCGCCGGAAATCACCGGCACGGCCGAGGCCTTTCGTCATCTTGTCACGAAAATGACAGGCGAGCGGCTGCGCGCGTTGCGGCGACGCTGAGCCTGCCTTTCGGCGGCAGGCGATGGTCCCGCCTGGCATGGCTGCTTGCCGAGGCGCTGGGAGCATTTCCTTGACGGAAGCAGGCCTGAAAGAGGGCGGCGCCCATTCTCGGCCGAGGTGCATGACGTTCCAGCCGCGCGCATGCGCCGGGGTTCGCCGCGCGGGGTTGTGGCCGCGCGGGGTGCGCAATCCGCTCGGGGTTCGCCATCCGCGCGCAATCCGTGCGGCCCTTGCGCATGTCCCCAGCCATGCTTATCCGGCCAGTGCGCACCAGCGCGCATGCACTAGGCGATTGATACGAGGATAAAATATTTCATTAGATTGATTAATGCGTCAAGATGTGGCACAAACCCGCCGCTTGATCACACATCCTTGCCTTGGCGCATAGTCGGGCGCCCCTGAGCGCCCCTGAGCGCCCTGGATAGATACGGAGGCATTTCATGGCTCGTCTGCTCATGTTTTTGGCCTTTTTCATGCTGGCGACGCCCGGCGCTTTGCTGTAAGCCCCACTCCAGCGGCCGGCGGCACCGCACACCCGCCGCCGGCCGCTGGAGCTTCCATGATCCGCATCGACCAGCTCAAGCTACCCCTGGACCATGGCGACGAAGACCTGGCCGAGGCCGCCTGCGCGCTTCTGGGCATCGGGAGGCAGGAACTCCTGCGCCTGCACGTGCGCAGGCGCTCCGTGGATTCGCGCAAGCGCGGCCAGATCCTGTTCATCTTTTCCGTGGACTGCGAGGTGCGCGGAGAAGAGGCCGTCCTGGCCCGCGCGCCGTCGCGCGACGTGTCCAAGGCCGAAGCCCCGCGCTACGAATTCCCGGCCCGCGCGCCCGACGGCTTGTTCCCCCGGCCCGTCATCGTGGGCTCGGGGCCGTGCGGCCTGTTCGCCGGGCTCATGCTCGCGCGGGCCGGCTTCCGGCCGCTCGTCCTTGAACGCGGCAAGCCCGCCCGCGAGCGCGCCCGCGACGTGTACGGCTTCTGGAAGGGCGGTCCGTTCGATCCCGGCTCCAACGTCCAGTTCGGCGAGGGCGGGGCCGGGACCTTCTCCGACGGCAAGCTCACCACGCAGATCAAGGACCGCGAGGGCCGCATCGGGGCTGTGCTCCGCGAGTTGGTCGAAGCCGGCGCGCCCGAGGAGATCCTCTGGCAGGCCAAGCCGCACGTGGGCACGGACAAGCTCGTCAAGGTCGTCGAGGCCATGCGCGGGACGATCGTCGGGCATGGCGGCGAGGTGCGCTTCCAGACCCAGGTCACGGGGCTGCTCGCCGACGCCGGCCGCGTGCGCGGCGTGCGGCTCGCCTCGGGCGAGGAGTTCGACGCCGGTGCGGTGATCCTGGCCATCGGCCACAGCGCCCGCGACACCTTCGCCATGCTCCACGGCCTGGGCGTGTCCATGGCCCAGAAGCCCTTCTCCATCGGCTGCCGCATCGAGCACCCGCAAGCCCTCATCGACGGCGCGCAGTACGGCCGCCTGGCCGGCCACCCGCGCCTGCCCAGGGCCGAGTACAAGCTCGTGCACCACGGCCGCGACGGCCGCTCGGCCTACACCTTCTGCATGTGCCCCGGCGGAGAGGTCATCGCCGCGGCCTCCGAGGCCGGCGGCGTGGTCACCAACGGCATGAGCCGCCACGCCCGCGCCGGCGTCAACGCCAACTCGGCGCTCCTGGTGGGCGTGGAGCCCGCGGACCTGGAATCCGGGCATCCCCTGGCCGGCGTGGAGTTCCAGCGCCGCTGGGAGCGCCGGGCCTTCGAGCTGGGCGGCGGCGATTACCGTGCGCCGGCCCAGATGGTCGAGGACTTCCTGGCCGGACGGCCCTCGCGCCGTTTGGGCGGCGTGCAGCCAACCTACAGGCCGGGCGTCACGCCCGCCGATCTGGCCGAGTGCCTGCCCGGCTACGTGAGCGCGACCATGCGCGAGGCCATCCTGAGCCTGGACCGCAAGCTGCGCGGCTTCGCCAGGCCCGACGCGCTGCTCACGGGCGTGGAGACGCGCAGTTCGTCGCCCGTGCGCTTGGTGCGTGGCGAGGACCTGCAAAGCGTGTCCCTCCGCGGGCTCTACCCGGCCGGCGAGGGCGCGGGCCATGCCGGCGGCATCGTCTCCGCGGCCGTGGACGGCATGCGCGCGGCCGAGTCCGTGGCCATGGAAATGGCCGGCAGGAGATAAAGCATAAGGCGAACCGAGAGAGGGC
>JAEYTO010000070.1 GCA_023433925.1 Pseudomonadota bacterium | reverse complement strand
GGGGCGCGGGCCGGGGGGGCGGGGGGGGGGGGGGGGGGGGGGGGGCGCCCCCCCCCCCCCACGGATGCAATCCGCTTAGTAAATGATCTCGGGATCGACCCGCGAGGCCTTGGCCGTGCCCGTGAGGATCATGGCCGAGCGGAGCTCGCCCGCGAGCACGTCCAGGTAGGCCGTCACGCCGTCCTTGAGGCCGCCCACGGCCGCCATGGCGAAGGGCCGGCCGATGAGCACGGCGTCGGCGCCCAGGGCCAGCATCTTGAGCACGTCCACGCCCGTGCGCACGCCGCCGTCGGCGAGCACGGCGATCTCGCCCTTGACCGCCGCGGCGACCTTGGGGAGCACCTGGGCCACGCCCGGCGTGAAGTCGAGCACCCGGCCGCCGTGGTTGGAGACGACGATGCCGGCGGCTCCCGCGTCGCGGGCCTTGCGCGCCTCGTCCGGGGTCATGATGCCCTTGATGATGAACTGCATGGGGAAGCGGTCGATGATGTCGCGCAGCTTGGCCGGCGACTTGGGCCCCACGGGCCGACCCATCTTGGCCAGGGTCACCAGGCCGGCGGCGTCCACGTCGATGCCCACGGTGCGCGCGCCGGCTTCGGCGGCCTTGCCGAGCTTGTCGTAAAGCTCCTCGTCCTCCCAGGGCTTGATGAACGGGATGCCCTCGCCGCCAAGCTCGCGGATGGCCTTGAGTCCCGCCTCGATGATGAAGGACGGCACGCCGTCGCCGGTGCAGCCAAGGGTCCCGCGCTCGCGGCAGCCGCCGAGCACGGCCGCGACGTACTCATCCTCGCCGCGCTTGCCGCCCATGTTGAAGGACACGCCGCCGATGGGCGCGGCGAGCACGGGCAGGGCCAGCTCGCGTCCCAGCACGGCCACGGATAGGTCGGGGCTGGACGCGTCGTGCAAAAGGCGCATGTTCAGGCGCACCTCGGCCAGGGCCTGCACATTGGCCCGGAACGCCGCGCCCGTGCCCAGGCCACCCATGCCCGGCACCTCTCCGGCGCACGCGCGGCCGTCGCACACCGGGCAGACCCGGCAAAATCCCTTCATCAGCTCCCGCGCCGTCGCGCGGACTTCCTTCATCTCCATGCGCTTGATGCTCCTCCTGGCCGGTTACTTCATGCCGCCCGTCTGCTGGTAGTGCGGCGGCAGGGGCTCGTCGCCCTCTTCCTCTTCCATGGGCGGGTTGACGGTCCGCAGCCTGCTGGCCAGGGCCTCGACCCCGGTCTCCAGGCGGTCGATGATCCGCTGCTGCTCGATAAGCCCCAGGTTCAGCTTGTCGATGGTCCTGTCCTGGAGGGCCACGGTGGTTTCGAGCCACTCCAGCCTCTCCTCGGTCGTTCTGGTCATGTCGGCGCCTCCTGGCTGGTTCCCCTTCCAATCATTGCTGATGCGAATATTAACCGCCATGCCCACGGATGGCAAAGAGAGGAGTGAGTTCTTGACGCGGAGCGGATGAATCGGGCGCGGCGAAAAATCAGGCGGCTTTTTTGCCCGCGCGGCCCGTCGGGCCTTGTGCCGCCGCATAATGTGATTACTATATTCTTGCGGCGGGAGCAGGCCGCCAGCCAATCCGGAGAATGAACAGCATTGCGGAAGCGCTCCTCCCCGCTCAATGGAGATGTCGCGGCCCCGGACAGCGGGGCTGCTCCTCCGGGCGGCCGAGCGCAGGGCTCGCAAGGGCCCATGAATGTAAGGCATTCTCGAACGGCCCGGCCGCTCCCGTCCGCGCATTGTCCGCACGGGCATCGCGGGCGATGGAATCGGATCGGCATCCGGTGCTTCGCCGAACCAAGAGCGCCCTGGGAAACCGGGGCGCTTCTTTTGCCGTCAATCCCGGCCGCTCCGGATCGCGCCCGCGCCTTACGCCGCCATGCGCCGCTTGGCCCGGCCCAGGAGCTCCAGAACCTCCTGGTCGCTGGTCTGCGAGAAGTCGCGGTACCATGCGCCCACCCCGCCGAATTGCACCGGCGTGTCCATGCAGACCACCTCGTCGGCATGGGCGGCCAGTACCCGGCAGGCCTCGGCCGTGCCCGTGGGCACGGCCGCCACGACCTTCCGGGGCGACTTGACCTTGACCGCCAGCACGGCCGCGCGCATGGTCGCGCCCGTGGCCAGGCCGTCGTCCACGAGGATGATCGTCCTGCCCCGCATGTCCGGCTCGGGCTCATTGCCCCGGTACAGGGATTCGCGGCGCTCCAGCTCGCGCTGCTCGCGGGCCGCCACGGCGGCCAGGGACTCCTCGCTGACGTTCATCTGGCGCAGCACGGACTCGTTGATCACCCGCACTCCGCCCATGGCGATGGCGCCCATGGCGTACTCCTCGTGGCCCGGCACGCCCAGCTTGCGCACCAGAAAAACGTCCATGGGCGCGCCCAGCGCCTCGGCCACCTCGTAGGCCACCGGCACCCCGCCCCTGGGCAGGGCCAGCACGAGCACGTCCCGCTCGCCCGCGTAGCCGGCCAGCCTCTGGGCCAGCTTCCTTCCGGCATCGATCCTGTCTTCAAAGACCATGGCCATGCCTGCCTCCCCGGCCGGCTCGCGGGCCGGCGCGTTTTCCGGGCAGAATAGCACGGCCGGGCCGCCGCGCAAGCCGCTTGGCGGCGCGAAGCAGGCTTGGCCGCCGGTCAGTCGATGAGGTCCGCGAGCTCCGCGTGCCTGCGCTTCAGCTCGTGCAGCCGGGCATCGTACTGGTGCAGGCGGACGAAGGAGCGCGCGATGAGGTAGGCGCCTGCCCCGAGGAGCAGCGCGCAAAGGACGAGCACGGGCGCCAGGAGCCAGAGCACCTTGTCCGGCGAGTAGAGCCTTGAGGTGGCCACGAGGAGGCTGAGCACCGAGAGCGGCAGCGCCACCAGGGCGATGCCCGTGCGCAGGACCGCCAGCGAGGTGCGCTTCTCCGCGAGGATCACCTGCGCCTCGGCTCCGGGGCTCATGGCGTGCGCGGCCTGGGCTCGCTTGGAGTGCATGCTGTCCATTTGACACAGAGGCGGATGCGCCGCAAGGGCGCGCGGCGGGATTTCATCTCAAGCGCCGCTTGGAAAGCGGGCGATTCTGTAGTACGAGAGGCCGGGCTTTGGACTTTAGCTCCGTCTTTCTTGAACACCTTCCACATCAACCCACCTTTGGCCGGAGGCAGGCATGAAGAGCGACAAGCTTGGCGCGCGCATCCGCACTTATCGTGAACGCAAGAACCTGAGCCGCGAGGAGCTGGCGAAGCGCTCCGGGCTAAGCCTGGACCTCGTGACGGCGCTGGAGGAGCAGGACCTTTACCCCTCCCTGGGCCCGCTGCTCAAGGTCACGCGCGCGCTAGGCCTACGCCTCGGCACATTCATGGATGACGCCGGCAGCACCGACCCGCTCGTCGTGCGTCGGGACCAGCGCAAGCAGGGCCTGGCCATGCACACCCCGCGCCAGGGCGAGGCGCTGCGCTTCTTCCCCCTGGGCAAGGGCAAGGCCGACCGGCACATGGAGCCCTTCTTCATCGAGGTCCTGCCCGAGTCCGCGGCGGACAAGACCCTGTCCTCCCACGAGGGCGAGGAGTTCATCCTCGTGCACAAGGGCAAGCTCGAAATCCTCTACGCCAAGCAGACCTATGTCCTGGAGCCGGGTGACTCCATCTACCTGAACTCCGTGGTGCCCCACTGGGTGGGCTGCCACGGGGACGAGCCCGCGGAGATCTACGCGGTGCTCTATTTCCCGGACTAAGGAGGGGAGCCCATGACTCAGGCGCTTCGCGAAATCACCCTCGGCCAGCTCCTGGACGAGACAGTGGCCAAATACCCGGACAACGACGCCGTGATCTATGTGGACCGGGACTTCCGGCTCACCTGGCGGCAGTTCGGCGCGCTCGTGGACGACCTGGCCAAGGGCCTCATGGCCCTGGGCGTCGAGCCCGGCGAGAAGGTCGCCATCTGGGCCACCAACGTGCCCTACTGGGTCGCGCTCATGTTCGCCACGGCCAAGGTCGGCGCCGTGCTCCTCACGGTGAACACGAACTACAAGAAGAGCGAGGTCAAGTACCTCCTGGAGCACTCCGAGACCGAGAACCTCTTCGTCATCGACGGCTACCGCGACACGGACTACGTGCAGACGATCTACGAGCTCGTGCCGGAGCTGAGGACCGACCAGCGCGGCTACCTCAAGAGCGCGGCCTTCCCGCACCTCAAGCGGGTCATGTTCCTGGGGCCCGAGAAGCACCGCGGCATGTACTCCATCCCCGAGATCCTGGCCCTGGCCTCCATGACCGACGAGGAGGACTACAAGGCCCGCCAGGCCGGTCTGTCGCCTCACGACGTGGTGAACATGCAGTACACCTCGGGCACCACGGGCTTCCCCAAGGGCGTCATGCTCTCGCACTACTCCATCGCCAACAACGGCTTCTGGATCGGCGAGAACCAGAGGCTCACGCACGAAGACCGCATGTGCCTGCCCGTGCCGCTCTTCCACTGCTTCGGCTGCGTGCTCGGCGTGCTCGCGGCCGTGAGCCACGGCACGGCCATGATCATCCTGGAGACCTTCGATCCGCTACAGGTCATGGCCAGCGTGGACGCCGAGAAGTGCACGGCCCTGTACGGCGTGCCGACCATGTTCATCGCCGTTCTGGAGCACAAGCTCTTCGAGCGCTTCGACTTCTCCTCCCTGCGCACGGGCATCATGGCCGGCTCGCCCTGCCCGGTGGAGGTCATGAAGAAGGTCATGGGCAAGATGAACATGCGCGACATCACCATCTGCTACGGCTTGACCGAATCCTCGCCGGTCATGGCCCAGACGCGCGTGGACGACGGCATCCGCGAGCGCACCGAGACCGTGGGCCGGACCATGCCCGAGGTCGAGGTGTGCATCATGGATCCCGAGACCAGGGAACCCCTGCCCGCAGGCAGCGTGGGCGAGATCTGCTGCCGCGGCTACAACCTCATGAAGGGCTACTACAACAACCCCAAGGCCACGGCCGAGACCATCGACGCGCAGGGCTGGCTGCACTCGGGCGACCTGGGCATCATGGACGAGCGCGGCTACCTGGCCATCACCGGCCGGCTCAAGGACATGATCATCCGCGGCGGCGAGAACGTCTATCCGCGCGAGATCGAGGAGTTCCTGTACTCCATGCCCGGCGTGCGCGACGTGCAGGTGGTCGGCGTGCCCAGCCGCAAGTACGGCGAGGAGGTCGGCGCGTTCGTCATCCTCAAGGAAGGCGTGAGCCTGGCCCCCGAGGACGTGCGCGACTACTGCCGGGGCAAGATCGCCTGGCACAAGATTCCCAAGTACGTGGCTTTCGTGAAGGACTACCCCATGACCGCCAGCGGCAAGATTCAGAAGTACAAGCTGCGCGAGCTGTCGGCCGAGCTGTTCCCCGAGGCCATGCAGTAACCCGAGGCTTCCGGCGGCCGCGAGAGGGGCGTCGCCCCTCTCGCGGGCTCCCGCCCGCCAGGGCCCGCGTCTTTCCTCGGCCTCACGCCCTGGCGGGCCATGCAGCCCAATCCCGCACATGACCACAATCGAGAACGACCATGAACTCCATCTCCCGTCTCTTCCTCGCCTTGTGCCTTGTCCTCGCCTCGGGCTGCGCCAAGTCCCTGGTGGTCAGCGACACCGCCGGCGGGCCTATCGCGCGGGGTGTCCCGGTCTATGTCGCGGTGGCCGAGGACGGCCGCCACGAAGATAAGGTTCACGAGGGCTCGGGCCTGCTGGCCTCCGTGGCCGTGGCCGAGTCCCTGGAGCCCTACACCACGGACAGGATCATCGGCCTGGCCAAGGAAACCCAGGACGAGGCGCTGGCCTCGGCACGCCGGACCAACTCGGCCTATCTCGTCTATCCGCGCATCGTGCGCTGGGTGGACCGCGCCGCGATCTCGGCCAAGCCCGAGGCGGCGGAAGTCCACGTGTCCGTGGTCGAGGCCGCCACGGGCAGGACCGTGAACACGGCCCAGCTCGTGGGCCAGGGCCAGATCGTGCTCAGGCCGAGCACGCCCTCCGAGCAGCTCGTCGCGCCGCTGAACGAATGGGCGGCCAAGGCCTTCGCCGCGCAGGCCGAATAAAGCCTTGCGAATCAACCGAGAGAGGGCGCCGCCCTCTCTCGGGCTCTCTCCCGCCAAGGCCCGCTTCTGATAAGGCGGCCCTTGGAACCCGTTTTTTTGCAGACTGCTTAAGATCTTGGCCCGGCAAGGCAGTCCCACGTGGCATGATCGCATCCATCTAGCCGCCGCGCTCTGGCCGAGCCCGGCCTTGCCAGCGGGTGTAGTCATGGCTACCTTGCCCGGCCATGGAACGACCCTCCGCGACCCTGCTCCTGTGCGATGCCTGCTGCGACAAGGCCGGCGTCCTCAAGGAGCTCATCAAGACCGGCGGCTGCACCTGCGACGTGTGCGGCTGGGCCTGCGCCTGCTGCGGCGGCGAGGACGGCCGCCAGTTCATCAACTCCATCCCGGCGCGCGTCATCCCGGCCGAGGCCTGGCCCGTGCTCCAGGAGCGCAACCGCGCCAGCCTCGCGCCCATCGACTGGGAGCAGGTCTTCTTGCTCGGCAGGGAGTAGGGACCGCAAGCCGCCTCTCTCGAAATCCTCCGGCAGGGTTCCCCCGGCCGCGCGAAACGTGCTATGGCAGGGTGTCGAACGGAACCGGCGTCCCGCACGTCACAGCGCCAGCAGGAGGAATCCATGGACATTGTCGAGGCCCTGACCGAGCACCACGCCGTGCTGCGCCGGCTGGCCCAGGAGGCCGAGCAGCGGCCCGAGGCCTTCGCCGAATACGAGCGCCAGCTCACCGCCCACCACACCATGGAGGAGAAGTACTTCTACGACTTCCTCCTGGAGTTCGGGGCGGCCCGCCACGACGCCCTGGAAGGCGTCAACGAGCACCACATCATCGAGATGATCATCCTCGACGCGCGCCGCTTTCCCAGGGAGCACGAGCTGTTCGGCGTCAAGGTCGAGGGCCTCGCGGAATACACCGCGCACCACCTGGACGAGGAGGAGGCCGACATCTTTCCCCTGGCCCGCCGGCACATGCCCCAGAAACTCCTCGCGGAGCTTGGCGGGCAGTTCAGGCAGGCCATGGACATCGTGCTCGGGATCAGCCTTCCGCCGGCCGGCGGCAAGGGCCCGGCCGCCAAGGGACTGGTCGTTCCGGAAGCGGGCAAGCCCGAGCGCGCGCCCCGGCCGCCCGAGGCCTCTGGGGCAGCGGAGGTTCCCCGAGCCCCGGAAATTCCGGCGACCGCCCAGCCGCGCCCCGGCGCGGGCCTGGGCCTCGGCAGCCTCAAGGCCAGGGCCTGACAGCCTGTTGAAAACAGGCTCAGATCATTGACAAAGGTCGTATTATACTGCCTCCGGCGGCCAAGGGGGTGCGGCCCCCTTGGAACCCCGTTTTTAAACTGCCGTGCCCAGGCAATATACTGAAATAATATCAAAAGTTTTTGGTGGAGAGAGCGCGAGAGAGGCCCCTTTTTTCAAAAAGGGGTCTCTCTCGTAATAAACGGCTTTTCGACAGTCTGATAAGGCCTTTTGCACGGAACAAGGGCCGGGCCTCGTGAGAGGTCCGGCCCTTGCGGCTCGGCCGTGCGCCGCGCCGGCGGAGGTTGCGGCCTGGAGGCAGCCGCGCGGCGAGGCCGCTCCTACCAGTTGATCTTGAGGATCTCGAAATGGTCCCTGGGGTGGATGCAGGCCGGGCAGAGCTCGGGCGCGCCGAAGTCCTCGTGCACGTAGCCGCAGTTGCGGCAACGCCAGACGACCTTCTCGGGCCGGCGGAACACGCGGCCCTTGTCGATGTTCTCGGCCAGCTCGCGGTAGCGGCGCTCATGGAAGCGCTCGGCCACGGACACGTTGCGGAAGGTCGCGGCGATCTCCGCGAAGCCCTCGGACATGGCCACCTCGGCGAAGCCCGGATACATCTCCGTGTGCTCGTGGCGCTCGCCGTCGGCCGAGGCGATGAGGTTGTCGCGGGTCGCGCCGACGATGCCGGCCGGGAAGGCGTAGCTCACCAGGGCCTCGCCGCCCTCCAGAAACTTGAAGAAGCGCTTGGCGTGCTCCTTCTCCTGGTTGGCCGTCTCCTCGAAGATGTGCGCGATCTGGACATAGCCGTCCTTCTTGGCCTGGGACGAGAAATAGCTATAGCGGTTGCGGGCCTGCGACTCGCCGGCGAAGGCGGTGAGGAGGTTCTTCTCGGTCTGCGTGCCGCGCACGGATTTCTTGGACATGCCATCCTCCCTTGGGAGATATGCGTTTGATGGAGCATTGAAATTGGAATCGCGAATGTTCCGCACGATAACAGGTCCGGGGAGTTTGTCCAGCCTGGATTGGGTGGACAGGGGCTCGGAGCGGGAGACGCGGCCGGGTCAGGCAAGGCGCGAAAAGGGATTCCGAAGGGGTCCGCGACCCCTTGGCGGGGTCCAGGGCGGGGCCCTTGGCCCAAGGATCGATCACGGGACTGCCGTGGGGCCTGGGGCTGTGCCAAGCCCCACGGCGCCGGCCGGCCCTGGCCGGGGCGCTCGATTTCCAGAAGGACGATCCGGCCTGGCCTGGTTTTCTTTGGCGACGCTTACGGCTTGGGGCCGAGCTCGTCCGCCATGCGCGCGCCACGACTGCCCATGGGCCTGGGCTCGCCCTTGGTGGTGTCCTTGCGCGTCTGATGCTCCATCTCGGAGTTGAGCTCCGCGCCCAGGAGCACCACATAGGATGTGATGAAGAGCCACATGAGCAGGATGACCACCGCGCCCAGGGAGCCGTAGGTCTCGTTGTAGCTGCCGAAGTTGCTCACGTAGACGGAGAAGAGCAGCGAGGCCGCGATCCAGAGCAGCGTGGCCGCGACCGAGCCGGGGCTGACCCAGCGCCAGCGCGGCGCGTCGCGGCTGGGCGCGTAGCGGTAGAGCGCGGCCAGGGCCACGATGCCCGCCACGGCCAGCAGCGGCCAGCGGGCCAGGGACACGGCCCATTCCACGGAATCGGGCAGGCCAAGGTTGCCCAGGATGGCCGGGATGGCCACCACGGCGGTCAGGGCCACGATGAAGAAGATCAGGCCGGCCAGGGTCAGCCCCAGGGACACGGCGTTGAGCTTGAGGAAGCCGCGGCGCTCCTCCTCTTCATAGGCGATGTTCAGGGCCTGGATGAGCCCCTTCATGCCCTTGGACGCGCTCCATAGGGCCAGCAGGATGCTCACGGCGGCGGCGACGCTCAGGGCGCCGCCAGCGCCCGAGGCGACCTCGGACAGCTGGCGCTGGATGATGGACATGGCGTCCTGGGGGAGCACTCCGCCCATCTGGCCGATATTCTGTTGAAGTTGCCGCGGGTCGGCCACCAAGCCGTAGATGGACAGCATGGCCGCCATGGCCGGGACCATGGCCAGCAGGACGTAGAAGGCCACGCCCGCCGCCACCAGGGACAGGTTGTCCCTGGACTGTTCGCGCCAGGTGCGCAGGGCGATGTCGCGCCAGCCGGGCTTGGGGATCTCGCCCGGCCTGCCGGCCTCGCGGCCGCGCTCGGCTTCTCTTTCCACGCCTGGGGGCCCGCCCTTGCGGGCGTCCTTGCCGGTGACCTTGTGCGGGCCCTCGCGCTTGTCGGGGGTCAAATGGCCGCGCCGGTCCGGGAACCGGCTCACGCGGCGGTCCAGGGACGCCGGATCGCGCCGGTCGCGGCGCGGGTCGAAGCGGTCGGTGCGTGCTGGCTGCGCCATGTCGAGGCTCCTTGTAAGCCTCCTCCCCGCGCACAGCATAGGTAATGGGCCAGGGCCAGGGGATGTGAAATCCGGGCCGGAAATCTAACGCGCGCCCTTGCCCCTACTCCACCCGGCCCCGGTCGGGCGGCTCGTCACCGGCCTGCCCGGGGCGGAAGTACCGGGCGCGCCAGGCGCCGGGCTGGAGCGCGTCGCCCAGCAGCCCCGGCGGCTCTTCGCCCACCACCTTCTCGCCGGCGATGTCCGCCAGCCGCCAGGCCTCGATCCAGCCGCGCTCGGCCGCGTGCACGGCCATGTCCATGGTGTCGCGGGCGAGCACAAGCTCGCTGCCCATGGCGCGCAGGTTCTCGGCCAGCCGGCGCATGCCCGCCACGCGCACCTGGTCGGGCCTGGCCAGGCGGATGTACACGGCCTGCACCCTGCCCGGATG
>JAEYTO010000063.1 GCA_023433925.1 Pseudomonadota bacterium | reverse complement strand
GCGTGGAGCTTTCGGTGCGCGGCACGCCGGCCGACTCCAACGCCATGCGCGAGCGCTTCCTGGCCATCTCGGCCGAGCTGGAGGTGGACATCGCCTTCCAGGAGGACAACGCCTTCCGCCGCAACCGCCGGCTGGTGGCCTTCGACATGGACTCCACGCTCATCCAGGCCGAGGTCATCGACGAACTGGCCGCGGAGATGGGCGTGGGCGGCGAGGTCAGCGCCATCACCGCCGCGGCCATGCGCGGCGAGCTGGACTTCCGGGAGAGCCTGCGCCGAAGGCTGGCCCTGCTCAAGGGCATGCCGGTGGGCAAGCTGGAGCAGGTGGCCGGGCGCATCCCGCTCACCGAGGGCGCCGAGCGGCTCATCCGCAACCTCAAGCGCTTCGGCTACAAGATCGCCATCATCTCCGGCGGCTTCACCTTCTTCGGCCGCCTTCTCCAGGAAAGCCTGGGCATCGACTACCTTTACGCCAACGAGTTGGAGATCGAGGACAGCCGGCTCACGGGCCGGGTCAAGGGCGAGGTCGTGGACGCCGCGCGCAAGGCCGAGATTTTGCGCGAGATCGCGGCCCGCGAGAACATCAGCCTGCAACAGGTCATCGCCGTGGGCGACGGCGCCAACGACCTGCCCATGCTGAGCCTGGCCGGCCTGGGCATCGCCTTCCACGCCAAGCCCGTGGTCAAGCGCGGGGCAAGGCAGTCCATCTCGACCCTCGGCCTGGACTCCATCCTCTATCTCATGGGCCTGCGCGACAGGGACACGACCTTCTGATCCGCCAGGGGAGGCATCGGACATGCGCCACATGAAGCTGCGTCTCGGGATCATCATCGGACTCCTTGGGCTCTCCCTCTTCCTGGCGGGCTGCGCGTCACGCAAGAGCCTGCCGGACAACGCATTCCTCTTCCACGGCAAGGTCGTGCGCGTGGACATCGAGGGCGGCTTCTACGGCATCGTCTCCAAGGACGGCGGCCGCTACGATCCCGTGAACCTGCCCGGCGAGTACCAGCAGGACGGCATCGAGGTGCGCGGCGTGGCCAGGCCGGCGGCCAACGCCATAGGCTTCCATATGTGGGGCATGGTCGTGGAGATCATCTCCATCCAGCGCACCTGACGCCTGCCCGAGAGCTACGCCGGCCGTGATCCGTCATGGGCCGGACCGCGCGCCTTTGGCCGCGCGCGGCCTTTAGCGCGGATACCCGACGCTCTGGCCCAGGATGATGCGCTGGC
Organism: Pseudomonadota bacterium; assembly: GCA_023433925.1. Classification (GTDB taxonomy): domain Bacteria; phylum Desulfobacterota; class Desulfovibrionia; order Desulfovibrionales; family Desulfovibrionaceae; genus Desulfocurvibacter. The sequence goes on along the minus strand of JAEYTO010000063.1, from coordinate 93,322 downwards.
GCGGCGAAAGGCCCATGGCCTCGGCCAGGGCCTGGCGGTCGATCCAGGCGTAGACCACCGTGGCCAGGCCCTCGGAGGCGCAGAACAGGTACACGTTCTGGCTGATGAAGCCCGTGTCCGCGGCGGCGTAGAGTTCCCGCGCCTCCTCGTCGCGCATGCGCGAGAGGTCGGCCACGTAGATGAGGCTCAGCGGCGCGTCGGCCGTGAAGGACTGCCTGCCGGCCAGAGCCCGCACATCGCGATCCGAAACCTTGCGCAGGGCGTGGGCCGGCGCATCGTAGAGGAACAAGCCCTCGGGCAGGGCCGCGTAGATATCGATCTCCTGCATGCCGTGAGCCGACGGCGCCGTGCGTCCTCCTTCGGGCCGGTTCACGCCGAAGGCCGCCCACAGGAGGTTCGAGAGCGTTTCGCGAGGCAGTGGCCTGGCGCTGAAATCCCGCGCCGAGCGGCGCCGGGAGAGGGCCTCCATGAGCGGCATGCCGCCCCGCCTGTCAGGCGCCGGCAGGCTCAGGACCTCCTGGCCATGGAGCGGGGCCGGCAGAGGCAGCCAGAGGGACGCCGCAAGGCACGCGGTGAGCAGGGCGCGCGCCTTGCGGCGGATCGGGCGTGAGTCCATTGCCTACCTCCTTGGATCGGGGCCATCCCTTTTCTCTTGCCAAACCGGGTCAAAAAGGCAAGACATGACACCTCGAAACAGCTTCAGCCCCTCCGCGCAGAGAGTCAACTCATGAACATGATCCGCGAGTGGTTCAAGACCAAATTCTCGGACCCGCAGGTGGTCATCCTCTCCCTGGTGCTGGTCCTCGGCGCGGCCGTGGTCTTCTTCCTGGGCGAGATGCTCGCGCCCGTGTTCGCGGCCCTGGTCATCGCCTACCTGCTCGAAGGCATGGTGCGCGTCCTGCGCCGGCGGGGCATCCCCAGGTCCATCGCGGTGCACGCCGTCTTCGCCGGCTTCATGGTCGCCCTCGTCGTGGGCACGGTCTTCCTCGTGCCGCTGCTCGTGGATCAGGTCACCAGGCTCGTCAACCAGCTCCCGGCCATGCTCCTCCATGGCCAGGAGCAGCTCTACGGGTTGGCCAGCAAGTACCCGGCCGTCATCACCGAGGCGCAGGTCAACGAACTCGTGGTCATGCTCCGCGGCGAGCTCATCAAGATGGGCCAGCGCGCCGTGGCCGCCTCGCTGGCCTCGCTCCAGAGCGTCATCACCTATCTCGTCTACCTCATCCTCGTCCCGCTGCTCGTATTCTTTTTCCTCAAGGACAAGCACAAGCTGCTGGCCTGGGCGCGCGGCCTCGTTCCCGAGCACCGGGCCCTCACCGAGGGCGTGTGGGAAGAGGTCAACCTGCAAACCGCCAACTACATCCGCGGCAAGGCCTGGGAGATCGTCATTGTCTGGGCCGCGACCTACGGCGCCTTCCTGGTCATGGGCCTGGATTTCGCCATGCTGCTCGGCCTGCTCGTGGGCCTCTCGGTGCTCATCCCCTACATCGGCGCCACGGTGGTGACCATCCCCGTGGCCATCGTGGCCTACCACCAGTTCGGCTGGACCACGGACCTGGCCTGGGTGCTGGGGATATACGGCATCATCCAGGCCCTGGACGGCAACGTGCTCGTGCCCGTCCTGTTGTCGGGGGTGGTCAACATGCACCCGGTGGCCATCATCGTGGCCGTGCTCGTGTTCGGCGGGCTGTGGGGCTTCTGGGGCATCTTCTTCGCCATCCCCCTGGCCACGCTGGTGCACGCCGTGCTGCGCGTGCTGTGGTTGAGCCGCCATATGGCCATGGCCCAGCCTGGGGACTCCGGGGCCGGCTGATCCGGCTCCTCGCGGGGCGCGCCGCGCGCGCTTCCGGCCTCGCCTGCCTTTCGCCCGATGCCGCCATGCACCAGGCTTGCCGCCGTCCTTTCTACCACCTTCCGCTGCGCCCGCGCCTGCGCCACTCCCAGGGCGGCATGGGCTCGGGATCCAGCCAGAGCCCCAGCCTCTCCCGCCGGGCCGCGTCCTGGGCCTCGGCCAGGGCGACGCATTCGCGGGCAGCGCAATAGCGCTCGTAGACCCATGCGTGGCCGTTTTCCACGAGCATGCGGCTCAAATCGCCTCCGCCATCCTTGATGATCACCCAGCCCACGCTGCGGCCGTAGCGGTCGCGGTCCATGACGCGCACCTCCACGGCGCGGAACAGCCCGTGCCATGCGCTGAACAGCGTGGCCGCGAGCCCGTGGAACTGGTCGGATTCCGGGCAGTCGATGCCGTAGAGCCGCACGCGGACAATGGACAGGTTCGAGGTGAGCACGTCCACGGTATCTCCGTCGTGGACCCAGAGCACGTGGCCGTTCAGGATTGCCCTCGGTTTGGCGGGCTTGGCGGATTTGGCCTGGACCGGCGCGGCCAGGGCCAGGGAAAAGGCCAGCAGGAGCAGGAGGATCAGGATGGCGGTGCGCATGGCCGGGCATAGCCAAGCCGGGACCGGAAGTCCAGGGCCGCCGGCGAGCCGGCAAGAGTCCGACACCATTTTAGGCCGCATCCTACAGATGGCCCGCGCCCTTTGTCGTACCAGGGACTGGCGGCCGGCCCGACTTCCGGGCGGCCCAAGCCAAAGGAGAACGCACATGGCGGAACCCAGAAAGCCCTGGCCCCATCCTGAAGGGACGAGCCACGCCGAGGGCGCCCTCGGGTACTCCCGTGCCGAGGGTCGCGCGGCCGAGAAGGACGCGGAGCACGCCGGCATGGCCCGCGAGTCCACGGCGGAGCTCATGGACTCCAAGGAGATCGTGAAGCGCCTTTCGGATCTGGCCCAACTGGATATCGACGCCTTCCACGCCTACGGGCAGGCCCTCGGCAGCATTGACGACATGGGCATCAAGACCAACATGGAGCGCTATCAGGCAGACCACGAGCGGCACTACGTGGAGCTGTCCCAGCTCATTCGCCAGTACGGCGGCACCCCGCCCGAGTTCTCGCGCGACTTCAAGGGCTATCTCATCCAGGGCATGACCTCATTGCGCAGCGCCATGGGCATGGAGGGCGCGCTCAAGGCCATGAAGACCAACGAGGAGTTGACCAACAGGCAGTATGCCCAGGCCAGTCGCGACAATCGTTTCCCCATGGAGCTGCGGCCCATCCTGGATCGTTTTTATGGAGACGAGAAGACGCACCTGAGCTTCATCGAGCAGACGCTCAAGCGGTTCGTGTAGCCGCGCGGGCCCGGCCGCCCTGGCCGGGCCGCGCGTTCCATGGTACCTGACTTGCATCCGCCGGGCCGGGCGCGGATTCCCGCCCGCGCCGAGCAGCAAAGGAGCGCCCATGGAACGCACCCTCCGCCTGCGGCTGGCCGCCAGCGCCGCCATCCTCGTTCTGCTTGCCGTGCTCCATGTCCCGGCCCTGCGGCCGATCATCGTCGAGAACCCGCTCGCGGCGCGCCTGGACCAGGCCGCCGAGGAGCGCATCCAGGCCGGCCTGGTCCGCATTCTGGGCGTTTACGCCGTGGCCAGGGGCATCAATGCCGTGGTCTCGGTGGTCCAGGAGAGCAGCCTGGACGTGAGCGTGCTCGGCGTGGGCGGCACCGTGGCCGCGGGCGAGATCCTGGACCCGGTCAACGACCTGGTGGAGCGCTTCTCCTGGGTGCTCCTGGCCAGCGCCGTGTCCCTGGGCATCCAACTGGCCATGCTCAAGGCAGGGTCCTGGCTGGGGCTGGAGGTCCTGCTCAGCATGGCGCTGCTCGTCCTGCTGGCCGGAGTCTGGCGGCCGGGGGAACGGGGCGGCGCTTGGCGCGGCCTTGGCGGCCGGCTGGTGCTGGCGGCCCTGCTGGCGCGCTTCTGCGTGCCGATGGTGGCCATGGGCGGCGAGCTGTTCTTCGAGCGCATCCTGCGCGGCCAATACGAGCAGGCCGCCGAGGGCGCGGAGAGCTTCAAGGACGAGATCACTCCGGCGGCGTCGCCGGTCCCGGCGTGCGACGAGGCGCGCGGCCCCGTGAGCCGCGACGGCGAATCGGCGGGCCTGGCGGTGGCGCGCGAGGCAGGGCAGGGCGGCATCTGGGAGACCATCCGCGCTTTCTCGCCGGCCGAGGTCATGGAGCGGGCCAGGCTTGTGCGCGAGAGAATGGACGGCTACGTGGAGAATGCCGTGGCGCTCATGGTCGTGTTCACGGTGCAGACGGTCCTGCTGCCCCTGGCCATGCTCTGGCTGCTGCTCAGGGGTTTCAATCTCCTGGCCGGTGAGGGTTTCTCGCGTGTCTCGCGCCCGTGGTCCAGGGAGAGCGGACGCCGGCCAGGAAATTGAGCACCAGCGCGAAGGATGGGCGCGAAATCGGCCTCCGCATGACAGCCTGAACGTAGCAATCCATCCTCGTGGCATGCCATGATAAAACCATTGTCCGACTCTCAGGTGGCATGGCTTTGCGATGCCGCGCCAAGCCACGGTTCGTGGGTGGCCGCGCGGCTCGGAAGCCTTGTGCTGGCCGGTGAAATGCACTAAGGATGGAGTGTCCGCCAAATCCGGCGGACTTTCAGCCATCCTCGATGACAAAGGAGCCCAGCATGAGATCCATGGCTTTGCGCATCGGTTTGCTCGTCGCCCTGGCCTTGACCGCAGCCTGCGCCACGAGCAACCAGGTGCCGCTGGCCTACCAGCCCGTGGCCCTGGAAGCGCCCGCGTGCGCCGCCAGCATCGCCGTGGTCAAGTTCGACGACCAGCGCGCCAAGCCCCAGATCGGCCACAACACGGACAACAAGCTCTTCTACGCCCAGGGCGACATGGCCACATGGATCTCCGAAGCCCTGCAACGCCAACTGGAGACCGCCGGCTGCCGCGTGGAGTACCACGGCAAGGAGTATCCCTTCGACACCGACGCGGTGGTCACGGGACAGCTTCTGGACGCCTACACGAGCCAGTCCTCGGTGACCAACTTCACGACCACCCTGCGTTTCAGGGTCGTCATGAAGAAGGACGGCCGCGAAACCTTCATCAAGAACTACGAAGGCTCGTTCCAGAACACCGTGCTCGTCGCCTCGCGGAGCAACCGCACCCAGCTCCTCCAGAGCGCCTTGCAGGACATGATGCGCCAGGTTGTGCCCGACGTGGTGGCCCAGGCCAGGATGAACTGACATTTCGCGGCCCCGGCTTGCCGGGGCCGCTTTTTTTTCACCGGGAGCCGCCATGCCCGAAGCGCTCATCGATCTGTACATCCCCCGCGCGAGCTGCCCGTGCTCGCCGGGCAGATGCGACCCCGAGGCCGACCGCTTCAACGAACTGCTCCTGGAGCTCAAGGAGCAGCGGCCCGGCTTGGCCTACCGCATCTACGCCCTGAACACTCACTTCGCCATGTTCAAGTCCAACCCCGCCGTGGCCGCGATCCTGCGCGACGAAGGCCACGATTCCCTGCCGCTCGTGTTCGTCGACGGCGCGTTGCGCTTCAAGGGCGCCTATCCCTCCCTTGATGAGATGCTCGCGGCCCTGGACGCGCAAACCTAACGCATTTTGCGAATCAACCGAGAGAGGGCTCTGCCCTCTCTCGGACTCTCTCCCGGCAGGGGAATGATTGACTCGGGCCTTCCTGGCCCTCGCCCTTCGGGCATCGCCCAAGGCGGCGATGTCTGATTCCGCTGTCCTGCGGAATCATGACTCGGGCCTTCCTGGCCCTCGCCCTTCGGGCATTGCCCAAGGCGACGATGTCTGATTCCGCTGTCCTGCGGAATCATGACTCGGGCCTTCCTGGCCCTCGCCCTGCGGGCGTCGCCCAAGGCGGCGACGTCGAATCGCGCCGTCCTGCACGATTGTCCGCTGCACCCAGTTGAATGGGAGCGTATTTCCCAGTTCAACTGCAATCTACTGTAGTGCCTTTTTAGCCGGCTCACCGGCGCTTCCGTTTCCTCCTCCTTACGGGCCATGGATTTTTGGAAAAGTCGGTCGAAGGCTGCATGGCTCGGCCTCTCCCTGGCCGCGTCCCGCAACGGTCCGTTTTTCCCCTTGCCCAAAGGGTCTGGAAATGGTTTTAACTAAAACCATCGCTCCAGGTCGGCCCGGATCGCGCGTGCCCACACCGCATCCGAGCGGCGCGCCAAGACCAAACACAGGCCCGGTCTCCGGGCATTGAAGGTGGATCATGCCGGACAGGGTCGAGGACATGTTGCGCAAGGCCATGCGCCTCTCGGCCAAGAACGCGGAGCTTTTCGAGCAGGGCCTGGCCCAGGACGAGGAAGGTCCCGGCGGCGAGGTCTTCGAGGCGCTGCGCGACGTGGAGTTCACCGTGCTCGCCAGCCTGGAGGGCGCCGAGCGCGGCCGCGCCGATGGCGAGGGTCTTGCCGAGGCCGGGGGCCCGGACCCGGCCGAAGTGGAGGAGGTGGCCGGCATGTTCGCCGGGATCGCCGAGCGCTTCTCCGGCCATGAGGCCGGGGCGGGAGTGCTCGCCGCCGCGAGCGCGGCCGCGGAGGCGCTCCAGGCGACCGTCGAGTTCCATGAGCAGTGGCTTGAGGAGGTCGAGGAGCCTGACGAGGAGCGCTTCGTGGAGGGCGTGCTCGCGGCCGAGCGGGCCATGCACGCGCTGCTCTCGGACCTGCGGGCCTTCTTCGAGGATCCCGAGGGCTGGTCGCCCGAAGGCGGGGATTATTCCCTCGACGAGGAGTAACAGCCGCGCCCGCAAGGCCCGTCCCAAGGAGGGCAGGCCTCGCGCGAAGCGGCGCAAGGAGGTGTCGGTGAACGACGCAAGCGTGAACATCCTCATCGGCGGCGAGGCGGGCCAGGGCCTGGCCACCATCGGCACGCTGACGGCCAGCGCCCTGACGCGCGGGGGCTATCACATCGCGGTGACCCAGGACTACATGTCGCGCATCCGCGGCGGCCACAACACCTTCGCCATCCGCCTGGACACGGCTCCGGTGCTCGGGCCCAGGGAGGAGATCGACGTCCTCGTGGCCCTGGACCAGGAGACCATCGACCTGCACAAGGACCACCTGTCCGGGCGCGGGGTCATCGTGGCCGGCAAGGAGATGGACGTGCGCGGCCATCCGCGCGCCTTCATGGTGCCCTATGATGAGCTGTCGCCCAAGAAGCTCTTCCGCAACACCGTGGGCCTGGGCGTGCTCGCCGCCGTGGTCTGCCTGGACATGGACATCCTCAAGGACCTGCTCGCCGAGACCTTCGAGAAGAAGGGCGAGGAGGTCATCAGTCAGAACATCGAGGCCCTGGAAAAGGCCTACGCCTGGAAAACAAGCCAGGAGAAGATCTTCGAGTGCCCCATGCCCCCCCAGGGACAGCAAGGCCGGCTGATCATGACGGGCAACGAGGCCATCGCCCTGGGGGCCATGGCCGCGGGCGTCAACTTCTGCGCCTTCTACCCCATGACGCCCTCGACCTCGATCCCGCTCACGCTCATCGACAAGGGCCTGGAGCTGGGCATCGTGGCCGAGCAGGTCGAGGACGAGATCGCGGCCATGAACATGGCCCTGGGCGCGTCCTACGCCGGGGCGCGGGCCATGGTCGCCACCTCGGGCGGCGGCTTCGACCTCATGAGCGAGGGGCTATCCCTGGCCGGCATCACCGAAACCCCCATCGTCATCGCCCTGGCCATGCGGCCCGGTCCGGCCACGGGCCTGCCCACGCGCACCGAGCAGGCCGACCTGAACCTGGCCCTGTTCTCGGGCCACGGCGAGTTCCCGCGGGCCATCCTCGCGCCCGGCGACATCGAGGAGTGCTTCAGCCTGACGCAGCGGGCCTTCGGCTTGGCCGAGCGCTGGCAGTCGCCGGTCTTCGTGCTCACGGATCAGTTCCTGGCCGATTCCTTCCGCAGCGTGGAGCCCTTCGACCTCGACGCGCTCCCGGAGCCCGAGCCGCTAATGATCGAAGCGCCGGGCGACCCGGCCCAGTATCGGCGCTATGCCCTGGCCGACTCGGGCGTCTCGCCCAGGGCCATTCCGACCCTGAGCCGCGCCCTGGTGGTTGTGGATTCGGACGAGCACGACGAAGCCGGGCACATCACCGAGGACTTCGGCGTGCGCGTGGCCCAGGCGGATAAGCGCAACCGCAAGTTCGACGGCCTGCTGCGCGAGGCGGCGCCGCCATCCCATGAAGGCCCGGAGCGCCCGGATCTGCTGCTGGTCTGCTGGGGCTCTACCAAGGGGGCCGTCTTGGAAGCCGCCCGCACCCTGCGCGGCCAGGGCCGCGAGGTGGCCACGCTCCACTTCAGCCAGGTCTGGCCCATGGATCCCGGCCTTGTCGGATCAAGGCTGCGCCAGGCCCGCGAGGTGGTCATGGTCGAGGGCAACGCCACGGGCCAACTGCGCGGCATCCTCCAGGTCCAGACGGGCTTCAGGATCGAAAAGCTCATTCCGCGCTACGACGGCCTGCCCTTCACGGCCGGGTTCATCCTCAACCGCCTGAACGAGATGCGTTAGGAGGGCACATGGTCGACATCAAGGATTATCCCGAGTTCGAGACGGCCTGGTGCCCAGGCTGCGGCAACTTCCCCCTGCGCAAGGCCATGCGCAAGGCCCTGGCCACGCTGGACCTCGAGCCCCACCAGGTCGTCTTCGTCTCCGGCATTGGCCAGGCGGCCAAGGCTCCGCACTACATCCCCTGCAACCTGTTCAACGGCCTGCACGGCCGCGCGCTGCCGTCGGCCCAGGGCATCAAGCTGGCCCTGCCGCAGGCCACGGTCATCGTCGAATCCGGCGACGGCGACATGTACGGCGAGGGCGGCAACCACTTCCTGGCCGCCATCCGGCGCAACGTGGACATCACGGCCGTGGTCCACGACAACCAGATCTACGGCCTGACCAAGGGCCAGGCCAGCCCCACGACCATGCCGGGCCACAAGACCAAGGCCCAGCCCTACGGCTCGTTCAACGAGGCCTTCAACCCCGTGGCCGTGGCCGTGGCCATGCGCGCCAATTTCGTGGCCAGGGGCTCCGTGGGCGAGATGGACCACCTGGCCGAGCTGATCGTGCGGGCCGTGCGTCATCCCGGCTTCGCCCTGGTGGACGTGTTCCAGCCCTGCGTATCCTTCAACAAGATCAATACCTTCGCCTGGTACAAGCAGCACTGCTACAAGCTGGACGAATCCCACGATCCCAGGGACTGGCGCAAGGCCATGGACAAGGCCATGGAGTTCGGCGAGCGCATCCCCATCGGCATCATTTACGAGAATGACCGGCCGACCTTCGAGAGCAGCCTGCCCACGGCCTCCCGCGAGCCCCTGGCCAGGAAGCGGGTCGACCGGGAGGCGCTCAAGCGCGCCCTGGCCTCCTACGGCGCGCCGCTCAAGCGGGCGACCAAGAAGGCCGGGCCGTAGGTTGTATTTTCATGCTCTTTGTGGAGAGGGGCCGCCCTCTCCACACCGCTCCCGCCAGGGGATGATTCCCGCCACCTCGCGCCAGTGCCATTGCATCATGAAGACCTGGCCTTCTGGACCCGAGGCCGTGAGAAGCGTATATCCTTGATAAGCTGCCCAATGGGCTTGGCATTGCGCCAAGCCCAAAGGAGAGGCGGCAAGGAGGTGCGACATGCCATCGCGCGCACGCGGAACATTCACCATCCTGCTCCTGCTGGGACTGCTCGCGCTGCCATGCGCGGCCATGGCCATTCCCGCCCCCGGCCAGGACTTCCCGGACATGCTCCTGCCGGCTCCGGCTCTGGCCGAGGACGCGGCATCCCTGGGCATAGCGCCCGGCCGGCCTTTCCGGCTGTCGGATGTCAAGGCCGACTTCCTCCTCCTGGAGGCCATGAGCGCCATGTGCCCGTACTGCCAGGCCGATGCGCCGCACATAAACGAGGTCCACGCGGCCATTCAGAAGCAGGGCTTGGGGGATCGGCTCAAGGTTCTGGGCGTGGGCGTGAACAACACGGAATTCGAGATGGAGCTCTTCCGCGCCAAGTACGGCATGCTCTTCCCCCACGTCGTCGATACGGATATGACGATGGTGGACAAGGCCGGCGTGGTGGGCACTCCGACCTACTTCCTGCTGGACCTGCGCGGCCAAGGCCTTAAGGTGCTCCATGTGGTCGAGGGCCGCATGGACAGCCCGGACGCGTTCCTGCGGGATATCCTGGCCAAGACCGGCCTGCGCGGGCAGGCCGCCGGAACGCAGGCCAAGCCGGCCGCCCAGGAGGACAAGAAATGACGCGCGGACCATTTCCGCCGCCGACCGCTCTGGCGCTCGCGGCGCTGCTCCTCCTGCTCGCGACCCTGCCGGCGACGACCTCGGCCCAGACCTCGCCCATCAAGCCCCGCGCATCTCAGGAGCAAACCGGGTCCAAGTCCCACGAGGGCCATGTCCCGGACAAGTACATCTGGGACCCCGGCAAGCTTCCGCCCCGCGCGACCGAGCCCAAGGTCAAGGTGGGCGACATGGCCCCTGAATTTTCGCTGCCGTCGATCTCGGGCCACAAGGTCAGCCTGAGCGACTTCCGGGGCAGGAAGAACGTGGTGCTGTCCTTCGTGCCCGCGGCCTGGACGCCGGCCTGCTCCGAGCAATGGCCGGGCTACAATCTGGGCCGCGAGGAGATCGAGAAGCGCGACGGTCTGATCCTGGGCATCAGCGTGGACAACATCCCGACCCTGCACGCCTGGGCCGAGTCCATGGGCGGCTGCTGGTTCCCGATCCTGTCCGACTTTTACCCGCACGGCGAAGTGGCCGAGCGCTACGGCGTGCTGCGGCCCGAGGGCTTCACCGAGCGGGCCCTGTTCATCATCGACAAGCAGGGCATCGTCCAATACGTCGAAATCGCGGACATCAACAAGACGCCGCGCCTGGAGTCGGTCATCCGCGCGCTCGAACACATCAACAAGGGGCAGTAGGCCATGGACTCGACGCGCAAGATCGCCCTGTTCGCCTATAATGGCGATACGCTCTGCTTCGTGCACGTGCTGCTCAACGCCCTGGACATGAACGCGCGCGGCTGGGAGGCGCGCATCGTGGTCGAGGGCCAGGTGACGCGGGCCATCCCGGCCCTGGCCAGGGAAGGCGAGCCGTTCCACGACCTGTTCACGCGGGCCAAGATGCTCGGGCTCATCGCCGGGGCCTGCAAGGCCTGCTCGGCCAAGATGGGCGTCATCGAGGAGGTCCGCGCCGCGGGCATCCCGCTGCTGGACGACATGCAGGGCCATCCGTCCATCGCCCGCTTCCTGGAGCAAGGCTACGAGATCATGACGTTCTAGCCGCCCCGGAGTCGATCCAACTGAAACGGCCGCCCTGGGCATTCCCAAAGGCGGCCGTTTCTCGTTCAGAGAGCAACCGTCAACCCGGCATTTTCGGAGCGGCATCCCGAGTCTTCGAGGGCCACCGCCGCTCCGGCCAGCGGGGGCCAGGGGGCTCCGGCCCCTGGCGGGTGAGAGCCCGAGAGAGGGCCGCGCCCTCTTTCGGTTACGAGTTCAGGCCCGCCGACGCCGGCGCGGTCTCGATGACGCTCATGGATCGCCATGCGCCCTGGCGGTAGCGCAGGGCGAAGATCAGCCCCAGGGCGCTGATGTACAGGGTGGCGCAGGCCCAGAGATGGTACAGCGTGCCCTCGTAAAGCATGGACAGAACCGTCACGGGCAGGAACATGGCCAGCACGGCCGCCACGGCGATGGCCTTCATGACGAACCAGGTGTCTCCCGCGCCCCTGATGGCGCCCGAGTAGATGATGCCGACGGCGTCGAAGCAATTGTACAGGGCCACGAAGCGCAGGAGCACGACGCCGGCCTCCATGATGGCCTCGAACTCGGCGGCGGATGCGTCGGCGGGCCGGAACAGGCCGAGCAGAGGCTCGGGCAGACACACGAAGGCCAGGGCGAACAGGCTCATGTACGTCAGCGCCACGTGCAAGGCGCTGGTCGCCGCGCGAGCGCCGTCCTCGGGCCTGCCGCGGCCGACGGCCTGGCCCACCAGGGTGTTCACGCCCACGTGCAGGCCGATCATGGGCATGAAAGCCAGGCTGGAGATGTTGAAGACGATGTTCGTGGCCGCCAGCTCGGCCCGGCCCAGCCTGCCGACCATGAAGATGAAGAAGGTGATGGCCAGCATGTCCATGCAGTACTGCACGCCGCCGGGCAGGCCGTAGCGCATGAGCCTGCCGAAGAGCTCGCGTTCCGGCTTCCAGGCGCTGCGCACGCCGAAGTCGGCCTCGTTGGCGCGCCGGAAGATGAGCAGGGCGATGATCAGGCAGATGAAGGCCGACGAGGCCACGGTGGCGATGCCCGCGCCCGCGATGCCCAGTTCGGGCAGACCCCAGGCGCCGTAGATGAGGGCGTAGTCGAGGGGCACGTTGAGCGCGGCTCCGGCCATGTTGGCGAGCATGACCACGCGCGCCTGTCCCCGCCCCGTGTAGAAGCAGGCCAGCACCGAGCCGAGCACGGAGAAGCCCGCGCCAAGGGCCAGGACCTGGAAGTAGATCACCTCCAGCCGGCGCACCGCCGGGGGATGTCCGGTCAGCGAGAACAGGGATTCGGCCGGCAGGGCCAGCAGGGCCAGGAGCGCCGAGGCGAGCAGGGAGAACCACAGGCCCTGCCACAGCGCCGCGCCCACGCGCCGCGGCCGGCCCGCGCCCACGTACTGGGCCACGAACACGTTCACGTACCCGCCCGTGCCCATGAAAAAGGCGATGGCCAGGAACACGGCCATGCCCGCGGGCATGGCCGCGGCGATGGCGTCCACGGAGTAGCCGGCCAAAAACATGCGGTCCGTGAACTGCATGAACGTGTTCGAGGCCATGCTGACGATCAGGGGCAGACTGACCGCGAAAACCTCGCGGTAGCCGCCCGGGCCGTTATAGCGGCTGCGGAGCATGAGGGATCTCGTGCGCCTCCCGCGCGGGGAGGGTTGGAAGTCGGCGTAGGAGTCGGATATTCTATACAGGCGTAAAGGCGTGTCAACGGCATTCGGGCCGGGATGTCGGAATGCGTCCGACGGCAAGGATTAAGCAGGTCGTGGCTCGTGTCGAGCCGGATCACGCGCGCTCGGGATGAAGATCAGCGCGGAATCGCACGCGGCGGGCCTGCCGCATGGCCCTGTCGGCCATGGGAGTGCTTCCCGATCTGCCCCGGTCCGCCGCTCCAGGTCAACGGAACGCGCGGGGCATTAGATTCACGGATGCCGATGACGCCAGGCAGGGCCGGATGAGGGTGCGCTCACCACATGGCCGGCGACCGGTTCCACTTGAGGGCTTCGCCCTTCTTGAACACGAAGGCCTGCGGCTGGCTGTTGCCTACCTGGATGGCGGCCATGACCGTGCCGGCCTCGGCGTAATTGGCGGCCGTGATGAGCTGCTTCTGGACGGCCGTGCTGATCTTGGCGGGCTCGTCCTCCGAGGTGACGGTCGCCCGCCACAAGCCGTTCTCCATCCTGGACTTCTCCCACTCGTAGCTCTTGAGCGCCTCCTCGAAGCGCGGGTGGCTGGTGGCGGTGATGTCGCCCAGCTTGACCACGATCAGCACGTACTGCATCGCCATGGACTCCCCCCTTCCTGTTTTCTGCTTGCTCCGCATCGTGAGCGAAGCCGGATGCCCCCTGAAGATCACTCCCCGATGATCTTCACGAGCACGCGCTTGCGTCTGCGGCCGTCGAACTCGCCGTAGAAGATCCGCTCCCAGGCGCCGAGATCGAGCCTGCCTTCGGTCACGGCCACGACCACCTCGCGGCCCATGATCTGGCGCTTCATGTGCGCGTCCGCATTGTCCTCGCCAACGTTATGGCGGTACTGGGACACGGGCGCGTGCGGCGCAAGACGTTCCAGCCAAGCCTCGTAGTCGTGGTGCAGACCAGGCTCGTCGTCGTTGATGAACACGCTGGCTGTTATGTGCATGGCGTTCACCAGACAGAGGCCCTCGCGGATGCCTGATTCGCGCAGGCACTGCTCAACGTGCGAGGTCATGTTGATGAAGGCCCGCCGGGTAGGCGTCTCGAACCACAGCTCCTTGCGGAAGGATCTCATGCCGTTCTCCGTGATCATCGTCCATGATAATGGGTTTCATGGCTCAGGCCGGCGAAGATTGCAAGCGGCGGGCCGCGCTGGATCGAAAATGGCATTCTCGCGTCGAACGTCATTTTTTTCTTGCTGAAACCGGCTTTGGACCTTAACCGATGGAAAAAAAAGCGCACGAGGGAGATTCATGCTCCAGACCACGGAAATGGATCTGCAGGAGCTTGTCAGAAGTCTGTTCGAGCACCTGGTGGATCGCATAAATGATGACCACGACGATCTGGCCTCGTTTGTCGAGCTGGTTCGCGACGAGGAAGCCGTCTATCTCTGGTTTGCCGGCGAGGACGAGAGGCGCAGGACCGCTCGCTATTCCGTCCTGGCTGCCTGGGACGACGCCATGGGGACGCTGGCCTTCGCGCTGCAGGTGGACGAGGGCGCGGCCGTCCCGTTCTTCCGGCTGACGCCCGGCCAGGACATGAACCGCAAGCTGCTGGTCGCGGACTTGGGCTCCATCGACCGGGGCTCGGTCAAGGTCGTGTTCGATCAACTCGCCGGCAAGGGCTACCTGAATGACTTTTTCTATCAGGTGCGCGTGGCCACGGCCGTCACCACGAGCTAGGCCGCGCCATCTCCCGCCGCGGCCCGGCAGGTCGCGGCGGGCTGCTCCGCGACATGCGCGCGGCGTCTTGAGTCATCGCCCGCGGGATCGCGGCGTGCTCATTTCGGCAGGCCTTCCTGCGTGTCGAAGAACTGCTCCACCCAGCTCGCGGCCACGAACACGGCCAGGGAAACCTTGTCGAAGTCGAGGCGCAGCAGCTGGAGCAGGCCTTCCAACTCTTCCCAGTCCGGCTCCTCGAACAGCACGGCAAGCTGCAAGAGCGGAAGATACTCGGTCTTGCGCCTGCACAGGGCGCCCTTGAGCCTGTCGCTCAGGGGCAGATCGTCCAGGATCTGCTCCATGGGGACCCCCATGATGGCGTCCAGCAGCGAGAATCCGCCGAGAAGGAACATCTCGCCCGGGTCCAGACGCAGCTCGGGATGCTGCGTGGCCACGAGCTCAAGGAACTTGCCGCGCCGCACCGAGAGGAACAGGAGCTCGCTCTGCTCGTCGTCCTCCAGCATGTCCGCCAGCAGGATCACGCGCAGCCAGGTCCGGACCTTGGCCCAGCCGAGCAGGGACAAGGCCTGCTTGATGGAAGTGATCCTGCGCGCGAAGGCGAAGCTGGCCGAGTTGAGGTAGGCGATCAGCCGCAGGCTCACGGAAACATCGGATTGGATGGCGTTGGTCAGCGCGGCGAAGTCGGGCTCCTTCTGCTCGATGATCCGGAAGATCTGCAGCCGGGAGAGCTTGTGCGGGGACAAGGGCTTGCCCGGAACGATCTCGGCGGCCTTGAAGAACGGCCCCTCGAACAGGGCGAAGCCCATCTCGCGGTACTCGGCGAAGAGGTCCTTGTCGGCCACGCCCCGAGCCATGAACATGGCGTCGAAGAGTTCCATGGCCTTCATCCTGCGCCGTACGTCGGCCGGCGATGCGCCGGCCACGTCGAGGCAGATGATGTCGCAGTCCTGGAGGACGAGGCCGTCGGCCTCGCCATGGCCTGTCTCGGCCAGGATGACGTGGCCCTCGGCCTTGAGGCTCGCCAGCTCGGCCATGTCCCCGGCGCTCAGCCCTCTGGCGGGAATCCGCAGACCGACCTGCACCGGCGGGACCATGAAGTCCACGGCCTGCAGGACGACGCGCTCGCCGAAGGGCAGCACGGCCCTGGAGCCGCGGTCCAGGATGCGCCGCAGGACATTGCGGCGGTCGCAGGCCTCCTTGACGCTCCCGGCTTCCTCGGGCGCGATCCGCAATCCGGCCGCGCCGCGCACGGCCTTTTCCCGCAGGTCATAGCCCCAGACGCGAAGGTCCCGGTCATAGATGGGCTGACGGGCGTAGAAGAGCGCTTGGTCGCTCTTGCGTTTCGGTGGATTCGCGATCACGTGCATCCTCTGGGGTTTTGCTCGTCTTTCAGGCTGTCCCCTGGACCTATCCCGACCAGTGTCCGGTTGGCATACCGTATTGCGCCGCCGCGCGCCAGCCCCAATCGGCCACGGGCGGGCGCGCGGCGCAAGGAAGGTGGTCCAGCCGGGCGCGACGCAGCCCGCCGGACGGGGTTTATCAAGAATCGTTACCCGGGGGCATTCCATACGCGGCCCTGGTTGACCGACCAGGGCTGAAAATGAAATGATGCCTGTCGCTTCCGCATGCGGAACAAGCGCGCGCGGCAGTCGTCAGGGCCGACTGCTCGATGGTCGGTGGACGGCATGCCCACGGACCATGGACCCATGTCGGACCCGGCCTTGCCACGAGAACGAACAGACCCCTGCGAACATGAACATGGACACGAAGCGCGGACAGGGATCCGCGATACATGGCGGGCTCGACACGGGCCCGGGCCAGGACGACGGCTGGCTGGAGCAGGTCGTGCGCGATGCGCGCGAGGGCCATCGGCTGGCCTTCGAACGCAATCCCGACGCCGTGCACATCAATCGTTTCCATGACGGCCTGTACGTCAACGTCAACGCCAGCTTCTGCAAGCTCATCGGCTACGACCGCGAGGAGGTGCTCGGCAGGACGTCGCTCGACCTGTGCATATGGGCCCATCCGGCGGACCGGGAGCGATTCCAGGAGAAGCTCGCGGCCTCCGGCTGGGTGGATGGCTTCGAGGTTCTCCTGCGGCGCAAGGACGGCTCGACGCAACTGGGCGAGATGTCCTCGCGGCTCATTGATTTGTGCGGCGAGCGCTGCATCCTGAGCGTGACCCGCGATACCGGGCGGCTCAGGCGCATGGAGCGCCGGCTCCGCTCGGCGGAGCAGCGCTTCAGGGACATCTTCGACAACGCGCCCATCGGCGTGATCCAGGCCATGTTGGACGGCCGGCTGCTGGACATTAACAGGGCCGGCGCACGCATCTTCGGCCACGCCTCTCCCGAGGACGCCCTGGCCCACGGCGGCGAGATAATGGCCATGCTCTTCGGCGCGGGCTTGGCCGGACTGCGTGAGACGCTCCTCACGCAAGGCTCGGTCTCGGGGCTGGATCTGCGCCTGGTCCGGCCCGACGGCAGCGAGGCGTGGTGCGAGCTGAGCGCCCGACTGGTGCGCGATTCCGAATGCAGCGGCATCTGCTTCGACGGCTTCATCACCGACGTGAGCGAGCGCAGGCGGGCGGAGATCGAGCGGAGCGCGGCCGACCGCAACTACAGGCTTCTGGTGGACAACGCCCTCGAGGCCATCGCGGTCATCCAGGACAAGCGCGTCTGCTTCGCCAACCCGCGATTCAGCGAACTGAGCGGCTACACGCGCGAGGAACTCGCGGGCCTGCCCATCTTCAGCCTCATCCACCCCGCGGACAAAGGCAAGGTCCTGAAGCATCACAGGAAGCGCCTCAAGGGCGACAGGCACATGCCCGCGACCTACGACCTGCGCGGGCTGGGCAAGTCGGGGCAGGTGGCCTGGCTGCTCGTGAACGCCGAGAGGATCGAGTGGAACGGCCGGCCGGCGGTGCTGGCCTTCTTCTCGGACATCACCGAGCAGAAGCGCACCGAGGAGGCCCTGCGCAAGAGCCAGATGCTCTACCAGGCCATCGTCGAGGACCAGACCGAGCTGGTCTGCCGCTTCTCGCCCGACACGCGCCTCACGTTCATCAACGACGCCTTCGCCCGCTTCTTCGGCCGCGCCAAGGAGGAGCTCCTGGACGCGCGCTTCCTGGACCTCGTGCCCGAGGAGGACCGGGACGACTTGGCCGCGTACCTGGAGGGCTTCAGCCTGGAGCGCCCGAGCAACTGCCTGGAGCACCGCGTGCTTTCCTCGCGCGGCCGCACGACCTGGCTGCAGCGCTGCGACAGGGCGCTCCATGACGATTCCGGACGCCTGGCGGAGTTCCAGTGCGTGGGCCGCGACACCACCGACCGCAGGCTCTATGAGGAGCAGATCGTCAGGTCCTTGCAGGAGAAGGAGATCCTCCTGCGCGAGATCCATCACAGGGTCAAGAATAACCTGCAGATCATCTCCAGCCTCCTGCACCTCCAGGCGGCCACGGACGAAAGGGGCGCTAACCGGGACCTGTTCATCGAGAGCCAGAACCGCATCATGTCCATGGCCCTGGTGCACGAGGAGCTGTACCGCTCCGACGATTTGGCCTCCATCGACCTGCTGGCCTACATGCGCAAGCTTTTGGACAGGTTGCTGAGCGCCATGGGCGACCGGCGCAGGATCCGGGGCGCGGTCGACGGCGAGTCGGTGGCCCTGACCATCGACGCGGCCATCCCGTGCGGGCTCATCGTCAACGAGATGGTCACCAATTCCTTCAAGCATGCCTTCGGCCCCGCCGAGACGGGGCAGATAAGCATATCTGTCGCCCGCCACGGCGCGGACGCGGTCATCGAGGTTGCCGACACCGGCCGTGGGCTGCCGGCGGGGTTCGACTACCGCGCCGCGCGCTCGCTCGGGCTGCAGCTCGTCATCCGGCTGGTGCGGCAGTTGCGCGGGAGCATCACGCTTCAGCCTGGGCCGGGCGCGCGCTTCCGCGCGACATTTCCGGTCCGTTGAGGGCGAATTTGTCTTTTCATTGAAATCCTTACCGTTCTGGTGCATTTTCATTCTAGTCTATGTTTTGCAAGGAGTTGCACATGGCGCTCGATGAGCTCGCAAGGGATGGCTTGCAGTCGTTTCTCGCCGATTGGGCGGACAAGGGCGGCGCCCAGGCCCGGCGCGCGTTGCGGATGATCCTGACCCGCCTCGATTTCCTGGGCGACACCGAAGCCGAGTTCCTGGCCCGGCCCGGAGTGAGCCATTCGCTGCGCGTGCGGCGCGAAGGTCAGGCTGACAGGCCGCTCTTCCTGCTGGTCGATATCGTGGGACAAGACCCCGCGTCGCGCTGGCTGTCGGTCTGTTTCTACGCCGATGCGGTGAAGGATCCCGAGGAACTGGGCAATCTCGTGCCCGGCGGGCTGCTGGGCGCCGACGGCTTGTGCTTCGACGTGGACGGCGCCGACGCGCGCCTTCTGGAGTACGTGGCCAGGCGGGTGGAGGAGGCTCATTTGTCGGCGAGCTAGCCGCGGAGCGGGTGCGAAAAATCGGTCCCCCTCTTGTCAATTGTATACCGTTTTGGTAGGGAATAGGGCCGGAAGGGACGAACGGCTCTGGACCTGAAGGAGAATGCTCCATGCGACTCTCGACCCGAAGCCGCTACGGGGCGCGGATGGTCCTGGACATGGCCCTCTATGGCGATGACGGATTGGTCCGGCTCTCGGACATAGCCCAGCGGCTCGACGTATCGGTGAAGTATCTGGAAAAGCTCGTGCGCGAGCTGCAGAAGGCCGACTACGTGTACAGCAAGCGAGGCCCCCTGGGCGGCCATGGGCTGGCGCGGAGCCCGGCGGACATCTCCGTGGGCGAGGTGGTCAGGCTTCTGGAGGGCGACCATGCCCTGACCCTCTGCGCGCAGGAAGGCTCCGAGTGCGACCACATGGGCGACTGCCTCATGCGCTCGATCTGGACCGAGGCCAGCGAGGCCATGTTCGCCAAGCTCGATTCGGTCTCTTTCGCCGACCTCGCGAGCGAGGCCAAGGCTAGGCATATGAGCTGCGACTTCAGCGCCAAGCCGAAGTAGCGGCCGACCATACCGCCGCACGGGCAACCGATGCGGCAGGCCACGGCCGTCAGGGCGTCCCTGTCGCGCACGAGCCAAGGGGCGGGTACATCAAGAAGGGGGGATGTGCCCGTTTCCTTTTGGCTATTTCTCCAGCTCGCGGATCCTGCGGATGAGCCCCGTGGTCGAGTAGCCCGGCAGGAGCGGCAGACTATGCACGCTCCCTCCATCCGCCTCCACCACGTCCCTGCCCACGATGTTCTCCACCCGCCAGTCCCCGCCCTTGACCAGCACATGGGGCCGCACGGCCTTGATGAGCTCCAGCGGCGTGTCCTCGTCGAAAGGCACGATGTAGTCCAGGCATTCCAAAGCCGCCAGGACGAAGGCCCGCTCCGGGAGGCGGTTCACGGGCCGGGTGGGACCCTTGAGGCGGCGCACGGAATCGTCGGAGTTGAGGCCGAGCACGAGGATGTCGCCCATGGCCTTGGCCCGCGCGAGCAGGTCCACATGGCCGGGGTGCAGGATGTCGTAGCAGCCGTTGGTGAACACGATGCGCGTCACGGGCCTGAGCGGGGCGAGCACGGCCGCGATCTCGGCGCGCGTGCGCAGCTTGGGGTTGACCGGCAGGCTGGCCATGCTCACGGCTTCTTCCCCAGTCCCGCGCAGTCGCCGAAGAGCACGAGCTCAAGCCAGTCCATGGCGAAGCGCAAGGTCTCCTCCTCGTCCTCCAGCACGGCGCGCTTGCGCTCATCGCTCAGGTCGAGCCTGTCGAAGACCTTCATGTCCTCGATGAACTTGCGGAAGCCGTCCGGCTGGAACAGGGCCAGGAAGGCCATGTTCGTGTGCCGGTTGGACATGGGCAGGCCGGCCTTTTTCTGGCGGCCCATGATGTCCGTGAGCCGGTCGTTGGCGCGGTTGTACTCCTCCAGGCCCTGGTCCGCGAGCCATGTCTCGGGAGTCCAGTCCCGCTCCTCCTGGAATCCGCGGCAGTGCGCCTCGCGCACGAGGAAGAACTGCTGCACGATGGAGCCGTCGGCGGCCAGACGCGTGGCCCGGCCAAGCGGGTAGGTGCGGCAGGCGGCCGGACGGTGAGGATACACGGAGCAGCCCTTGGCCGTGACAAAGGGGCAGGGCTTGCCCGGCCCGGTCATCATGCGGAGCTGGAGCATGGGGAAGCCCGTGTCGGGCGCGACCACGAGCGTGCAGCGGTTCGTGATGAACTCGCGGCTGCTCTCGCCCAGGGCCTTGCGCAGCCGCAGGGCGTCATAGGGCGTGATGGTCAGGGTCAGGTCCCCGCAGCAGGCGTTGAAGCAGGGCACACGCGGGTGGCAGGCGAAGCGGAACGACTCGCCGGGTCCGACCTCGGGCAGGCTTTCCAGGAAGGCCTGTGTGGCGTCCTGCACAGATGCGTTTTCAGGCCGATCATGGGTCATGGCATGGGTCTCCTCGATGCGGCTTGGCCGCGCAAAGTGCTTACCAATTGGCCCGCCTTCGCGCAAATGGCAAGCCATATCAAGGGCGGGAGGCCGGGCGGATTCAATGGAGCAGACGGCTCGCGAGAATATTGCAGAAATGTAAATGGCTGCCCAGGCCTGTCAAAAGAGGGGCAACCTGGAACGGGCTACGGGCTCCAAGCGCCGCTCCATCGGAGGGCGGGCCTTGGCGGGCGGAGGCTGGGGGAGGGCGAGGCCCTTCCCGATCCGAATGCGCTACCACCTAAAGCAGTTTGACTTTGAGACGCTCGCTCCGGCGTTGACGGCGCAAGCGAATTACGCCGACGCCTACGCGGCGACAAGCCATATGCCGACGCATGGCTTGCAGAGCATTTTCAAAAGCAAAATGCCCTAATCGGGCAAGTCCAGGAAGCGCGCGTAGAGGTCGCTGACCTTGCGGCGGAGATCCTTGAGCCGCCTAGCCGGGCCGTCAACGGGATAGCGGGGCGCCTGGAAGGCGAAAAGGGCGCCGGCGACTTCATCAATGGCGCTCTCCAGTTCGTCGCGCATGGCGGCCGCGCGTTTTCCGGCCATGCGCTCGGCCCGCCCCATCTCCCTTTCGATGCCCGCGATGCGAAGCGCCAGGGTGTCCATGCGCTCATCCCAAGGGTGCGCCTGCGCGTCCTGCCGGCCTGGAACCGTGCATTGCCCGCAAGGATGCGGTTCGTTTTCGGCCATGTCTGCCCTCACTCGGATGCTGAAAGATCATGGAATGGCCCAACGGGCGAGACACTGCGGCGCTTTGCCACGTTTGCGGGGTTATAGAGCAGGCAGGAAGGAGATTGTCAAGTCCATGTCATGCCGCCGCGCCGCCTTCGGCGGCGGGGCGGCGAAGCAGGTTTTTCGACATTTATTCATAAATGTAATTTATTGCACAATAAGCAACGCCTAAAAAGCGCTTGATTACAATATGCGCATTCTAGGCCTAAAGATTGCTAGCAAGCCGACAGGGTTTTCACACGAACGACAGGGGAGAACACACATGAATGCGGCGGATACCTCTTTTGTCCTCGTCAGCGCGGCCCTGGTCATGTTCATGACCCCAGGCCTGGCGCTTTTCTACGCGGGCATGGTCCGGGCCAAGAACGTGCTCGGGACGACCATGCAGAGCTTCATCCTGCTCGGGCTTGTCTCGATTGTCTGGGCCGTGGCCGGCTACTCGATGTCCTTCGCCCCGGACATCGGCGGGCTCATCGGCGGCCTGGACCACCTGTTCCTGAACGGCGTGGGCGGCGAGGCCGACGGCCCGGCGGCCAACCTACCGCACGCGGCCTTCATGATCTTCCAGTGCATGTTCGCGGTCATCACGCCCGCGCTCATCACCGGCGCGTTCGCCGAGCGCATGCGCTTCGGGGCCTTCCTGGTCTTCTCGGCCCTGTGGGTGGTCCTTGTCTACAGCCCCATGTGCCACTGGGTCTGGGGCGGCGGCTGGATGTTCAAGATGGGCGCCCTGGATTTCGCCGGCGGCGCGGTGGTGCACATGAGTTCCGCGGCCGCCGCCCTGGCCGGCGCGCTGGTCGTCGGCAAGCGCCGGGGGTACGGCCATGAGCCCATCATTCCGCACAACGTGCCCATGACTATCCTCGGCGCTGGCATCCTCTGGTTCGGCTGGTTCGGCTTCAACGCGGGCTCGGCCCTGGCCGCCAACGGGATCGCCGCCAGCGCCTTCGTGGCCACGCATCTCGCCGCGGCCGGCGCGGCCATGAGCTGGATATGCGCGGAGTGGATGCACCGCGGCAAGCCCACGAGCCTGGGCGCGGCCTCGGGCGCGGTGGCCGGCCTGGTGGCCATCACCCCCGCCGCCGGCTTCGTGGGGCCCATGGCCGGGCTCTTCATAGGCCTCGTGGCCGGCGTGCTCTGCTACGGCGGCATCATGCTCAAGAACAGGCTCGGCTACGACGACTCCCTGGACGTGGTGGGCATCCACGGCGTGGGCGGCTCCTGGGGCGCCCTGGCCACGGGCATCTTCGCCACGCTCAACAACGCCACGGGCCTCATCGCCGGCAATCCCGGCCAGGTCTGGATCCAGTTCGTGTCCATCGCCGCCACGTGGGCCTTCTGCTTCACCATGAGCTTCATTTTGTTCAAACTCGTGGACGCCACAATCGGTCTGCGGATAAGCGACGAGGACGAAGTCCGCGGCCTGGACGTGAGCGAGCACAAGGAAGCCGGTTACCAGATCTAAATCCACAAGCACGCGGAGTAGCGCCATGAAAAAGATAGAGATAATCATCCGTCCGTTCAAGCTCGAGGAAGTCAAGACCGCCCTCGCCGACATGGGCATCCAGGGCATGACCGTCACGGAGGTCAAGGGCTTCGGCCGCCAGCGGGGCCATAAGGAAGTCTATCGCGGGGCCGAGTACCAGGTGGATTTCGTGGCCAAGGCCAAGATCGAGATCGTGGTCGAGGACGGCCTGGTGGCCAAGGTCGTGGACACGGCCTGCAAGGCCGCCCGCACCGGCCAGGTCGGCGACGGCAAGATCTTCGTATCGCCCGTGGAGGAGACGGTGCGCATCCGCACCGGCGAGACGGGCGAGGCGGCCATTTAGAGCCATGTGCAACTGAAATGCGGGTTCCAAGGGCCGCCTTATCAAGAGCGGGCCTTGGCGGGTGGGGTCTGGGGAGGGCAAAGCCCTTCCCAGTCATCTGCAAGCTGCTCTAAACAGCAGGCAACGGCATAACCGAGAGAAATGGCATGGCCCGGGACCTGGCGTCCGCCGCCTTCCTGGCCAAGTCCAGGAGCGAGCTGCTGGCGGGCCTGGAGACTGGCGGCCTGCAAGCCGTGGATCTGCCGGTCAGGCTCTCGGCGGCCGTGGACGACTACTTTCGGCGGCGTCTGGACGAAGCGCGGGACACGGCGCTCCTCCGGACGCCGCCTTTCGCTCTTCTGGCCGTGGGCGGCTACGGCCGTCGGCAGCTCTGCCCAGGCTCGGATATCGACGTCCTGCTCGTGCACGCGGATGATCCGGGCCGGGCAGGCGGGCTGGAAACCTTGGCCAGCCACCTCTTCCATCCTTTATGGGACCTGCGTCTGTCGGTGGGCCATGTGGTACGGTCCATCTCCGAGTGCCTGCGGCTCGCCTCGGCCGACCCGCTTGTGCTGGCCTCGCTGCTCGACATGCGCCATGTGGCGGGCGACAAGGCGCTCTTTGTAAATTTTCAAAACCGCTTTCGAGCCGAAGTCGCCGCGCCGTGCGCCAAGAGCTTCGCCAACTGGCTGGCCGCACGGCTGCCCGAGAACGGCGCGCCCGGTCTTGAGCCGGACCTGAAAAACGGACCGGGCGGCCTGCGCGACGCGCATCGCTTGGGTTGGCTCCAAATGCTCTTTCCAGAGGGCGGCGCTCTCTTCTCGCCCGCGGAGCGGCGGGAGATCGAGGCGGCTGCGTCCTTTCTGCTCGTCGCGCGCGTGCACCTGCACGCCCAGTCCCGCTCCAGGTCCGACATCCTGCCCCAGGATCTTCAGCCCGAGGCGGCTCGGCGCATGGGCTTTCCCGGCGGGCCGGGAGAGGCGGCCCAAGCCCTTGCGGCCCGGCTGCACGAGGCCATGGCCTGCCTGCGCGCGGCCCGCCAGGCGCTGCTCGGCTCGCTCCTCGGCCGCGAGACCCCGCGGCCCGATCCGCAGGCAGACCAATGGCCCGAGTCGGGCTTCCTCGTCTTCCTGCGCATGGCCTTCTCGGGGCTGCCCCTGTCCTGGCAGGCTCGACGCGCCGTGCGCCAGGGCGTGGCCCGCGCGCCGGGCCAGGCAGCCTCCGCGCCCATGGCCCTGTCCTTCCTGCGCCGCGTGCTCCCGGCGCCTCATGGCGCCGAGGCTCTGGCGGCCATGCTTGAGACCGGCTTCCTGGCCGCGCTTCTGCCCGAGTTGGGCCGCGCGCAGGGGCGCGTGCAGTTCGACGGGCTGCACCTGCACCCCGTGGGCGTCCACGGCATCGAGACCGTGCGCGAGCTGGCCTGCCTGGCCCGCGACGCGCACCTGGGAGCGCTGTTCGAGGAGCTTACGGGGCGACAGCGGGATGCCCTGCTCCTGGCCGGGTTGCTGCACGATGCCGGCAAGGATGCGGGCTCCGATGGGCACGAGGAGCGCGGGGCCGTCCTGGCCCGCGACATGCTCCGCCGCCTCGGCGCGCCCGAGGCCCTTGTGGAGGACGTGGCCTTTCTCGTGTCCAGCCATCTGCTCCTGCCGGTCACGGCGGTGCGCAGAGACCTGGGCGACGAGACCGTGGCCGCGCTCGCGGCCCGCAAGGCCGGCAGCCTCCAGCGGCTGACCATGCTCCACCTGCTCGGCGTGGCCGACTCCAAGGCCACGGGGCCGCGCGCCTGGAGCGGCTGGAAGGCCGCGCTTATGGGCGAGCTGTACGCCAAGGCCCGCCGGCTCCTGGAGCGCGGCTGGCTGTCCACGCCGCACGCCGTGCGCAAGGCCCTGGCCACGCGGGACAAGGTGCGCTCCCTGGCCACGAGCGGGTATGGCCGGGACTTCGTGGAGTCCGCCCTGGCGGCCATGCCGCCGCGCTACGTGCAGGTCATGGACGCGGCGACCATCGTTTCGCACTTTCCACTCGTGCAGGAGTTCCGCAAGGCGCTCCAGGAGGAGCGCACGCGCGTGCCGCACGGCCCGAGCGGCCTGGGCCTTACGGCCATGCGCGCCAGGCGGCTGGAGGGCGCGCGGGCCTGGGAAGTGACCCTGGCGGCCATGGACCAGCCCGGCTTCTTCGCCACCGTGGCCGGGGTCATGGCCTTGCACGGCCTGAACATCCTGCACGCCGAGATCTTCACCTGGAGCGACGGCACGGTGCTCGACGTATTCACCGTGTCCGAGCCGCCGGACAGCCTCCAGCCCGAGGAGGTCTTCGAGCGCGTGCGCCAGGGCGTCAAGGCCGCGCTCACGGGCAGGCTGGCCGTGGCCGAGCGGCTGGCCGAGCGGCGGCGTTCGCCGCTCAACCGCCGGGATCGCGCGCCGGGCCTGCCTCCGGAAGTGCGCATCGACAACGAGGCCTCGGATTTCCATACCCTCGTGGAGGTCCGCGCCGGAGACCGCCTGGGCCGGCTCCATGACCTCGCCTCGGCCCTGGACCGGCTCGGCCTGTCCGTGTACCTGGCCAAGATCGACACCCTGGGCGAGCGCGTGCTTGATGTGTTCTTCGTGCGCGGCCGCGACGGCCAGAAGCTCGACAAGGGCGGCGCCGCCGAGGTGCGGCGAGCCATGCTGGCCGCGGCCTCGGCCTGACGCGCCCGCGCGGGACTTCCCTTGGCCGGCTTGGCGTGCTAGCTAGGGCTGGTTCCCAAAGCACCGCATGCGGCGGCCGCGAACCGCCGCGAGGAGACGAGCATGCGCAGACTCGTGGCGGGCCTGGCCCTGGCCCTTGCCGTCGCCTGGACGCTGACCATGGCCGCGAATCAGGCCCAGGCCCAGCCCAGGCAGACCATCCGCTTCGGCGTCCTGCCGGTCCTGGACACCCTCCCACTGCACGTGGCCGCGCGCGAGGGGCTCTTCGAGGCCCAGGGGCTGAACATCGAGCTTGTCGGCTTCATGAGCGCCCTGGAGCGCGACACGGCCATGCAGGCTGGCCGCCTGGACGGCTACTTCGGCGACCTCGTGGCCACGCTCCTGCTGATCAAGGCCGGCGCGCCCCTGCGCGTGGCGACCATCGCCTACGAGTCGAGCCCGGAGCGGCGCATGTTCGGCATCGTCACCTCGCCGCGCAAGGCCGGGCTGAGCCTGGCGGAATTGTCCGGCCATTCCGTGAGCATCTCGCGCTCGACCATCATCGAGCTGCTCCTGCAACGCATGGAGGCTGCCCACGCCATCCCGGCCGGAGCCATGGTCCCCCTGGAGATCAAGAAGATCCCCATCCGCATGCAGATGCTCCTGGCCGGCGAGATCGACCTGGCCCTGCTGCCCGAGCCGCTCCTGACCCTGGCCGAGTCCAAGGGCGGAACGGTGCTCGCCACGGACCAGAAGCTGGCCATGCCGCTCACGGTGCTCTGTCTGGCCGACAGGCTGGCGGACGCGGCCACCCTGGAGCGCTTCCTGGCTGCTTATGGCGAGGCCCTGCGGCGGCTGGCCGCCAGCCCGGAGACATATCGCGGGCTCATGGCCGAGGTCGCGCGCATTCCGCCCGAGCTCAAGGACAGCTTTCCCATGTACCGCTATCCCGCGCCAAGGCTGCCCGCGCCCCAGGAGATCGAGGACGTGCAGGCCTGGATGCTCGGCCAGGGCCTGCTGAGCGAGCGCATCGCCTATGAACGGCTCGTGCCCGCGCGATAAGAACCGAGAGAGGGCTCCGCGCCCTCTCTCGAGCTCTCTCCCGCCAGGGGCCGTGGGCCCCTGGACCCCGTGTGGTCCGGGCCGTGGGCAATGGGTTATGGATTGATTGCAGGCTGCTGCGGTGCATTCAATGTGCCTTACAAATGAAACAACGGGTTCCAAGGGCCTGTGGCCCTTGGTGGGTGGGGCTCGGGGAGGGCGACGCCCTTCCCGGTTTCATTGCCAAGTGCTTTTGAGCATTTTGCTTTTGAAAATGCTCTGCAAGCCATGCCTCGGCATGGCTTGCCGCCGCGTAGGCGTAGGCGCAATTCACTTGCGCCGCCAACGCCGGAGCGGGCGTCTGAAAAGCAATCTACTCTAATAGGGGAGTGTCGGCGTGCTCGAAGCCAGGCGGCTGACCAAGGCCTTCGCTGGAGGCCGCGAGGTGCTGCGCGAGGTCTCCTTCAGCCTGGCCGAGGGCCAGACCCTGGCCGTGCTGGGTCCCTCGGGCTGCGGCAAGACCACGCTTCTGTACATGCTCTGCGGCCTGACCGAGCCGGACTCCGGCCAAGCGCTTCTGGACGGCCGGCCCGTGCGCAAAGGCTCGGGCCAGGCGGCCATCATCCTCCAGGACTACGGCCTGCTGCCCTGGAAGAACGTGCTCGACAACGTGGCCCTGGGCCCCAAGATCGCCGGCATGGGCCGGGCCGAGCGCACGGCGCGGGCCATGGACAGCCTGGCCGAGGTCGGCTTGGCCGGCCGCGAGCGCGACTGGCCGGCCTGCCTGTCCGGCGGCGAGCAGCAGCGCGTGGCCATCGCGCGGGCCTTCGCCATGAGCCCGCGCGTGCTCCTGCTCGACGAGCCGTTCTCCTCCCTGGACGCCATCACCCGCGAGAAGCTTCAGGCCATCCTGCTCGGCATGTGGCGGCGGCGCGGGGTTCCCTACGTGCTCGTGACGCACAGCGTGGAGGAGGCGGTCTTTCTCGGCGGCCGCATCCTGCTCCTGGCCGGCAGGCCGGCCGGCGTGGTCGGGAGCTTCGAGAACCCCGGCTTCGGCGGCGAAGGCTACCGCCGCAGCGAGGAGTATTACGCCCAGGTGCGCCGCGTGCGCGCCGAGATGGAGAAACTGTTTTGAGCCCCGCCGCCCGCCTGTCCATTTTAGCCCGGTTGGGCAAGCTCGGCCGCTACCTCCTCGTGACCCTGCTCCTGGGATTGTCCTGGAAGGCCCTGGCCGAGGTCCTGGGCTCCAGCGTGCTCCCGACGCCCGAGGACGCCCTGGCCGCCTTCGCCGGCCATGCGCGCACGGCCGCCTTCTGGCGACACTTCGGGGCCAGCGCCTTGCGGGCCGTGGCGGCCATGGCCCTGGCCTGGTTCACCGCCTTCCCCCTGGGCATCCTCATGGGCGGCAGCCGGCGCGCCGACGCGCTCCTGTCGCCCTTCGTGTCCCTGACCTATCCCGTCCCCAAGATCGTGCTCCTGCCCGTTTTTCTCCTGCTGCTCGGCCTGGGCGACGCCTCCAAGGTGGCCATGATCGCGCTCATCCTGGCCTACCAGATCCTCGTGACCACCCGCGACGGCGTGCGCGGCGTGCACCACAAGCACATCGACTCCGTGGTCTCCCTGGGCGCGGGCAAGGCGCGGGTGTTCCTGGACGTGCTCCTGCCAGCGGCCCTGCCGCACGGCTTCACGGCCCTGCGCCTGGGCACGGGCGTCAGCGTGGCCGTGCTGTTCTTCGTGGAGTCCTTCGCCACCGAGACGGGCCTGGGCTACATGATCATCGACGCCTGGGGCAGCCTGGACTACCTGCGCATGTTCAGCGGCATCTTCGGCATGTCCCTGCTGGGCGTGATTCTCTACGAGTCGGTGGAGGTCATCGAGCGCTTGGCCTGCCGCTGGCGCTTCCAGGGCAGGCGTTAGGAGAATGGCGGGGAGGGCGCCGCCCTCCCCACACCCCACCCGCCAAGGGGCGCGCCCCTTGGAACCCTTTTTCGCGGCATCCGCCGCGGCTTGATTTCCCGGCCATGGCTGTTTGCGGAAGCGATAGGGGCCGGAGCCCTTGTTTTGATGGGCTTCCGGCGAGGGAGGGTCCGAGAGAGGGCAGCGCCATCTCTCAAGCTTGTGCAAACCGCTCTAACGCTACTGTGTCACCAAAGCACTATCCCTTGAAGATATTAAAGATAATTTGGGCGTGCTATCCAAACTTGCCAGGTAGATCAGCCATGAAATGGCCCATATGCAATTCGTGCCAGAAGCTTGTGACACAGCCGTACTAAGGGCTAGCAACAAAACCCCTCAGTCACTCTCCTAGTCATTGCTATTGCTAAATTTTTATCAGGTCGGATCAGGTTTTGTTCGTGGCTCTAAGTCGATGCCGCGAGAGAAAACCCCAGCGCGCTTCTAGGCTTGGTGCTTCTTGGCCTTTTCCTGGTGCTCATCGCGGCCCGATCTGTCGAGCATGCGCGTCAACTCCTCGTGGCGCCGGCGCATGTCGCGAATGTCGTTCTCCTCGGGCAGGTTGCGCTCGGCCGCGCGCAGGATCATGTCCGCATGCTTGTGGATGACCTCCTTACGTTCTCGGGTGTGGGCGAACATGGCCACGGCCTGGAGCACTTCGAGCATGCGGATGATCACGGCCGCGTGGTGCGCGCTGTTCTGGCGGATGGCGTCGAAAGCAGCGTCCATGGCCCCCGTGAAGGTGTTGGGGTGTACGACCACGCGCAGGGTGCCGTCATCGTCGCGATGGGCCGTGCGCGGCATGCGCCGCCGGGCCAGTAGGGACAGGGCCGAGCCCAGGCGGTCGATGCAGCCGATGGCCGTGAACGTGTCGTTGATGCCTGGCGACAGGGCGCGCAAGGCGATCTCCACGAGCTGATTGATGGCGTACTCCAGGTCCTGGAAGGGCGTGCGTTGGCTGCCGATGACGAACTGGTCGTTGACGGCCTCCACGATCTCGCGGTTGAGGAACGCGCCCGGCCAGGCTCGCAAGAGTGGCGTGCCCTGGGCGATGTAGTCGCCGGGCCGGTAGGCCAGGGCGAGGACGAGGTCCTTGTCCCTGGCCAAGGCCACCAACCCGCCGATCTCCAGGGCTTGCAGATAGCCGTGCTCCATGGCCGGGACCACGGCCGATTCGGCGGCGAATCCCTCGGGCATGTCGGGCACGGGCTCGGGCTCCTCTGCGTCCGTGCCCATGGGCTCGGGGCAGAGTTCCTCGATGGTCTTGACGAGTTCCTTGTCCACCATGTGCACGAGGGTTTCGGCCTTGATGGACGAAGCGATGTGGTGGAGGAAGTAGATGAGCACGAAGAAGGCCAGGATGGCCAGCAGGATACCGGCCGTCACGGACAGGGGAGGCGTGAAGGGATCGGTCACGCGGATGGCACGGATGATGAGCAGGCAGTAGACGAAGATGGCCACGAAGTAGCCGAGCACGAGCTGGTTTCCCTGGTCGCGCATGAAGTTGTTGAGCAGGCGCGGACCGAACTGGGTCGAGGCCAGCGACAGCGCCACGATGGTGATGGAGAAGGTCACGCTGACCACGTTGATCAGGGACGAGGCGATGGTGGACAGGATGGTCTGGGCAGCCTCGGGCCCGCCGCCGTAGACGAGCGGGATGCGCTGGATCGTGTCCGGGAAGAGCCCGTCCAGGGTCAGGAGCGCGACAGCCAGGCCGATGGAGCCCAGGACCATGAGCGATGGCCTGAACCAGAAGCTGGAATCCAGGCCGAACCAGAGGGCTCGCAGGCGTGATCGCTGGAGAAATGTCTGGCCGTTCACGGGCATGATCCGTTCCCTCGAATTGCGGCCCACCGGGGCGGGCCGATCCTTCCGCCATCGGCCACTATGCGCTCCGAAGCGGGCCGCGCGCAAGCCTGTCCCTGGGAATGAAGCCTACAGCGCATCGCGCCTTGCGCCTACAGCCAGCGGTCTGGACCCGTGTCATAGTCGGAAGCTGAACAATTCCGGGAAGTCCGGGAAGAGAACCAACCCCTTCCAAGGAGGTCGCATGCAGGCGCTCACGCCCGTGGAGAGGCAGGCCCGCGAGATGGTCCGGGCCCTGGTCAAGATCATGGCCGCCCGTTACGAGCAGTTGCTCCGTCCGCGCAAGCGGCGCGAGGCCAAGGGTTGAGCCGCGCATGAACGGCGCGCGAAATTCCCCCGGGGATCAGGGGCGCCCGGCGTGGGGCGTCGTGTTCCTCCTGTTTCTCCTGCTCATGGGCTTCCTGTGGCTCTCTCGCGGCGCGACTTCCCCGCCGCCCCTGAGCTACAGCGAGTTCCGGAAGCAGCTCGACGTCGGCAACGTGGCCAGCGTCCAGGTGCAGGGACAGCGCATCGACGGCGAGCTGCGCAGGGCCATCAAATACCGTCCTGACGGCGCGGCTCAGGACATGGAGCTTTCCCGCTTCCGCACGTACATTCCATCTTTCGGCGACCCGCAACTCTTCGAGCTTCTCCAGACGAATAACGTGCAGTTGCGCACCCGGCCCGAGTCCGACGGCTCCTGGCTCTGGCTGCTCCTGTTCGGGCTGCTGCCCATGCTCTTTTTAGGCCTTCTCGTCTGGGCCCAGTTCAAGCGAGTCGGCGGAGGCGGGGCAGGCAACCTGTTCGGCATGGGCCGCAGCCGGGCCAAGCTCTACGATCAGCGCAAGGAGCGCACGACCTTCGCCGACGTGGCCGGCGCCGAGGGCGCCAAGGAAGAGCTTCAGGAGATCGTGACCTACCTCAAGGAACCCGGCAAGGTGCGGCGTCTGGGCGCGCAGGTGCCGCGCGGCGTGCTCCTGGTCGGGCCGCCCGGCTGCGGCAAGACGCTTCTCGCGCGGGCCGTGGCCGGCGAGGCGGGCGTGCCCTTCTTCTCCATCACGGGCTCGGACTTCATGGAGATGTTCGTGGGCGTGGGCGCGTCGCGCGTGCGCAGCCTGTTCGAGGACGCCAAGAAGAACGCGCCGAGCATCATCTTCATCGACGAGCTGGACTCCATCGGCCGCAAGCGCGGGGCAGGCCTGGGCGGCGGCCACGACGAGCGCGAGCAGACCCTGAACCAGCTCCTGTCCGAGCTGGACGGCTTCGAGCAGAGCCATGACGTCATCGTCATGAGCGCCACGAACCGCCCGGACATCCTGGATTCGGCGCTCCTGCGACCGGGCCGCTTCGACCGGCGGGTGACCATTCCCTTGCCCACGACCAAGGCCAGGTTGGACATCCTGCACATCCATGCGCGCAACAAGCCCCTGGCGGGCGACGTCAACCTGGAGTCGCTGGCCCGCGGCACGCCCGGATTCAGCGGGGCCGACCTGAAGAATCTGCTCAACGAGGCCGCGCTCATGGCGGCCCGCGCCGACCGCCAGGAGATCCTCGGCGAGGACGTGGAGCAGGCCCGCGACAAGGTGCTCATGGGCCTGGTGCGCCAGGGACTGGCCGTGAGCGAGGAGGAGAAGCGCAGCGTGGCCTACCACGAGGGCGGCCATGCCTTGGTGGCCGCGGTCATGCCCAACGCCGATCCCCTGCACAAGGTCTCCATCGTGCCCCGCGCCCTGAGCATGGGCGTGACCCAGCAGCTCCCGGAGACCGAGAAGTACGTTTACACCCGCGAGTACCTTCTGGACCGCCTGGCCGTGATGATGGGCGGCCGGGCCTCGGAGGAGCTCGTGCTCGGCACCATGACCAGCGGCGCGGGCAACGACCTCGTGGAGGCCACGCGCCACGCCCGGCGCATGGTCCTGGAGTGGGGCATGGGCCGTCGCTTCAGCCACATGGCCCTGGGCGGCCGCAACGAGCAGGTCTTCCTGGGCGAGGATATCGCCGTGCGCAGGGAGTACAGCGAGGAGACGGCCCGCGAGGTGGACGAGGAGGTCACGTCCATCCTGGAGGATGCCTATGGCCGGGCGCGCAGAGCCTTGGAGGAGCATCGCGAGGGGCTGGACAGGCTGGTCTCGCGGCTGCTGGACGAAGAGGAGCTGTCCGGGGACAAGGTGCTCGAAATCCTGGGCTTCGACCGCAAGCGCAGGCCGGCGGGCTTATTCTAAAAGTCCGCGTACGGCCTGGCTTTCTTGGTCCACAGGCTGTGCGGCCAGTGGCGGCTCAGGTCCTCGAAAGCCAGGCGCAGGTGGCTTTCGTCTCCGCTGGCCTTGAAGGCGGTCATGCCGAGCAGGAAGCGGGCCTCGGGAGCGTAGGCGCTTTGGGCGTGGTGCGCGAGCAGGGTGTCCAGTAGGGGCGTGGCGTGCTCGAACTTGTCGCCGTCGAAGTAGACGCCGGCGCAGCCCAGGAGGAGGAAGGGCGTGAACTCCTCCGGCGGCAGGAAACCGACGTCCCGCCGGTGCGCGCGGCCCTCGGGGTCGAGCGCGAGCAGGCTGGGCGTCCAGGTCACGCCGTACTCCGCCGCGAACGGGATGTGGTCGTGGGGCAGGAGCGCGGGGATGACCTGCACGGCCATGGCTTCGGCCACGAATTCGTCGGCGAAGGTCTCCTCGTCCATGGCCCGGCAGGCCACGGAAGCCTCGTCGCGGAAGTAGAGGAGCACGGGCCTGCCGCCGGCCTTGGCCCTGCGCAGGGCGTAATCGAGGTCGCGCTCCCAGGTGATCGCGCCGCGCCGGGCGGGCTTGCCGCACGGGTGGGCCGGCTTGGCCAAGCCTCGCTGACCTAGGTCCGGAGCCATACTCCTCCTTCCAGGTTCACTGGCAGCGGCAGCATGTCCAAGGGCGGGTCGTCGCCGTACAAGGCATGGTACTGAGCCCTGCGGCAGCGCCTGAAGTTGTCCTTATGGGAGCACATGCGCTCCATGAAGTCCTTGCGCAGCTTGGGCGATACGCCGCGAAAATTCTTGAAAAGCATGCACTGGCTTGAGTATGCGCAACCCTGGCTCATTTCCCCCGCTCCTTTCCTGGCTTGCCGGCCGCCGGAGCGAATCCGGCGTGTGTCTGGGGCGAGCTTTAGTTCAAGCGGGATTATTTGCTATCGGCATGATTCCATTTGTTCTGTCCGCCAATGTCCTACAGAGATCGAATACATACGCTAATTAGGAACAATGGAAGGAACACCCTGGGAACAGGCGCCTGTGGAAGAGCAAGCCTGGAAAACGAAGCGGGCGGCCGGATTCGTCCGGCCGCCCGCGAAGTTATCCACAAAAAGGCTCCTCTTAGACATCGAAGAGCATTTCCAAATCGTCGCGAGTAAGCGACTTCCAGGCCTCCTGGCCGGGGATGATGGCGTCGGCGATGCCCTTCTTCTGCTCCTGGAGCTTGAGGATCTTCTCTTCCACCGTGTTCTGGCAGATCATCTTGTAGGAGAAGACCTGCTGCGTCTGGCCGATGCGGTGCGCGCGGTCCGTGGCCTGGTTCTCCACGGCCGGGTTCCACCACGGGTCGTAGTGGATGACGTAGTCCGCGCTGGTCAGGTTGAGGCCCGTGCCGCCGGCCTTGAGCGAGATGAGGAAGATGGGGATGGACGGGTCGGAGTTGAAAAGCTCGACCTGCTCGAAGCGGTTCTTGCTCGCGCCGTCCAGGTAGGCGAAGGGCGTGCGGTTGATCTGCAGCCAGTTGCGGATGATGTGCAGCATCTGCACGAACTGGGAGAACACGAGCACCTTGTGGCCTTCCTCGATGACCTCGGTGACCAGATCCTGGAAGGCGTCGAACTTGCCCGAGGGCAGGTTCGTGTTCAGGCCGGGCATGTCGAGCTTGAGCAGGCGCGGGTGGCAGCAGATCTGGCGGAGCTTGAGCAGGGCGTCGAGGATGGACATCTGGCTCTTGGCGATGCCCTTCTCGTCCACGGTCTGCATGACCTGCTCCTTGAGCTTCTTGGCCAGCGCCGCGTAGAGCTCGAGCTGCTCGTCGGCCAGGTTGCAGTACTGGATGGTCTCGATCTTGGGCGGCAGGTCCTTGGCCACCTCGCTCTTGGTCCGGCGCAGGATGAACGGCCGCACGCGGCCGCGCAGGTAGCCGAGCGTCTCCTCGTCGCCATCCTTGATGGGTTTGACGATGCCGCGCTGGAACGAGTGCTGCGAGCCGAGGAAGCCGGGCATGAGGAATTCGAACAGGCTCCACAGCTCGAAGAGGTTGTTCTCGATGGGCGTGCCCGACAGGCACAGGCGCATGCTCGTGTCGAGCTTGCGCACGCTGCGGGCCGTGATGGTGTTCGGGTTCTTGATGTTCTGGGCCTCGTCCAGGATGACCGTGTTGAACTCGAACTTGAGCAGCTCGTCCAGGTCGCGGCGCAGGAGCGCGTAGGTCGTGAGCACGATGTCCGAGCTCTTGACCTGCTTGAACATGCCCTCGCGCCGCGCGCCATAGATGGTCAGGAGCTTCATGTCCGGCACGAACTTCTGGCACTCGCGCTCCCAGTTGGGGAGCACGGAGGTGGGCACGATGATCAGGTTCGGGCCGCCGAGCTCTTTTTCCTTCATGTGCTGGAGGAATGACAGGGTCTGCACGGTCTTGCCCAGGCCCATCTCGTCGGCCAGGATGCCGCCGAACTCGTACTCGCGCAGGAAATTAAGATAGGACAGGCCCTGCTGCTGGTACGGGCGCAGCGTGGCGTTGAGGCCCTTGGGCACCGGGATGGGCGCGATCTCCTTGAAGCTGTGGATCTTCTGGCGCAGCTTCTTGTAGAACTCGTCGGTGTGGACCTCGGGCAGGTCCTCGATGAGCTTGTCCAGGACCGGCGCCTCGAATTGGCTGAACTGCTTCTTGGGCGGCTTCTCGGGGTCGTAGCCCAGGGCGCGCAGCTTGTGCGCCAGCTTGTTCAGCCAGGATTCGGGCAGGCTCGTGTACGAGCCGTCCTTGAGCTGCACGTAACGCTTGCCCTGGGTCCAGGCCTTCCAGATGGCCTCGATGGGCACGCGCTGGCCGTCGTACTCGACGTTGACCTCAAGGTTGAACCACTTGTCCTCCTCGCTGGTCTCCACCTCGGCCACGACCACGGGCGTGGACAGCCTGACCTTGTAGCGGGTCAGGTTCTTCTCGCCGAAGACGCGATAGGTCTCCACGAGCTTGGGGTAGTAGTCCAAAAGGAAGGTGATGGCCTCCTCGGGCTCCAGGAACCAGTTGGCGTTGTTGCGCGCCTGGAAGCTCATGTCGTGGAGCTTGTTGATGAGCTCGGCCTCGGCCTGCTGGTCCCGGCGCAGGAGGAAGGACTTGCCGTCGTACGAATAGCTGCCGGTTTGCAGGTCCGGGTTGGGGCCGGGCAGCATGACCTCCATGTGCTCGGTCTCGTAGATGTTGGAGATCTGCATGGTCAGCAGGCTGCCTTCCTCGTCCAGGAAGAGCTTGGGGTTGTACCTGGCAGGCACGAAGATGGGGTCCATGCGCGCCAGGAACTCCTCCTGCCCGTGGAGGTCGCTGGACGGCAGCTTGGTCCACACGCGGTCCAGGAACTCGGAGATCTCGCCCGTGGGGATGGTCGGCGGCGTGTGCACGAGGTTCTGGACCAGGGAGGTGTTGAGGCCCGTCTGCACCGGGTAGAAGGTGCCCCGCCAGAGCACCCACAGGGGCATCTGGCCGTAGAAGTAGACGTCCTCGCCCTCGATGGAGAATGGTTGCTTGCCCTCGCGCGAGAGCATGATGTCGAAGGTCAGGCCGTCTTCGGAGAGCGCGGGCGAGAGCTGCAAGCGCATGGTCTTGCGCTCCACGCGCACGGGCTGGTCCGTGTCCTTGTGGAAGAGGTAGTATTCGTCCTTGAGGGCCCAGAAGAACCAGGTCAGCAGGCCCGGCGGCAGCTCCACCCGGTGGCCCATGTAGTCCTGGTAGATGCCGAGCAGCCTGGCCACCTTGGGCAGGAGCGGCGTGGTCTCGGACCAGTCCGGGTTCTCCAGGATCTGCTCCAGGGTCACCTCGCTCTGGACCTGCGACAGCCCGGCCTTGTTCTGGCGGGCGCGGAAGAAGGCCACCTGGAGCCGCTCGGGCTCGGGATAGAAGCGGTAGACGAGGTAGTGCTTGCCGGGTTCCGGCTCGTGCTCGGAAGCGAAGTAGGAGCGGAAGGTCTGGCGCCATTCCTGGCGTGGGGCGGCAGTGACCACGGCCTGCTCGGCCTTCTTCTTCTCGCCCAGGCTGGACAGGACCTTAAGGGCCACCGCGCCCACGTGCCGGCACACGCCGCTGAAGCCCTCGTCGCAGTTGCAGTAGTAGTTGACTGCTTCGTTTTCGAGATTAATGCTCATTTCCGTGGCATAGACCTGGAAGTCCTCGCCCTGGATCTGCGCCTCGGCATCCCATAGCCCATCCCGCCGGTTCAGGTTGATCTTCTGGACCCCGTCGTTGGACACGATGCCCCGGGAACCATCCATGATGTACTCAGGGATGGAGTCCTTGAGGAAATCGGATAGGATTCGCTGGACTTTATTTTCGTCAGCCACGGCCATGTACGCGTGCTACTCCCGCACTTGAACGGTTTACTCGGTTCGTGCTGGTATTCCAGGCATCGTCGGGGCGCGGCCCCGCAACAGAGGTGCTTAATAGGTTGAGTTAAACAAAAAACAAGTGCTAATCAAGGGCGACTTGGCTTTTGGCCCGCTTTGCTTCATAATTTTTTCCTCGCGGAAACCCTGGCCGAGCCCATCGCCAACAACCCCCCGAGACAAGGAAGACGTAATGCGCATCAGGCACCTGATTCTGGCCGCCCTGGCGGCCGTGTCCATGCTGACCTTCGCCTGCGGCTCCTCCGAGGAGGGCGGGCAAAAGGCGGCGGGCCGCGCCCCGGAGTCCGCCGAGGCATCCGGCGTCAGGCCCGCTCCCGGCGCCAGGGAGACTCCGGTCCCCGGCGGCCGCATCGTGGAGCCCTCCCTGGGCGAGCCCTCGAACCTCATCCCGATCCTGGCCACGGACTCGTCTTCGCACGAAGTGGCCGACCTCATCTACATCGCGCCGCTCAAGTACAACAAGGACATCGAGCTCGTACCCTGGGCCGCTGAGTCCTACGAGGTACTGGAGGACGGCAGGCTTCTGCGCTTCAAACTGCGCGAGGACATTCGCTGGTTCGACGGCCGGCCCTTCACGGCCGAGGACGTCAAGTTCACCGTGGACCTGATGCGCGATCCCAAGACGCCCACGGCCTACGGCGAGGACTACA
Organism: Pseudomonadota bacterium; assembly: GCA_023433925.1. GTDB lineage: Bacteria > Desulfobacterota > Desulfovibrionia > Desulfovibrionales > Desulfovibrionaceae > Desulfocurvibacter. The sequence goes on along the minus strand of JAEYTO010000063.1, from coordinate 55,015 downwards.
AGGCCATCAAGGAATTCAGTATGACCGGACCCTACTCCTTCGAGGTGCGTTACGACAAGCCTTTTGCGCGCGCCCTGGTCACCTGGGCCATGGACGTCCTCCCCAAGCACGCCCTGGAGAAGGAGAACCTTCTGGAGACGAAGTACAGCCGCCTGCCCATGGGCGCGGGGCCGTACAAGCTCAAGGAGTGGGTGCCCGGCAGGCGCATCGTGCTGGAGGCCAACGACGATTATTTCCTGGGCCGGCCATGCCTTGACCGGGTCGTGTACGAGATCATTCCCGACCTCTCCACCCAGTTCATGGAGCTCAAGGCCGGCAACCTCGACATGATGGGCCTGACCGCCCAGCAGTTCCTTTTTCAGACCAAGGGCCCCGAGTGGGAGCGCGACTGGAACAAGTTCGAGTATCTCTCCTTCGGCTACACGTATCTTGGCTACAACCTGAAGCGGCCCATGTTCCAGAGCAAGAAGGTGCGCCAGGCCCTGACCCACGCCATCGACAAGGAGGAGTTGGTCAAGGGCGTGCTCTTCGGCCTGGGCGTGCCGGCCGTCGGCCCGTACAAGCCCGGCACGTGGGTCCATAACGACAAGCTCGCGCCTTATGCCTACGACCCCGAGAAGGCCAGGCGGCTGCTCGCCGAGGAAGGCTGGCGGGACACCGACGGCGACGGCATCCTGGACAAGGACGGCCGGCCCTTCGCCTTCACCATCCTGACCAACCAGGGCAACGACCAGCGCGTCAAGACCGCGACGATCATCCAGCAGCGGCTGCGCCAGATCGGCGTGGCCGTGGACATCCGCACCGTGGAGTGGGCCGCCTTCGTCAAGGAGTTCATCAACAAGGGCAACTTCGACGCGACCATCCTGGCCTGGAACATCCTCCAGGACCCGGACATCTACTCGGTCTGGCACTCCTCGCAGGTCGCGCCGGCCGGCCTGAACCACACCTTCTACAAGAACGAGGAGCTGGACGGGTTGCTGGAGCAGGGCCGCACGACCCTGGACCAGGACGAGCGCAAGCGCATCTACGACAGGGTGCAGGAGATCTTGCACGAGGACCAGCCGTACACGTTCCTCTACGTGCCCATGTCCCTGCCCATCGTGAACGCGCGCTACCGCAACGTGGAGGTCGCGCCCGCGGGCATCACGCACAACTTCACCGAGTGGTGGGTTCCCAAGCACCTGCAACGCTGAGCGTGTTCCGGCCCACAGGGGCGCGAGGCATATGATCCGCATACACGAAATCATCGAAAAGGTCCTGGCCTACCACCCGGACCCCAACGTGGCCCTCATCCAGAAGGCCTATGTCTTCGCGGCCGCGGCCCATGCCGGGCAGACCCGGCTGTCGGGCGAGCCGTACATGTCGCATCCGCTGGAGGTGGCCAACATCCTGGCCGAGATGCGCCTGGACGAGTTCGCCATCGTCTCCGCGCTCCTGCACGACACGGTGGAGGACACCAAAGCCACCGTGGGCGAGGTCGAGAGCAAATTCGGCAAGGAGGTCGCGCACATCGTCGACGGCGTGACCAAGATCAGCAAGATGACCTTCGAGACCAAGGCCCAGGCCCAGGCCGAGAACATCCGCAAGATGATCGTGGCCATGGCCGAGGACATCCGGGTCATCATGATCAAGCTGGCCGACCGGCTGCACAACATGCGCACCCTGGGCTTCCAGAAGCCCGAGAAGCAGAAGCTCATCGCCCAGGAGACCCTGGACATCTACGCGCCGCTGGCCAACCGCCTGGGCCTGCACTTCATGAAGACCGAGCTCGAGGACCTGTGCTTCATGTACACGCGCCCCGACGCCTACGGCCAGATCAAGAAGGGCGTGGAGCATTACCAGGACATCGGCCACCAGTATATCGACAAGGTCATCAACCTCCTGGAGGGGCTGCTCAAGCGCAACAAGATCAAGGGCAGGGTGCTCGGCCGTACCAAGCACCTGTACTCCATCCACAACAAGATGCTCCAGCAGGGCCTGACCCTCGATCAGGTCTATGACATCATGGCCTTCAGGGTCGTCGTGGGGACCATCCGCGACTGCTACGCGGTGCTCGGCGAGGTGCACGCGCTCTGGAAGCCCGTGCCGGGCCGGTTCAAGGACTACGTGTCCATGCCCAAGCCCAACATGTACCAGTCCCTGCACACCACGGTCATCGGGCCGGACGGCGAGCGCATCGAGATCCAGATCCGCACCGAGGAGATGCACCGCCTAGCCGAGTACGGCGTGGCCGCGCACTGGCAGTACAAGGAGGGCGGGGGCGGCAGGCCCAAGGACGTGGAGCGCTTCACGTGGCTGCGCGAGATCCTGGACTGGCAGAAGGAGGCCCGCGACCCGCGCGAGTTCATGCGCTCCCTGCGCGTGGACCTCTACCAGGACGAGGTCTACGTGTTCACGCCCCGCGGCGACGTGAAGGCCATGCCCGAGGGCGCCACGCCCGTGGACTTTGCCTACCTGATCCACTCCGAGGTGGGCGACCACTGCGCCGGGGCCAAGGTCAACGGCCGGCTCGTGCCCCTGTCCACCAAGCTCAAGAACGGCGACACGGTGGAGGTCATAACCGACCCGCAGCGCCACCCCAGCCGCGACTGGCTCAAGTTCGTCAAGAGCGGCAAGGCCATCCAGCGCATCAAGCAGTTCATCCGCACCGAGGAGCGCCAGCGCTCCATCATTCTGGCCAAGGAGATCCTGGAGAAGGAGGGTCGCAAGCTCGGGATCAACTTCCAGAAGGTCTTCAATGACGGCAAGTTCGAGCCCCTGGCGGCCGAGTTCTCCTTCCACTCGGCCGAGGACCTGCTCGTGTCCGTGGGCTACGGCCGGATCACCCCGCGCAAGGTGCTGCACAAGCTCCTGCCGCCCAAGGCCGAGGAGGACAAGGCCCAGGCGGCCGCGGCCGCCGCCGAGGCGCAGGCCGAGGAGGCTCTCAGGCCCAAGTCTCCGGACGGCAAGGTGCGCATCCAGGGCGTGGACGACATGCTCGTGCGCTACGCGGGCTGCTGCGACCCGCTGCCCGGAGAGCCCATCGTGGGCTACATCACGCGCGGCCGGGGCGTGACCGTGCACACCGCCGACTGCCCCAACGTGCAGAACCTGGAGCCCGAGCGGCTGCTGGACATCTCCTGGGAAGGCGAGGAAAATGTGCCTTACCCGGCCAAGATCAGCATCCGGGCCAAGAACGCCAAGGGCGCCCTGGCCCAGATAAGCGCCCTGCTGGCCGAGGAAGGGGTGAACATCGACTCGGGCTCGTTCCTGTCCAGCGAGGACGGCAGCTCCGAGCTCGTGCTCAAGGTCGAGGTCAAGAACTCGGCCCACCTCTACACGACCCTGGACAAGCTCAACAAGCTGCCCATGGTCATCGACGCAGGGCGCATCGCCCTGGTCTAGCCCAGGAGGAGCATGCGCATGTCCCGTGCAAGTCAGCCGCCCGGCCCGCGCGACAAGGTCGTGCGCTCGTTCCTCCTGTCCGTGCTCTTCCTGAGCCTGGGGCTGGCCCTGTATGTCATCTGGCCGTTCATCGACCCGATCATCATGGCCGGGGTCATGGCCACGCTCTTCTTCCCGCTCCAGGAGCGGCTCCTGCGCCGGATGCCGGGCAAGCGCAATCTGGCCGCGCTCATCACCCTGAGCCTCATCACCCTGGTCATCGTCATCCCGGTCCTGTTGTTCCTGGTCGCGCTCATCACCCAGGGCATCGCCATGGCCGAAGGGATCAGCAAGTGGCTCGGCGGAGTGGACATCACGCGCCTGCAAGAGAACCCGCGGGTGACCCAGGTCCTGGTCTGGCTCCAGGAGCACCTGCGTTTCGTGGGGCTGGAAAGCCTGGATCTGCGCAAGCAGCTCGTGGGCGCGAGCACGAGCGTGGGCCAGACCTTGCTCAGGGGCGGCACGAGCCTGCTGGGCAACATGGTCAATTTCGTCATGGACTTCGCCATCATGCTCTTCCTGACCTTCTATTTGCTGCGCGACGGCCGGGCCATGGTCAACTCGCTCATGTACCTCTCTCCTCTGCGCGAGGGCCAGGAGGAGCGCATTCTCGCGCGCATCAAGGCCGTGACGCGCTCGGTCTTCCTGGGCAGCTTCCTGACCGCCGTGTGCCAGGGCATCGCCGGGGGCATCGCCATGGCCATCGTGGGCATCCCGCCCCTGTTCTGGGGCGCCATGCTCGGCCTGGCCTCGCTCGTGCCCATCGTGGGCACGGCCATGGTCTGGGTCCCGGCCACGGCCTACCTGGCGCTCATCGGCAGCTACAAGTCCGCGCTGTTCTTCGCGGCCTGGTGCGCCATCGTCGTCGGATCCATCGACAACTTCCTGCGCCCGTTCCTCATGCAGGGCCAGGCCCAGATGTCGCCCTTCTATATCTTCCTGGCCATCATCGGCGGGTTGCAGGTCTTCGGCCTGGCTGGAATCCTCTACGGGCCGCTGGTCATAGCCTTCGCCACGGTCATGCTGTACATCTACAAGCACGAGTACCATGCGGTGCTCCAGGCCGTGCACGAAGAGAGGACGCTCCAGCCGCCGGAGGAAACCGGAGGCGGGTAGGCGCGAAACGACCAGGGGGGAAGGCATGCGCAAGCTGGCCCGTGAAGCGAAGGCCCTGCTGCTCAGGACGGTCTTCGGCTTCTCGGACGACAACTGCTCCACCTTCGCGGCCGCCCTGTCCTACTACGCCCTGTTCTCGCTCGCGCCGCTTCTGGTCATCCTTACCTCGGCCCTGAGCCTGGTGGGCGGCAGCCAGGAGGTCCTTGATCTCATCCACCGCTATGCCGCCGAGTACCTGAGCCCCCAAGGGGCGGAAGCGATCCGCCGTCTCGTGGAGGGCGCCTACCAGCCATCGCGCAGCATCATCGCCAGCCTCATTGGCTTGGGCACCCTGGTGGTGACGGCCACGACCATGCTGGCCAACCTGCAAAACTCGCTGAACATCGTCTGGCGCGTGGCCCAGGACAAAAAGTACGGCGTCCTGCGCCTGCTCAAGGACCGGCTCATCTCCCTGGTGCTCATCCTGCTCATGGGCCTGCTCCTATTCCTGCTGACCATCGCCCAGGCCGTCATGGTCGGCGCCTACGGCTATCTGGCCCGCTGGCTGCCCGTGGAGACGCTGGCCACCCTGGAAGCATTGCAGCAGGCCCTGTCCTTCCTGGGATTGGCCCTGCTCATCGGCCTGGTCTACAAAGTGCTCCCCAACGCGCGCATCGCTTGGCGCGACGTGGCCGTGGGAGCGCTCGTCACGGCGCTGCTCCTGTTCATCGGCAAGACGGCCATCGGCCATTTCCTTGGCCTGAGCGCCACGGCCAGCATGTACGGCCCGGCCAGCGCGATCATCCTCGTGCTCCTGTGGCTCAACTACTCCTCGCTCATCCTCTTCCTGGGCGCGGAGTTCACCAAGGCCTGGTCGGACCTGTACGGCACGGAGATCCGCTCGCCATGGCGCAAGGAGGAGTTCGTGGAGCAGACCCTCAAGGAAGGGGAGAGGCGCAAGGAGGAGAAGAAGAGGATCAAGGCCGGGGCCGAGGCCAAGAGGCGATAGCGCGGAGCGGATGCCGGCGGTGCGCGGCGGAACCGAGAGAGGGCTGCGCGCCCTCTCTCTGGCTCTCTCACGGCAGAGGCCACGGGCCCCTGCACCCCGTGTTTGTCGTGCGGCGACTCATGCGGCGGACAATGCGCCACCAATGGGTGGATCATCCAGCGTCGAAATACGGGTACCAGGGCCCGTGACCCTTGGTGGGTGGGCCAGGGGAGGGCAAAGCCCTCCCCTGATCACTGCTGCGCCTCGGCGGCCTGCCTGGCCAGAGGCTTGTAGGTCAGGGTCAGCACGCCCTCGTCCTCGCCAGGCAGGTAAACGGCCGCGATGCCCACGTCGGGCCAGTCCCAGGTCAGGGCCTGGCCCGGATTGACCGGCTTGGGCGGACCGTAGCGCTCGCTCAGCCTGGCCACGACGCGGTCAAAGGCCCGCTCGTCGTCCAGCCAGACCGTGGCTCCGGCCAGCCTGTCCTTGTAGAGCACGATCTGCACGTCGTTCAGCCGCTCGCCCTCGAACTCCAGAGCGCCCATGGGCCTGCGCAGCTCGAACGGCCCTGGCGAAGGGAGCACCTCCAGGTCGCCCAGGCCGTTCACTTCCCGGTCCCAGGCCGCGCCGGCGAAGCCCTCGGGCGGGCCGAAGGACTCGGGCTCGTCCGGGCCGCTCACGGGAAAGACGAGGAGCAGCGTCATGGCCGTGGCGGCAAGGGCCACAAACAGGATCAGGCCGAGCAGGGCGATGCGCAGCCCGCGCCAGCGGCCGGCTCGAGATTTGCCCGAGGAGCGGCCTGCTTTGGCTTTGGGCTTGCGCTTGCCGGCCTTGGCCTCGGATTTTTCCCCGGCTCGGGACTTTTTGGGGCTCATGCCTCTTCCCCTCTGGGCGACTTGGGTCCCGCCGTGGGCCGCACGTGGGCCAGCACGCGCTTCTCGGCCTCGGCGGCCTCGGGCGTGACAAGCTCGGCCAGCCGGCCGCGCTCCACGTACAGGATGGCCTCGGCCGGGCAGGTCTCGGCGCAGGCCGGGCCAAGGCCCACGGCCCGGCGGGTGATGCACAGGTCACACTTGGTCACGGCCACGCCGGTTTCGGTGAGGAGCATGGCCGAGTAGGGGCAGGCGATGACGCAGTTGCGCGTCTCGCAGCCGCGGCAAAGCAACTGCTGGAGGATGACCGCGCCCTCGGTGTCCTTGGTCAGGGCTCCGCGAGGGCAGGCGTTGGCGCACTTGGGGTTTTCGCAGTGGCGGCAGTAGAGCGGCGCGGCGATGCCCTCGGCCGTGCAGGTCATCTGGATGCGCGGCCGCTCGTAGACGAAGCGGCAGACCGCCTCGCACGTCTCGCAGCCGATGCACTTGGCGTAATCGATGTACAGGGTCTTGCGCGCGTCGGACATGGTCGAGGAGAAGCCGCAGGGCGCCGCGTGGGTCTTAGCCATGGCCGCCTCCCGCCGGGCCGGTCTTGCCGGCCTCTTCCGTCCGTCCGGTTTGTCCGGCCTGGCCGTTCTTGTGCACGAGGTCGTCGTGGAACTCGGCCTCGCGGTTCAGGGCCTTGAGGTCCAGCCAGTTGGCCAGGGAGCGCGCGGCGCGCAGGCCGCTGTACACGGCCTTGCCGATCTTGCTCGGCCCGGTCAGGGCGTCGCCGGCCACGAAGACGTTGGGGATGCGCGTCATGTGCAGCCAGCGCACGTCGCCCTGCTTGACGTTCTCCAGGCCGAGCTCCTTGGGGAAGGGTGGGGTGGGTACCTCGCCGATGGCCGCCACGACCATGTCGCAGGGAATGACCTCGGTCGCGCCCTGCTCGGGGATGGGGCAGCGTCGGCCATGCTCGTCCGGGTCGCCCAGGCGGCACTGGAGGATCTCCAGCCCTTCCACGCGGCCGACGCCGAGCACGCGTACGGGCGTGGCCAGCTCGCGCCATTCGGCCCCCAGGGCGCGGACCCTGCCGATCTCGAAGGAGCCGCAAGGCGCCTCGCGCGTCGTGCGGCGGTAGACCAGCGTGACCTTGGCCGCGCCTAGCTTGAGGGCGCTCTGCACCACGTCGATGGCCGAGTGGCCCGCGCCGACCACGGCCACGGCCTTGCCGGCCACGTCCGGCGCCTTGACTCCCGGAGCGCCGAAGCGCGCCGCGCGGATGGGGAACAGGAACTCCAGGCCCGAGAGCACGCCGGGCAGGTCTTCGCCGGGAATCCTCATGCGCCGCGAGCGCCAGGAGCCCGTGCAGACCATGACCGCGTCGTGCCTGTCCACGAGTTCGCCCAGGCTGCGCATGTCGGCCGAGAAATGGTCGCCGGCCTCCTCGTGCAGGGGCGCGCTGCAGCAGATCTTGGTGCGCAGGTTGAAGTTCACGCCGTACTGGCGCTCCAGCCTGCGCGCGCCGGCCTCGATGCGGCCGGCTGGCAGGCGGAAGCTCGGGATGCCGAAGACCATGAGCCCGCCGGCCTTGGGCAGCTTGTCGTAGACATCCACCTGATAGCCCAGGCAGGCCAGGTAGCCGGCGGCGAACAGGCCGCACGGCCCGGCGCCGAGGATGGCCACGCCGCGGCCGTTGGGCGGCGCGGGCTCGTTGCGGAGAAAAGCGAAATTGAGCGGAGTGGGCATGGTGCGTTTCCGGATGGCGGGAGCGGACCGGTGGGCCGGCGCTCCGGGCAGGGGGTTGTGGCCGGGCGGGCGCCGACAGGCGGGCCGCCCGGCCATGCAGCCTACGTCATCCGAAGCGGTTTGCCAACGAGCAGTCGGGAGCGCGTCCGCCGGGGACCCGGAAAGGACGAAGCCTTTCCCGGATCATGCGCAGGGCACGCTAGCTTTTGACCGACAAGGCTTGCTCCACCGCGGCCACCACGGCCTCCGTAGTGAAGCCGAAGTGCTTGAAGAGCACGTTGCCCGGCGCGGACTCGCCGAAGCGGTCCAGGCCCACGACCTCGGAGGCGTAGGCCTTCCAGGGTGCGCTCACGCCGGCTTCCACGGCCACGCGCGCCGTGACCTCGGGCGGGAGCACGAGCTTGCGGTACTCGGCGGGCTGGCGCTCGAAGAGCTCCACGCAGGGCATGGACACCACGCGCACCTTGCGGCCCTTGGCCGTCAGGGCCTTGGCCGCGTCCACGGCCAGGCCGACCTCGGAGCCCGTGGCCACGAGGATGGCCTCGGGCGCGCCCTGGCAGTCGGCCAGGATGTAGCCGCCGCGGGCGATGGCCGCGATGGTCAGCCCGTCGCGCTCGTTGTGCGGCAGGTCCTGGCGCGAGAGGATCATGGCGCTGGGTCCGTCGCGGCGCTCCAGGGCGGTCTTCCAGGCCACGGCGGACTCCACGGCGTCGCAGGGCCGCCAGACATCCAGGTCCGGGATGAGCCGCAGGGAGGCCGTGTGCTCCACGGGCTGGTGCGTGGGGCCGTCCTCGCCCACGCCGATGGAGTCGTGGGTCAGCACGAAGACCGTGCGCGTCTTCATGAGCGCGGCCAGGCGGATGGCGTTGCGCATGTAATCCGAGAAGACGAGGAATGTGCCGCCGTAGGGGATGAAGCCGCCGTGCAGGGCCATGCCGTTCAGCATGGCGGCCATGGCGAACTCGCGCACGCCGAAGTGCAGGTAGTTGCCGCTGAAGTCCGGGGCCTGGCCGTTCTTGGCGTTCATGGCCCTGGAGCCGGCGTGGAAGGTGCCGTTGGAGGGCGTCAGGTCGGCCGAGCCGCCGAACAGCTCGGGCAGGAGCGCGCCGAAGCCGTCCAGGGCCTTCTTGGATGACACGCGCGTGGCGAGCTTCTCGGCCTTGGCCGCCGTGGCGGATACGAGCGCCTCGGCCTTGAGATCGAAGTTCACGGGCAGGTCGTTGTCCATGCGCCGCATGAACTCGGCGGCCAACTCGGGATATTTGGCCTTGTAGGCGTCGAACATGGCCGCCCACTCGGTCTCCAGCTTGGCGCCCTTGGCCCGGAAGTCCCAGCCGGCGTAGATGTCCGCGGGAACCTCGAAGGGCGGGTGCTTCCAGCCCAGGAACTCGCGGGCGGCCTCGATCTCCTTCTCGCCCAGGGGCGAGCCGTGGCAGCCGGATGTGCCGCATACGCCGGGCGCGCCGTAGCCGATGACCGTCTTGCAGCACACGAGCGAGGGCCGGTCGGTCACGGCGCGGGCCTTTTCCATGGCCAGCTTGACCGCCCCGGCGTCGTGGCCGTCCACTCCGCGCACCACGTGCCAGCCGTAAGCCTCGAAGCGGTGGGGCGTGTCGTCGGCGAACCAGCCCGAGATCTTGCCGTCGATGGAGATGCCGTTGTCGTCGTACACGGCGATGAGCTTGCCCAGGCCGAGCGTGCCGGCCAGGGAGCAGGCCTCGTGCGACAGACCCTCCATCATGCAGCCGTCGCCCATGAACACGTAGGTGTGGTGGTCCACCACGGGGAAGCCGTCACGGTTGAACGTCTCGGCGAAGATGCGTTCGGCCAGAGCCATGCCCACGGCCATGGCGATGCCTTGGCCCAGGGGCCCGGAGGTGGACTCCACGCCCGGCGTGACGCCCAGCTCCGGATGGCCGGGAGTCCGGGAGCCGAGCTGGCGGAAACGCTTCAGATCGTCCATGGACAGGTCGTAGCCCGAGAGGTGCAGCAGGGCGTAGAGCAGCATGGACCCGTGGCCGTTGGAGAAGATGAAGCGGTCGCGGTCGTGCCAGCGCGGGTTGGCCGGGTTGTGGCGCAGGAAATCGTTCCACAGGACTTCGGCGATATCGGCCATGCCAAGCGGCGCGCCGGGGTGGCCGGATTTGGCCTTCTGGATGGCGTCCATGGACAGGGCGCGGATGGCGTTGGCGAGTTCTCTGCGGGTCGGCATGCGGGGTGTCCTCCACTCGTGTCGTGCCGCGCGCCATGCCGCCGGCCAAGCCGGATGGCTGGCCGATCAAGCGGTGGGTCGCGGCGGGGTCAGGCCGCGTCCTTGTAGCTGGCCGGGCCGCCTTTGTCGAGGCTTTGCACGGCCGACGGCCCGGTCCAAATCCAGAGCAAGGCAGGAGTGATTGTCCGCCGGATGTCGAAGAGGTAAATTTCCAGCGGGACGTTTTGTACCATTGAGCCTATTGAATGGAGAACGCATGATCCTGCGCCGGACGCTGGGGCTGTTTCTGGCCCTGACCATCGCCGCCTGCCTCGGGCTTCCCTCCGCCGCTCCCGCATCGAACCAGGGCGACGGGCGGCTCACCCAGGAGGGCTTGCGGGACCTGCTGGCCGTGTCGCCCGGCCGCGTGGTGGCGGTGAACTACTGGGCTAGCTGGTGCGGGCCGTGCCTGACCGAGATGCCCACGCTCAAGGCCATGCGCGCGGCCTATGCGCCCGACGACCTGACCCTGTTCGGGGTCTCCTTCGACTTCGATCCCAAGGCCCATGAGCGCATGCTCGCGCGCCTCGGCCTGAACTTCCCGAGCCACCTGGCCCAGGAAAACCTCATGCAGGTCCTGGGCGTGACCACGGTGCCGCGCACGGACTTCTACGACAGCCAGCGCAGGCTCGTGCGCAGCCATGAGGGCCTGCTCACGGCCGAGGAGTTCCGGGCGATCGTCTCCTCCATCACCGCCCCGGACGTGTCCGCCAAGACCCCTTAGCAGCCTGTTGAAAAACAGGCTGAGCGGGCCAGGAAGGCCGCCGCCTGCGGCGCATGCGGAATCGGGAGAGCCAGGGCGGCTTTGTTCAACGATTCATCCGACTCACGGTCCTCGGCCGAGTCCGTCTCGCCCCCGTGTCTCGCCGAGTGCACTCCGGCGAGAATATGCTATGCTGCCTCTCCGCGCGGAACAGCCGCGCCGGCCAGCGAGGAGGAACATGGCGGCCGAAAGGGCCAAGCGGCCCGCGGGAGGCACCATCTACCATTTCGAGCGCGGTCCCTCGGGCGCGGTGCTCGAAGTGGACCGCTTCAACCTGTGGTACGGTCCCAAGCAGGCGCTCTTCGACAACAGCCTGGACATCCAGCAGGGCTTCGTCACGGCGCTCATCGGCCCGTCGGGCTGCGGCAAGTCCACGCTCATCCGGGCCATGAACCGCATGAACGACCTCGTCAAGGGCGTGCGCATCTCCGGCGAGATCCGCCTGGCGGGCAGGAACGTGTACGAGCCGGGCCTGGACGTGACCGAGCTTCGGCGGCGCATGGGCATGGTCTTCCAGAAACCCAATCCTTTCCCCAGATCCATCCTGTCCAACGTGACCTATCCCATCGAGCTCATGGAGCAGTTCGGCCGGCGCGAGCTGGAGGCCATGGCCGAGCGGGCCTTGCGGGACGCGGGCTTGTGGGAGGAGGTCAAGGACAGGCTGGACGCCGACGCCCTGAGCCTGTCGGGCGGTCAGCAGCAGCGGCTGTGCATCGCCCGGGCCATCGTGACCCGGCCCGAGGTCCTGCTCATGGACGAGCCGTGCTCGGCGCTGGACCCGAGGGCCACGGCCGCGATAGAAGACCTCATCGGCGGCTTGCGCGGGGCCTTCACGGTCGTCATCGTCACGCACAACATGCAACAGGCCGCGCGCGTCTCGCGCAACACGGCCTTCATGTATCTCGGCAGGCTGATCGAATACGGCCGCACGGACATGGTCTTCACCAGGCCCCGTGCGACCCTGACCCAGGACTACATCACCGGCAGGTTCGGGTAGGAGACGTTGATGCCTGACAAGACAGAGGCTGCCGGCGCTCGGCGCACGGGGCATACGGTCAAGGAGTTCGATAGGGAGCTCGGCGAGCTTTCGGCCATGGTCGTGACCATGGGCTGCAAGGTCCTTGAGCAGTTCGGCCATGCCGCCAAGGCGCTCCAGGAACGGGATCCGGCCGAGGTCAGGATCGCGCGCGAGGCCGACGACGAGATCGATGACCTGGAGGTCCGCATCGACGCGGAGACGCTCCGGCTCCTGGCCCTGCGCAACCCCTTGGCCCTGGACTTGCGCGCCATCGTCGCCGCGAGCCGCATCGCCACGGACCTGGAGCGCATCGGCGACTATGCCGGCAGCCTGGCCAAGACCTCCCTCAGGCTGGACAGCCCGGACCTGGACGTCTACAGGCCGCTCCTGGCGCGCATGGCCGAGGAGGCCAGGGTCATGCTGGCCCAGATCCTGGAGGCCATGGTCAGCGAGAACGCGGATCTGGCAGTGCGCGTCTGGCACCACGACGACGTCCTGGACGACCTGCATGACAGGCTCATCGAGATGCTCACCGCCAGCCTGGGCAAGGCCAGCGGCGCGGTCATGCCCCATTCCTCTCTCATCTACGCCGCCCGCGCCCTGGAGCGCATCGGCGACCACGTCACGAACATCGCCGAGCACATCTACTTTCACGTGCACGGCGAGAAGTACCGGGGCCGCTGACGCCAGGCCTCGAAATGCGCGCATTCCCGGCGCGGGCAGTCCGAGGAGCATCGCGAGCCGAACGCGCCTTTTCGGCTGCTTGAGAGCGGCTCTCGTCTGGCGTCCCTTCGCGCCCCCGCCGGTCTTGACGGACTGTTGAAAGCAGCCGCCCTGGCTTTGCAACAGGCTGTCGAGGGCCGCGACCCTGGCCCGGAGCATCCTTGCCGCCCCGTGGCCGGAAATCGAGCGAGAGCGTCTCATTGAGATCCATGCCAAGCTGTGCGATGGCCTTGAGCATGGCGGGCCCTTTGAAAGCTGGAAGTCACACCCCTGCCGCCGGCGGGCGGGCAGCGTCCGGTCTCGGTCCTGCCCGTGCCCCCGCCCGCCGGCGTCGCAGGCGGGTCAGATTCCGGATGGTCGCGGGGCGAACCGGCGTGGAGGCCCGCTTCCTGGACACCGAGATCGCCTGCGTGGTGACCTGCGAGCACGGAGGCAACCGCGTGCCGCTTGAGCATGCCCACCTGTTCACCGGTTTGGAAGACGCGCTGTCCGGCCATCGCGGCTGGGACCCCGGCGCGCTGGACGTGGCCAGGGACCTGGCGAGTTTTCTGGGCTGCGACCTGTTCGCCGGCTCGGTGACCAGGCTGCTCGTGGACCTGAACCGCTCCGAGGGCCACCCCCGGCTGTTCTCCGAGGCCACGCGCGGCCTGCCGCCCGAGGCGCGTGAGGAGATCCTGCGCTTCTACTATCATCCGCACCGCCGCCGGGTGCGCGAGCGCGTGGCCGGGCTGCTGGCCGCCGGCACGCCCGTGCTGCACGTCGCCGCGCACAGCTTCACGCCCGTGCTCGCGGGCTTGGAGCGCAAGGCCGACGTGGGCCTGCTCTACGACCCGGCCAGGGGAATCGAGGCGCACTTCTGCCGCTTGTGGCGGGAGGCCCTGCTCGACCTGGCCCCGAAGCTGCGCGTGCGCCGCAACTATCCTCGCTCGGGCGTGTCCGATGGATTGACCGCGAGCCTGCGCCGGGAGTTCGGCCAGGGTTATGCCGGCGTGGAGCTGGAGGTGAACCAGCTCCACGCCGGGAAGGGCGGCCGGGAGTGGACGCGGCTGCGCAGGATCCTGGCCGTGTCGGCCCGCAAGGCCCTGGAGCGCCTGACGGACGGGCAGGGCTGAGGCGCTTTACGGGTCAACCGAGAGAGGCAACGCCCTCTTTGGGTTGACCCGCGCGACAACCGAAAGGCCGCGCCGCTACTGCCCGCCGGCCGCCGGCGCGCTTGGCGGCTGGGCCTGACCGGCGCCGGGCCCGCCTTCGCCGCTCATCATCGGGCAGCCTCCGCCGCCCATCATGCCGCCTCCTCCCATCATACCCGCGCCGCCCATCATTCCGCCCATGCCTCGGCCGCCCCAGACCGGCACGCCGGCCTTGGCGAGCTGCTGGCGCATGTCCACCTCGGCCTGCAGCAGGCGCTCCGTGAGGCCCGTGATGTCCTTGATGAGCGACTTGATCCTGGCCTGATCCGGGGTCTCGCTGGCGCTCAGGGCATCCAGCTCCATGTTCCGCGCCTTGAGCAGTTGATGGAGCGTCCAGATCTGCCTGCCCTGGGTGGCGTAAATCTTCTGGGCCGCGGTGGACTGCTCGGGCGTGAGCCCGAACCTGTGAGCCGGCGAGGCCTGAGTTCCGCCATGGGCCGAGTGGGCCTGCTGGGACATGGCGGGAGTGGCCCAGGCCATGGCCAGGGCCAGCAGAAACAGGGCGGCGACGGTCGCGGAATTTGAAATGCGCATGGGCACCTCCTAGGTATTGGGTCATTCCCGCGCTGGCTTTACAGCGCAGGCCCGCACCCAAGCATAGCGCAGTTGCCCAGCCGGTCAAACCCGGAATGCGGCGATCGAGGCCTGCTGGTCCGTCGGCGATCCATTGCGCCATGGCTGGACGAGTTCCGCCCGCCGGCTGGCGGAGCTCAGGTCCGCGCAGGCCTTCCGTGGAGCGGTGGATGGGCCGCCAATGGATGGATGCCTGGGCTTTAGGAGCGATCTCTGGCCCATGTTCGTTCAAAGGATGAAAAGGCGCCGCGCGCAAGCGTCGGCGCGAAGCCGGCTCGGGAGCTCAGAGGCCCTTGTGGCGATTTCGTCGGTGCTGGGCCTGGGATGGGCTCGCGTGGAGGTCGTTCCACCTGGGGAGCTTGTCCCAGTAGTCGGGCGAGGTGATGAACAGGCAGGCGCGGCAGATGACCTGATCGGGGCAATGGTCGATATGCGCTGAGCCGCAGACAGGGCAAGGTTTGGGGGCATGCACGGCCTTCTCCTTCTCGATAGGCACACAAATACCTTCAGAGACGAACGGAAAACCGCCTCTGCGCCCCTCGATTCCGGGGTTCCTATATCCCGAATCAGTAGGCAAGGGAAGGGCCGTGCGCAAGGTAATGAGGTGCTTGATGGGAGGAGGCGGCCTAGGCGTTGCCGAGCCTGACCGTGCAACGGGAATCGACCGCCTGTGCCGACCCGCCGTCGCCGGGATGCGAGTTCAATGAGACAGGAGAGATTCTGGGGGCTTGGGCATTCAGCATATCCATGTATCCTTATCTCCGGCTTGGCTGTCAAAAACATGTTGACAGTAGGGCTGTATTTTACTTCTGTAAGAATACAGTAAATGGAATGCATTTTGTGTCAGTCAAAAGATGACATGGCGCTGCTGCAAATTATGACAATAGGTTAAATAGTGATAAATGAAAGAATCAACATTATGAACATATGAATTGAATATGAACGAAACAATTGCTCTCAATGAAAATGAGCACTTAAGGCATGCAGTGGTGTCCAGCTAGTGGAGGTTGCTGGAATGACGCAAGGAGAAGGTGAGGGCAAACGGAAAGTTCGGACTGAAGACGTGCGGGTCATCCCGGTGGTGCAGGAGGAGGTCACTGTCGGCAAGCGCATGGTGGAGACCGGCATCACGCGGGTCACGAAAAAGGTGCGCGAGCGGGAGGAGGTCATTTCCGAGCCGCTCCGTCACGAAAAGGTGCGCGTGTCGCGGGTGCCGATCAACCGTTATGTGGAGAAACCCCTGCCCGTGCGGCAGGAGGGCGGCACGATCATCGTGCCGATCCTGGAGGAGGTGCTCGTCGTGGAGAAGCGCCTCCTGCTCAAGGAGGAGCTCCACATCAGCAAGGAGTCCAAGGTGGTCCATGAGCCGCGGCGAGTGACCCTGCGCGGCGAGGAGGCCATCGTGGAGCATGTCGGGCCTGCCGGGCAGGCCGAGCGGCCGGGCCAGGGCAAGGAGCGTTGAGCGCGGAAAGGCGGGCGTCCCATCAGGGCAGCCGGCCCTCCGTTTCCGTATATGAACCCAAGCAAGGAGGCACATCATCATGGCGAGAACCGTAGTCGGTCTGATGGATACGCCCATGTCCGGCCAGGATCTGATCCAGGCCCTGAGCGACGCGGGCATCGATCGCAAGGACATCCGCATGCTCATGGTCGACAGGCAGCATGGGCGGTACTCCTGGAAGCATGCCGACAAATCGACGGGCGGCGATACCGGCAATGCCATGGAGGACCTCAGGAACATCGGGGTGCCCGAGGACCATGCCCACTACTACCTTGAGGGCGTGCGCCGCGGCGGCCTGCTGGTCACCGTGCGCACCGACGACGCATCCGCGGAGCGCGCCGCGGACATCATGCACGGCAAGGGCGCCGTCGACATCGACGCCCGCGCCGCGCGCTGGAAGGAAACCGGCTGGACTGGCCACGAAGAGCGCGCCGCGCCTTACAGCGAGGCCGAGATCGCCAGGGAGCGCGAGCTCCATGCCGCCGGCGCGACCGGTAGAGGCCGCGAGACGGTCCTGCCCGTGGTCGAGGAGGAGGTCCGCATCGGCAAGCGCGAGGTGGAGTCGGGCGGCGTGCGCGTTTACAGCCACGTCGTCGAGCGGCCCGTGGAGGAGGAGGTCACCCTGCGCGAGGAGCGCGCCAAGGTCGAGCGCACGGCCGTGGATCGCCCGGTGAGCGGCGCCGAGGCCGAGGGAGCCTTCCGCGAGCAGACCGTGGAGGTGCGCGAGACGTCGGAAGAGCCCGTGGTCTCCAAGCAGGCCCGCGTGAAGGAGGAGGTGCGGGTGAGCAAGGAGGCTGCCGAGCGTACCGAGACCGTGCGCGACAAGGCCCGCAAGACCGAGGTCGAGGTGGACGAGAGGGGCCGGCGGCGTCCCGGAATGGGGCGCTAGGCGGATTCGGCGCTTATCAGCCTGCCCATGGGGCGGTGTTCTCGACCGCGCATGCGCTCCGGCAGGGGGCAGGATGTCCCGGCAGGGGCCAAACGAGTGTAGCGCGGGCCGCACGGCCTGCGCCCAGGAGGAGCAATGGCGAAGCTGCACACCACTCCCGAGGAGCGGGAAAGAAAGGAAACCGCGCCCAGCAAGACCGTGGGCGTGTACGAGACCAAGAGGAAGGGACGCTCCAAGACCATGATGATCATCGCCGTCATCGCGCTGATCATCCTGGCCATCTTCCTTGTCAGCCAGCTCACGTAGGCCGCGCTGGGCCAGGCATGAAGGAAGGCCTTCGCGGGCATGCTCGCGGGGGCCTTAACCTTCGCGGCGGAATGGCGCGGCGCGGCCGAGGCCTTTGCCGGCGCCCGCCTGAACCGCTTCGCTTTCGGCCCCTGGTGTTCAAGAGCCTGGTTTGACCCGCGGCACGCGCACGGGTAGTAGTGCGCCATCCATGACGCATGACGCAGGGCGCATGACGCATGGCGCGAGCCCGCGCCCGCCACGGAGCGCGCTGCCCGGCTCACGTCGGCCTGGCCCGCGCCGGTCTTGCGCCCAGGTCGGCAACGATTTCCCGAGCATGCCCGCAAGCCCGGAGGGCGACCCTGGACCGCGCAGCAAACCTCATTCTTGGCCTGGCCGCGGGCTACCACTACGGAGACGTGCGCCCCTTCGCCGTTTCCCTGGAGCGCACCGGCTTTGGCGGCCGCCGCGTCCTCTTCGTCTCTTCCACGACCCGCGATCTGGCGCGCATCGAAGCCCACGGCATCGAAACAATCCCTTTCGAGCGGCCTCCAGATCTGGCCCATGTGCCGTACAACGCCTTCCGCTATTTCCTCTATCTGGATTTCCTGCGCGCCTCGTCCGGGCGTTTCGGGCGCATCCTGCTCACGGACGTCAGGGACGTGGTCTTCCAGCGCGACCCCATGGACCGGCCCTGGCCCGACGGGCTCAACGTGGCCCTGGAAGACCCGCGCATGACCGTCGGCCGCTGTCCGTACACGGCCCGCTGGCTCGCCGGGCACCTGGGGCAGGCCGCCCTGGACATGATCGCGGACAGGCCCATCTCCTGTTCGGGCACCATCCTGGGCAGCCACGAGGCCGTCCTGCGCTACCTGGAGGCCCTCGCCGCGCTCCTGCTGCCTTTCAATCCCGGCAAGCACATGGCCGGCTACGACCAGGGCGTGCACAACCACCTTCTCCATGCCGGCCGCCTCGATCCCGTGACCTGCCACGATAACGCGGGTCCCATCCTGACCCTGGGCCACAAGCGGGAAACGCCGCCCATCGACGTCCGGGGCGACATCCTGAACGATGCCGGCGAACCGGCGGTCATGGTCCATCAGTACGACCGCATGGAAGGGTTGTTCCGGCATGTGCGCAAGCGATTTTGACCGGCCGGCGGCCAAACCTCCCGCCGGGATGCCGGGCCTATCAGCCTGTTGAAAAACAGGCTGAACGGGCCAGGATGGCCCGCCGGATGGGCGGCATCCGTGAGCAATGCTTGAGCTTTGCTCAGGCATTGCGAAGTTGAAAAAAGCCAGGACAGCTTTTTTCAACGGTCTGCTATGCCATGAGGGAAAGTCGCGAGGATGAGAGGGGGCAGGGGGCGGGCGCTGTATACCGATTCTGTGTACCGAATAAAAAGGGCTCACGAATTTCTCCGTAAGCCCTTGATTTTTGGTCGGGATGAGAGGATTTGAACCTCCGGTCTCCGCGTCCCGAACGCGGCGCTCTACCAGACTGAGCCACATCCCGCTGTGCGGACGGAAGATATAGGTAACAAGACAAGGTTTGGCAAGCGGAAAGTGCAGGCGCTCGGGCGCGGTCTTCTCGGCCATTGACTTGCAAGGGCAGGGAGGTATCTTCGGCCTCCTGTTTTGGACCGCTGACCGGGAACTCGCCCATGCCCCAATCCTCGCCGCGCGCCGCGCGCCTGGCCCACGCAGCCCTGCTCGCCTCGGTCGTGCTGTGGGGCAGCTCGTTCATCGCCATGAAGGTGGCCGTGGCCGGCTATGGCCCCATGGTCGTGGTCTGGGGCCGCATGGCCTTGGCCTCGCTCGTGTTCCTGGCCGCGTCGCGCAGCCTGCGCCGCGAGATCTTCCAGGTCCGCGACATCTGGGCCATCCTGCTCATGGCCTTCTTCGAGCCCTGCCTCTACTACCTTTTCGAGGGCTACGCCGTGCATTACACCACGGCCTCCCAGGCCGGCATGGTCTCGGCGATCCTGCCGCTGACCGTGGCCGTGGGGGCGCGCTTCCTGCTCGGCGAGCGCGTCCGGGCGGGCGTGGCCGTGGGCTTCGCCGTATCTCTGGCCGGCGTGCTGGTGCTCTCCCTGGGCGGCCAGGCCACGGAGAGCGCGCCCAACCCGCTTTTGGGCAACTTCCTCGAATTCATGGCCATGGTCAGCGCCACGGGCTACATGCTCCTGGTCAAGCGGCTGTCGGCGCGCCACTCTCCCTGGTATCTCACGGCCCTGCAGGCCGTGTGCGGGGCCGTGTTCTTCCTGCCCGCCTTCCTGTGGCACGCGCCGGATATCCCGGCCAGGATGGCCCTGGCTCCGACCATCGCCGTGGCCTTCCTCGGCACGTTCATCACCGTCGGCGCCTATGGGCTGTACAACTACGGCATGAGCATCCTGCCCGCGAGCCAGGCCGCCGCCTACGTGAACGTCATTCCGGTCGTGGCCGTGGCCCTGGGTTGGCTCATGCTCGACGAGCGATTCACCCCGCCCCAGTTCCTGGGCGCCGGGCTGGTCTTCGTGGGCATCTACTGGAGCCAGCGCCAGGCGCGCACCGAAGGGGCGTAAGGTGCTGTCCGGACCTCGTGCCGGCCCGCTCGGCCTGTTTCTCAACAGGCTGCCACCGTCGGCTCGCCCTGAAATTTTAGAGCATTGTGCTTTTGAAAATGCTCTGCAAGCCATGCGCCGGCATGGCTTGCCGCCGTGTGGGCGCAATCCGCTTGCGCCGTCAACGCCGGAGCGAGCGTCCCGAAGTCAAACTGCTCCAGGAAAATCGGCAGGCCGGAAAGGGGTCTGCCGTCCGAAAAGCGGCCAGGAGCAATGATTCCCGGCCTTCCCGAGTGGACATGAAGCCAAAAAAGCTGTACTTGCCCTCAAAAAGCGCACACGCGCATCCAACCCCCGACCCACCGCATGCCAAATTATTATCGGAACACGATCAAGCGGCGCTCCAAGCGGACCAAGCTCCTGGCGATCGCCATATGCGCAATGCTCCTGCTGAGTCTGGCTCCCTTCCTGGACGTCAGCGAAAGAGACGCCGGCGGGCATGACGACACTTCCGCGCGGGAGCCCGCGGCAAGCGAGGACCTCACGGTTCAGGATCAGGCGGACGCCGGCTCGCCGGAAACGGATGACGGCCAGGCCGACGTGGGGCTCAAGGCTGGTGTCGTGCAGAAGGGCGACACGATCATGACGCTGCTGGCGGACTTCTTCTCGCCGGCGGAGATCATCAACCTGGCCCGCCAGTGCGAGGAGGTATTCTCCTTGTCGCGTATCTGCGCCGGCCATGCTTTCGCCATAACCACCCGGGGCGACGACTTCCACGGCTTCGAGTACGAGATCAACGCCTCGGAAAGGCTCAAGATCGTCAAGGAGGAGTCGGGCTTCAACGTCGCCCGCGAGCCCATTGTCTATGACGTGAGCGTCGCGCGCGTGACGGGATCGATCAACTCGCACCTCTTCGCGGCCGTCGAGCAGGCCGGCGAGTCGCCGGAGCTGGCCGTGCGTCTGGCGGATATTTTCGCCTGGGACATCGACTTCATCCGCGACGTCCACGAGGGCGACAGCTTCACCGTGCTCGTGGAGAAACGCTCCCGCGACGGCGAGTCGGCCGGTTACGGCCGCATCCTGGCCGCCGAGTTCGTGAGCCAGGGCCGGGCCCACAGGGGCTTCCTCTTCGAGGCCGCCGAAGGCCAGGCCCACTATTACGACGAGCAGGGGCGCTCGCTGCGCAAGGCCTTCCTCAAGGCGCCCCTGGACTTCCGGCGCATTTCCTCGGGGTTCAGCAGGAACCGCCTGCACCCGGTGCTTGGGGTGAGCCGCCCGCACCTGGGCATCGACTACGCCGCGCCCACGGGCACGCCGATCAAGAGCGTGGGTGACGGCGTGATCGTCAAGGCGACCAGGAACAACGCCTCGGGCAACTACGTGAGCATCCGCCACAACAGCACCTATGAGACATCCTACCTGCACATGAGCCGCTTCGCCTCCGGCATCAAGACGGGCGCGCGGGTCCGGCAGGGCCAGGTCATCGGCTATGTGGGCCAGACGGGCTGGGCCACGGGGCCGCATCTGTGCTTCCGCATGAAGAAGAACAGCCAGCCCATCAATCCGGCCACCCTGAAGATCATCGCGGGAGACGGCGTGCCCCAGGCGCGCATGGAGGCCTTCGCCCAGACGGTCAGCCGCGTGCGCGCCGAGCTGGAAGACAGCGGGCGGTACAGCGCCGAGGCCGAGCGCGAAGCCGGGCCGGCGCTGTAGTCCGGGATGGAAATGAAAAAGGGAGGCCTGGGCCTCCCTGGACTGGTGTCGCGCCTGCGCGGCCGGCCGTCTACTCGACGGTCGGACACCAGGCCAGCAGATTGAAGGGCTTGTACTCGTTGCCGGGATCGATGGCGTACCGGCAGCCCAGGCGGGAGTCATCGCGCTTGTTGTAGATGCTCTCGTTGGAGTCCTTGAAATAGGGGCACTCGTTGTTGTTGCAGACAAGAATCTCGCCCCACCAGGTCTCGGGCGGAGCGATCCACGTTTCGAGCTCGCTCCCGCAGTGCGGGCAAACGTGCGTTCCATGCTTTTTTTCGGACATGAGCTGCTCCTTTTGGCAACGCTTGGGTATCCGGGCGGGAAAACGTCGCCCGGAGGCATTAAATAGACACCGGTTCGCCCACGTCAACACCTTTTCGCCGCATTGTCCGAGCCTGACCCGGCGGAACCCGGAAAGCCGGGAACGGCACTTGCTTAAGCGTTTGCCTTGAGTATATGGACCAGCGGGCAGGCATGCTCCGGGGGAGCGGCGGCTCATATTCCGTCCAAGGAAGTTGCATGAATATCCTGACCATGATCTCGGCCGCGAGCCAATGTCTGGAAGAAATCGGCTTGGGGCCGGTGGCCGCGGGCTTCGACCGCGGTTTTTTCAATACGGTCCAGGATACCTTCGGCCAGATCAAGGTGGAGCCGCACGCGCAGCGCGTGCTGGAGCTTGTGTTCGGCCTTGTCCTGGCCATCCTGGCCATCTATCTCCTGCGCACCCACTCCAAGCGGCTGCACTACCATCTGCTGGCCATGTTCGCGGGCAAGGGCCGCCTGGAGGACAACCGGCGCATCCTGGAATACCTGGGCAAGGCCGGCTCGGCCATCGAGGCGCATCACGGCGAGGGCAAGAAGAACCGCTACCTGGGCGAGGGCACGGTCGCGGAGGTCGGTCCCGCCACCTTCGTGCTCAAGGTCGCGAGCGATTCGCCCAACCTGCGCCTGCCCGTGGGGCGGATGCTCGCGCTCTTCTTCCGGCCCATCCAGTTCAAGGGGCGGCAGTACAATAATTTCAGCACGTACCTGGAGCGTGTGTCCCAGCCCGCTTCCAGGGAGTACCTGCTGACCTTCCGCGTGCCCATGTCCATAGCCTACCAGCGGCGGCGCAACCACGTGCGCTTCGAGATCGAGCGCCAGAACCTCATCAAGGGCAAGCTCTGGCTGGCCCGCTGGGCGGACGGCCGCTCGCCCCTGCGCTTCCACCAGCCGGCCCTGCGCATCAACATGGACAGCGTGGACGATGCCCAGACGCACGACATCTCCGCCGGCGGCATCCGCCTCGTGCTGCCCGAGCAGGCCCGCGGCGAGGTCTACAAGCCGGGCGTGGACGTGTGCATGCAGCTCTTCCTGTTCAATCCAGGCAAGGGCAACTACCGTTGGATCTGGCTGGGCGCCACGGTGACCAAGGTTTTCAAGACCGGCCATGGGCTCAATGTGTGCCTGCGCTTCGCCGCCCTGGGCACCGTGGTCAATGCCGAGGAAGGCGAGATGCGCTGGCTGGAGGTCGGCGCGGCTGAGGGCCTTCCAGGCATGAACCAGGTCATTGGCGAGTGGCGGGATTATCTGGCCAGCCAGGAGAAAGGCCGCGAGGCCCTGGCCTGACGCCTTGCGCGAGTCCCACGCTTCCTTTCCTCGGCCCTGGAGCGTAGACTTATGGACTGGACCCAAGCAAGGTGCGGTGCCATGTCCGTCACCCAGACCGCTGCACGGATGGTCACGCTGACCGTCATCGACAGCACGGGCGGCCGGAGCGAGATCGCCGCCGACCGCGGCCACAGCCTGTCCCAGGCCCTTTTCGCCGCCGGATTGCGCCCGGCCTTGCCCTTGTGCTCGGGCCTGGGCCGGTGCGGCCTGTGTCGGGTGCGGTACCTGGCTGGGCCTGGCGGCGTGCCGGAGCCGCTGGATATCGAGGCTGAAATCCTTCCGCCCGAGGAGTTGGCGGCCGGCATGCGCCTGGCCTGCCGCCGCGACCTCCGCCAGGGCGACGTCATCGAGCTTCCCGCCGTCTCCTCCAGCGTGCCGGCGGAGGAGCGCGAGCTGCTCGCGACGCCTGCCGGACCATTGCGCCTAGCCGTGGACCTGGGCACCACGAGCGTGCATTGGGAGGCCTACGCGGACGGAACCGTCACGGCTCGCGGGCGGGCTCTTAACCCGCAGCTCGGCGCGGGCAGCGAGGTCATGTCCCGTCTGGCCCTGGCGGCCGCGGGCGAGGGCGGCCTGCTGCGCCGGGTGGTCCTGGACCTGATCGAACGCATCACGCACGGCCTGCCCGGACCTGTAGAGTCCATGTGCGTGGCTGGCAACCCGGCCATGACCTATCTGCTTCTGGGCCTTGCGCCGGACGGACTGGCCAGGGCGCCGTACAGGCTGGACTTTCGCGGCGGGGTCTGGCAAAGCCTCTCGCCCGACCTGCCGCCATGCTACATTCCGCCGCTGCTCGGCCCTTTCGCCGGCGGCGACCTGAGCGCCGGGCTGGCGGCCCTGGATCTGCCGGGCGCTGCCGGCGCGGAGCCCGGCTTTCCGTTCCTCCTGGCGGACCTGGGCACCAACGGCGAGTTCGCCTTGGCCTTGGACAAAGACCGTGTGATCGTGGCCAGCGTGCCCTTGGGGCCTGCCCTGGAGGGCATCGGCCTGCGCCATGGCAGCCTGGCCGGGCCGGGCGTGGCCACGCGCTTCAACCTCGGACCGCAAGGTCTGACCTGGAGCGTGCCCGGCGACAGCGGCCGGCCCGTGGCCGTAAGCGGCACGGGCTATCTCTCCCTTGTGGCCGCGCTTTTGCGCGTGGGGCTGCTCGATGCGCAGGGAGGCTTCAGGCCCGAGGCCCGCACGCCCCTGGCCCAGCGGCTGGCGCGTGAGCTGTCGGTCACGGCGGCGGGCGAGGCGCGCCTGCGCATGGCGTCCGGCCTGTGGCTGCACGCCTCGGATGTGGAAGAACTGCTCAAGGTCAAGGCCGCCTTCAACACGGCTCTCTCGGCCCTGCTGGCCGAGGCGGGCTTGACGGCCTCCGGGCTCAAGGCCGTGCTCCTGGCCGGAGCCCTGGGCGAGCACGCCGCGCCGGGCGACCTGGAGCGGCTGGGTTTCCTGCCGCCGGCCCTGGCCGGCCGCGCGCGCGTGGCGGGCAACACCTCCCTGTCCGGCGCGCGGAGGCTCCTGGACAGCGAGCCGGCCCGCGTGGGCTTGGCGCGCCTTGCCGACCGGGCGACAGTGCTGGATCTGGCCAGCCGTCCCGGCTTCCAAAAGGACTATTTCACCCGCATGGTGTTCGAGTATGTGCCCTGACAAAGCAAGCAAGACCGGTTTTCCCGACCAAGGCCCCGGCCGGCCCTCGGCATGCCTGTTCCCGCCGTTGCCCGCCGACGCCGCGCGGCTGCTGGAAGGCTACGGCCAGCTCGTGGACGAGGTCCTGGACCTCAAGCCCAAGCACCGCCGCGAGCTTCCCGAGAACATCCGGCAGCTCTCCCACGAACTGACCGACGAGCGCGCCCTGGGTTTCGCGCCCAAGTACATGAGCGACGCCGCCAGCCTGTCGGCCTATGTCTCCTTCTTCCTGCCCTGGAACCTGTACCGCTTGTCGCGGCTCCTGGCCGGCCTGGAGCTGGACCTGCCCGACGGCGCGGTGTGCGTGGACCTGGGCTCCGGGCCGCTGACCATGGTCCAGGCCCTCTGGCTGGCCAAGCCGGAGCTGCGCGGCCGCGAACTGCGTTTCTTCTGCGTCGATCGGGCGGGGAAGCCCATGCGCGTGGGGCAGGACCTGTTCTCGCGTCTGGCCGGTCCGGAAACGCCCTGGCGCACGGAGCTCGTGCAGGGCGGCCTTGGCGCGCGGCTGCCCGCCAAGGCCAGCCTGCTCACCGCGGCCAACGTGCTCAACGAGCTTGGCACGCGCACGGGCGAGGGCCGCGAGGAGCGCATGGCCCAGGGGCTGTCGCGCCAGACGAACGCCGACGCCCGGCTGCTCCTGGTCGAGCCTGGCACGCGCACGGGCGGCAGGCTTCTGTCGTCGCTGCGCGAGGAGCTGGCCGAGGAGGGTTTCGTCCCGCTCGCGCCGTGCACCCATGTGGCCGAGTGCCCCATGCCCGGCACGGCCGGCAAGCCCTGGTGCCATTTCCAGTTCGGGACCGTCGGCGTGCCGCAATGGCTCACGCGCCTGTCCGAGGAGGCCGGCTTCCGCAGGCGCGGCGTGGCCCTGAGCTTTCTTTACGCCGGTCGTGGCGCGGCCGCGCGGACTCCGGCGGGCGTGCGGCTGATTTCCGACGTCTTCGAGCTGCCCGACGCCGGCCAGCTCGGCAGGTACGGCTGCGCCGAGGCCGGGCTCGTGCTCGCTGCCGGTGACGAGTTGGCCCTGCGCCGCCTCCCCTCGGGCTGCCTATGGCAGCCGCGCTGGCCCGAGGAGCCCGCCCGTGACGCCAAGAGCGGGGCGCTCATGCTGCCCGTGGAAGGTGCGCGCGGTGAAGGCCGCGCGCAGCGGCCCCAAGACCTGCCCCAAGGCCGGTCCCAAAACGCGGACAAGCCGGCGCAAGGCAGGGCGGCCAAGGGCAAGAAGCCCAAGTCGCCCGGCATGCTCAAGGTCCGCAACATGGCCGTGCAGGCCTTCCGCGAGGGCCAGGCCGGCGAAGGGCCGGCGGGCGGGCGGAAGGGCCGATCCAAGGGCGAGCCGCAAGCCGCCCGCGCCGAGGACGGCAAAGCCGGCGGGTTCGGGAAGCCGGCTCGCAAGGGGCATGGCAAGCCCAGGGGCCAAGGCTCCGAGACGCCCGCGCCCACGGGCAAGCCGCGCCCCGGTAAGGGCCGCCAGGAAGCTCCTGCCGGGGCCGCGCATGGGGATGAAAAGCCTTTCGATGGCCGTTCGGCCGGAAAGCCCTCGGCCAAGGCCAAGGGCCATGACGCCCAGTCTCGCGGCCAAACGGCGCGGCAAGGCGACGAGCGGCCCGGCAAGGGGCGCGGCGGCAAGGCCGGGCAGCGTTCGGGCGACCGTTTTGAAGGCCCTCGCGGACAGCGGGACGCCGGGGAGTCCGGCGCGGCAAGGCGCAAGGAGCACGGACCGCGCGGCGGCGAGCAGGCCAGGTTCGGCAAGCAGGACGCCAAGGGCCGGCAGGCCAAGGGCTCCTTCGGCCGCCAGGATTCCTTTGCCGGGGCCGGCCGCCAGGATCGCGGCGACTGGAAGCCGGCTGGCCAGGCCCCCAAGGCTCGCGGTCAGGCGCATGGAGGCCGGGGAGCCCAGGACGGAACGCATGCCGGCGGACCCGGAGGCGGGCCGCACAGGGGCCGCAAGGGCGGACCGGCGGGCCAGGGCCGGGGGCCGGAGTCCGGCCGTCGCGAGGGCCACCCGCGTTTTCAGGCCAAGGGGCCGGGCGCCTGGCGAGGCGCGGGGGCTCCCGCGGGGCGTCCGGGATTCGACAGCCGCGCAACCCGCGAGCAGTCGGAATACGAGCGTCAGCTCCGCGAAGGCCAGGAGCGCAGTCGCCGCGAGCGCGGCGAGCCGGACGTCAAGGATGGGCGCGAGGAGCGCGGCGAGCAGGGCCGGCAGAGCCCGCGCCGTGGACGGAAGCGCGGCAGGGGTTCCGGCAAGGGCGGCGGCCGGTGATCGTGCGTGACCTGGGCCTCGTGCCCTATGGCCGGGCTGAAGCCATCCAGCTCGCGCGGCTGGCCGAAGTCGTCCAGGGCGCCGAGGAGACCCTCTTCCTCCTGGAGCACCCCAAGGTCGTCACCATGGGCCGCCACGGAGGCGACGAGCACCTGCGGGTTCCCGAATCGGCCCTGACGGCCCTGGGCGTGGAGCATGCCCGTTCCGCGCGGGGCGGCAAGATCACCTGCCATTTTCCGGGCCAGCTCGTGGCCTACCCCATCCTGCGCCTGGACCGGCGGCCCGGCGGCGTGCGCCGTTTCGTGACGCTCCTGGAGGAGACGGCCATCGGTCTGCTCTCGCGCTTCGGCATCGCGGCCCGTCGGTTCGAGGATCGGCCGGGTGTGTGGACGGACAGCGGCAAGATCGCCTCGGTGGGCATCGCCGTGAAGCGCTGGACCACCTGGCACGGACTGTCGCTCAACGTGGCGGCGGACACGAGCCTTTTCGAGCTCATCACCCTTTGCGGCCTGCCCGGAGTGAAGCCTGCTTCCATGGAAGGCGAGTTGGGCAGGCGGGTGGACATGGACGAGGTGAAGCATGACTTCGGCGAGCGATTCGCCCGCGCCTGCGGCCACGCCTTCTTCGAAGACGCCCTTGCGCATACCGCCCTGGCTCAGGATTGAGCTGCCAAGGGACAAGGGCTTCTCCTGCACCGGCGCGCTCCTGGGCGACCTGCGCCTGAACACGGTCTGCCGCTCGGCGCGCTGCCCGAATATCTTCGAGTGCTACTCGCGCAAGGTGGCCACGTTCCTCATCCTGGGCCGGCAGTGCACGCGCGGCTGCGCCTTCTGCAACATCGGCCCGGGCAGGCCCGAGCCCGTCGATCCCGACGAGCCGGCGCGCGTGTCCGAGGCCGTGGGCCGGCTGGGCCTCAAGCACGTCGTGGTCACCTCCGTGACCCGCGACGACCTGCCCGACGGCGGAGCGGCGCACTTCGCCGCCGTGCTGCGCCGCATCCGCGCCGATCATCCGGGCCTGACCGCCGAGGTGCTCATCCCGGACTTCCAGGGCGACGAGCAGGCCCTGGCCAGGGTCCTGGCCGAGGAGCCCGACGTGCTCAACCACAACGTGGAGACCGCGCCCGGCCTCTACGGCCGCATCCGTCCACAGGCAGTCTACGGCCGCAGCCTGGAGCTTCTGCGCAGGGCCAAGACTCTTGATTCGCGAATTTCCACGAAAAGTGGGCTCATGGTCGGGCTCGGCGAGACGGACGAGGAGGTGCGCGGGGTCATCCGCGACCTGCATGGAGCCCTGTGCGACATCGTCACCGTGGGCCAGTACATGCGGCCCTCGCGCGCCCATCCCGAGGTCGGGCGCTACGTGCATCCCGACGTGTTCGAGGAGTACGCGGCCCACGGCCGCTCCCTGGGCGTGAAGCACATGTTCTGCGCGCCACTGGTCCGCAGCAGCTACAACGCGGAGCTGTTCGCCCGCCATGGGGCGGCGGGAGAGGCCCGCACATGAACGCCGGGAGAGGGCGCGCCGCCCTCCCGAAGCCTTTCCGGCGCTTCCGCGACGTGCGGCCTGCCTGACCCGGGGCCGCAACCGCCACATGTCGCCCGGCGCGTCATGTCAAAAAGAAGGCGGGGGCCGAAGCCCCCGCCTGATGATCCATATCTTCTGTACTGCATCTAGAACGATATGCGCTGCTTGCGCTTCCCGCCATACCTGCCGACGAGATAGCCCAGGAACCAGGGCACGGTCGCGGCGGCCACGCCGGCCAGAAACCACTTCAGGCTCTCGGCGGTGCGGATGAAGGCGTTCTCGGCGGTCATGTCGGCCACGTACCCGGACACGTCCTTGAAGCTGACGGCGGCGGCCGCGTATTGTTGCTTGAGCTCGATGACCTCGGCCGACCCGGCGCGCAGGGTGTCATACTCCTGGCTCACGCGGGCAAGCTCGGCCTTGGCCGCATCCAGGCTGGCCTTGAGTTCCTTGTTCTCGGTGCCCAGCAGCTTGGCCTCTTCCAGGGCCTTGCCCGAGGTCTCCTGGAGCTGGGAGTAGCGCTGACGAAGCCCGTTGAGCACGACGAGCTTGGGCGTGGTTCGCATGGTGAAGCGTTTGACGATCCAGCCTTCGCGGCCGTCGGCCAGGCGTGCCCTGATCCATTCCTCCCCATCCTCAAGCATTTCGATCGGAGTGCCCGTGGGCAGCATCTGGATGATCTTGCCTGTATGGGAAGGCGTGGCGCGGAAGGTGAATTCGTGCTCGTCCGTGACGTAATGGTTGGCGGACCAGGCTGGGCCGGCAAGGAGCAAGGACGCGAGTGCGAGCGCATACACGAGGCGAGGCGTGACGGCCATGGCGTATCCTGTTCTGGTTACGGTTCCCTGGACGGAGGTCGTAAAACCGACGCATTTGTTCCGATATGCTGGAGGGATGCAAGGCTTGGGCCGGATCATCCATCGCGCGGGCGATTCCGCGGGTGCGCCAAGGCGTTTGGCGAATGAACCGGAAAGGGCGTCGCTCCCCCAGCCTCCAGCCGTAACAGCTTGTCGAAAACAGGCTCTGCGGGCCGGGACGGCTCGCCGGATGCGCGACATCCGTGAGCAATGCTTGAGCTTTGCCCAAGCATTGCGAGTAGAAATACCATGTTGGCCTCCCCCTCGGACTGGCGGATAGTGCCAGTAGACACGTGCCCCTTGGCACAAACGGGGCGAGGAGGCCGACATGGCGAGACGAAGCCTAGCAAGTCATGAGGAGTTTGCGGAGGGCTGGCGGGACCAGGAGTTCTTCGTGGGCGTGGACGCGCATGCCAGAAGCTACGACGCGGCCCTGCAAAGGCCTGACGGCGCGCGGCGCACACGTGGGTTGCTCCCCCAAGTCTCAAGGCGCTTATCGAGGCGCTGCGCTCAAGTGGGCTGGGGATCGGAGCCCTTGCCCATGAGGCCGGTCCCACGGGTTTTTCCCTTGCACGGGAGGCTCAGGCCGTCGACTTTGTGGCTATTGTCGCCGCGCCGAGCAAGATTCCTCGGGCCGTGAGCCGTGGAGCCAAGACCGACAGGCTGGATTGCCTGAAGCTTGCCAGCCACGCAGTCAGGGGGCTGCTTAAGCCCATCGCCGTGCCAAGCAAGAGGGAGGAGGCCCAAAGGACACTTCTGCGCCGCCGCCATCAGATCGTGGATGACCTGCGCAAGGCCAAGCAGCGCATCAAGTCGCTGCTTCTCTATCTGGGCGTGCGGGCGCCTGAAGGACTTGCCAACTGGTCCGTGGCCGGAGTGAAGGCCCTCTCCAAGCTGCCCCTTGAGCCCGAGGCCCAAGAGACGCTTGCAAGCCATCTGCGCGCCCTGAGCTTTCGCCAGGTGGAGCTTAAAGCATCTTGCGATTCAACTGAGAGAGGGCGCTGTCCTCTCGCAGGCTCTCTCCCGGCAGGGGAATGATTGACTCGGGCCTTCCTGGCCCTCGCCCTTCGGGCGTCGCACAAGGCGGCGACGTCCAATCGTGCCGTCCTGCACGATTGTCCCCTGCGCCCCCCAGTTGAATGGGCGAGAGTTTTCCAGTTCAATTGCAACCTGCTATAAAAGCGTGGAGGCCAGGCTTGCCACGTCCGTGGAGCAGGGTCACCAAGTGGGGATGCGTTGCCTGCGTAGCGTGCCCGGAGTGGGAGCCGTGGTCGCCTCGACGTTTTGCCTGGAGATGTTCCGCCCTGAACGCTTTGCCCGCGCCGAGGAGGTCGCAAGCTATCTCGGGCTTGCGACCATGGTCAGTCAAAGCGGTTAAGGCAAGGCCAGGGGTCGGATAAGGCCGGTTGGGCAAAACGGCTTTTCTACTGTCTGAAAGCATGGCCGGTCTGGCGGCCTGAAGGCGCTCGGGCCGGTGCGGATGGTTGCGCCGCGGCAGGCCTTGTCGCCGGTGGCGCCGCGTGTCGGCTGCGTGCCGGCCGTGTCGGATGGAGCGCTCGGAGTGCAGCGGACCTTGGAGCCGGCGAAGACCGCCGGCTCCAAGGTCCGATAATTGCAAAAAGAAGTTCAGCTAGGCAAGCTAGAGCAGGCGATATAAACCTCCGGGCTGGACCTGCCGAAAAGAGACCGACAGGCCTCCGCCCGTGGCGGCCCGAATGGGCCGGCGTTCCAGGATCAGGATATGGACTCGCTCTTGCTCACGGCCTCGGCCTTGATGCGATCCAGCAGGTCCGAGAGCACCGGCTTGACGTGTTCGCGGATGTCGCCGGCCACAAGGATGAACAGGACGTCGTCGCCGGGCTTGAGGTCGCCCTCGTGGGCCTCGACGATGACGCGGAAGATGCCCGGCCTGCGCTCGTGCTCCTGGCGGAGTAGCTCCATGCGCTCGCGGTCCACGCGGATCGCGATGGAGGAAACCTCCCGGCGATCCTTGCGCGACCAGCCGCGGACGACTCCGTTGTGCACGAGGATCATGCCGACGTTCTCGGCGAAGGCGGGGTCTTTCTTCAGTTCCGCTATGGTCTTGCTGATGTCCATGCGCTGTTTGCCTCCGGCTTTTTCAGGGGGATGCCCCCACAATTAGCCTCAAGGAGACACGATGTACAGTTTGTCCAAGCTGCTGGCCCAGATGCCATCCATCACCCAGTCCAGGATGATCTCCTCGGGCATCGGCGTCTGGATGGTCTACTCGGGCCATGTCTCCAAGCCGCTGGTGCAGACGCTCTTGGATCACGGCGGTGTCCAGGTGGCCACCGACGGCAACCAGTCCTTCTGGTTTTTCTTCAACAAGGAGGCCTACCGGGCCCTGGCCAGGCTCCAGATCTGGCTGCGCCTCAACCCGCTGCAGATATTTTTCGAGGCCATGCCGGCCACGTTCCTGGTCGGCTACGACATGCTCTACAGCGTGTCCATCGCCCAGGATCTCAGGGACCAGTACCTGACGAACCCCGGAGACCCCGTGGTCTGGGTGCACCCCAAGCTGGAGGAGGGCCTGGCCTCGGTGCCGGGGTTGAGCAGCAAGCAGGGCAACGTGCACGCGGGCATGTCCACCCTGGAATGGAAGCTCATGCACACCGACCCGAGCTTCAACTACGAGTCGGAGTTGGGCTGGTTCTTCATCCTCAAGCCCCTGGGCAAGAAGCTGGACAAGGAGTACTCGGCGGGCTGGCGCTACTTCTACAGCCGCGTGGAGCCCATCATCCAGCGCCTCGGCCTCAAGTACATCTGGAACGACTCCTTCCTCATCCTGCCCATGGACAATCTGCGGCTCCTGCGCAACTGGTGCCGTGAGATCATCTGCCTCATCCAGGACATCAAGGCCGGAGGCGAGGGGCAGTATTGGCCCATGGTCATGGCCGTGGTGCCCAAGCAGGGCCACAATTTCAACGAGGAGCTGCCCAAGAAGATCGCCCTGGAATGGAAACGCCTGGCGCCGGATTACCCGCACCTGAGCTACAGGGATGCGTTCATCCTCGGCAAGGATTTCGACGTCAACGAGATCGGCTACTCCATGAGCAAGGGCCGCATGGAGGACTGGTGCCACATCACCCTGAGTTCCGAATCCAAGGGCCGGAGCAGCGAGCAGTCCATCCAGTTCAAGCTGCCCCGCAAGCTCCTGTCCGGGAGCGACCAGGAGTGCTTCTACTGCGGCCTCAAGAGCCATAAGGCCGCCGATTGCCCGACGCACGGCTTCATGACCCCGACCCCGGATGCCTGGGAGGACTTGGCGGTCATCCCCATGTCCCAGTACGGCGCCGTGGCCCAGGAGCTGGACGAGGCCATGACCGAGAACGTGGGCACGAGCCTGCGCCGGGTCATGGAGACCAAGAGCAGGGCCGCCACCCTGGCCACGGCCATCTTCGAGATGACCGTGCCTTTCCAACTGCGCTTCCTGCGCATGATCTGGCGCAGCCGGAGCAAGGACTGGCACAACGCCTTCGAGCAACTCGCCCCGGAAGAGGGCGAGTACATCTGGGCGGCCATGCAGTCCATGCAGTCCCAGAGCAGGGAGGAGGCCGAGGCTCAACTCAAGCAGGCCACGCTGCGCTTCCCGCGCAGTTTTCAGCCTCGCTCGCTCAACGGCTTCGTGTCCATGGAGCTCGCGGACTACAATCAGGCCATGTACTATTTCCAGGAGTCGGCGCGCCTGAGCTACACCCCGGTGCAGAAGGTCCACTTCCTCATGCTCCAGGGGCGCCTGCACGAGATCCAGGGCGAGTACGAGAAGGCCGCCTCGCTGTACAAGGAGGCCGAGCTCCTCTCCAAGGGCTGGGTGGACGCCCGCTACAGGCAGGGCGTGTGCATGGTCAAGATGGGCTTCACCGATCACGCCATGGGCGTCTTCCAGGAGTGCATCGACAAGAATCCGCACTACTTCAACCGCATCATTCTTGATCCCGAGCTTGAGCGCGGTCGCTACCATGTCCAGGCGGCCATGAGCGACATCTGGAAGGACGCCAAGGAGCTGGACCAGGAAACCAAGAAGCAGTTCGAGGCGCTTCAGAACAAAATGACCGCCTGGTTCAGCAAGGATCACGAGTTCAGCAAGGAGATCCAGAAGAAGTTCGAGCGCCTGCGCGCCTATGGCCAGATCGAGAACTACGTATACGTGCGCAAGCTCGCCGCGGGCTGCCGGGCCCTGGAGGAGGAGATCGAGAGCCGCATCGAGGCCGAGGTCTCCCGGCTGAGCAGGAAGGTCGAGGTCTACTTCGAGCGGCTCAAGGAGATCATGCGCGAAGCCTCCTGGTTCCCGTTCCCCAAGCTTCTGAGGGACTTCAACCGGGACTTCAACTACTGCGCCGAGAAGATGCACTGGATGTACACCCAGTACCTGAAGAACGCCGAGAACTTCCGCAAGGGCCAGGCGTACTCACTGGAGGTGGAGGAGCGTCTCGATCGGCTCCAGAAACGGCTGCTGACCTTGCGCCTGCTGCGCGACGGCACGTTCTTCATGCTCCTGCTCGGCCGCAACTTCCTCTGGATGCAGCTGCTCGGGCTCGGGCTCGCGCTCATCCTCATGCCGCTCATCGTCTACCTGGCCGAAGGCTCCACGGGTTATGTCGCGGAGCTCATCATGGCCCAGAAATGGAACCTGCAAAAGGGCCTGATCCTCGTGCTGTCCATCGTGGCCATGGGCGGCGCGGCCCTGCGCACGGCCATCACCTTCGAGAAGCGCAAGCGCAACTTCTTCGATCAGGAGTACGAGCGCGTGCGCGAGGAGCGCTTTGCGCGCGAGCGCAAGAAGCGTGAGGCATTCCGGGCCAAGCGCAAGCTCCAGGTGGAAGCCCAGAAGGAGAAGGCGGCGGCCAAGCCGCGAGCCAAGCCGTGGCAGACCGCATCCAAGGACGCGGCCCCGGCCAAGGCCGCCAGAGGCAGGCAGCCGGCCGGCAAGCCCGCGCCCACGGGGCGGCGTTAGGCCTTCCCATCAGTTGTGGCAATGTGCCATTGAGTTGAGAAAATCGTCCCTGGCTGCAAGAGCCCGAGAAGCGATTTCATAGGTCGGCCTGCCCAAAGAAAGAGAAATGAATTCGCATGGGATTGGGACGACTTTAGGCTTATGAAACCGGCTCTGGGGGGCAGAGGATTACCCTCCTGGCGGGAGAGATTTCGAGAGAGGACGGCGGACTTCAGCGGGCGGGAAAAACAAACAAAAAAAGGCGGAGGGGTGCTCCGCCTTTTTCTTTGCCGCAGGTTGCGCTTAGACGCAGCCGGTGGGCTTGGGCAGGCCGGCCATCTTGCAGGCTCCCTTGCCGGGGCCGGACGGGAACAGCTCGTAGATGTGCTTCAGCTTGTAGCCCGTGACCTTGGACAGGATGCGGACCATGGGCGCGATGCCGTTCTTCTTGTAGTAGTCCTGGAGGAACTCGATGACCTTCTGGTGCTCGTCGCTGAGCTCCTTGATGCCCTCGCTCTCCTTGACGTACTCGACCCAATCGGGGTTCCAATCCTCGAAGCGCTGCAGAAAGCCGTCCTCGTCAACCTCGAAGGTTTTACCCTTGAATTCAACGCTAGCCATGCACATCCTCCTTAAAAAGATGGTTTAGTGTTCCTACCACTACCGTATGCTCGGGTCAACCGAAGCCCGGCCCTTCCGGCAACCTTATCCCGGTCTTCCGGGCGGGCCGAACATCTCGTCATAGTCTCCCGACCAGCGTGTCCGCCTTGGCGCCGAACGCCCCTGATTATGTCGGGTTCATGCCGGGTTCATGCCTAAACATTATCCATATGTAAAGTCAGCGCGGGATGTTTGTCAATATTATGGGTGGCCTATTGCAATCCAATTTTTCTCGCTACGACGTCGGCCCGTCCTGGGCATCGCCGGAACCAAGCTCGGTCAGGTGCTCGCGGGCGAAGTCCAGGGCCGGGTCCAGGCGCAGCGCGGCTTGCAGGTAATCCCGGGCCGATTCGGTCTCGCCCATGAACTTGTGGCACAATCCCAGGTTGGCCAAATCCATGGCCGAGCCGCTGTCCAGGTTCAGGGCGGCGCGAAAATCGGCGGCGGCCTCGGCATGGCGCGACTGCTTGAAGCGGGCGACTCCGCGCAGGTTGTAGTACTCCTTGACCTCCGGGCTCATGGCGATGGCCCGGTCCAGGTGCGGCAGGGCGTCTTCCCAGCGTTGGCGCAGGGTCATGGCGTAGGCCGCGTAGAAGGCGCACAGGGCCTTGTCCTCGTCGTCGGGCTGCCTGGGCTCGGCGGCCTGGAACTTGTGGAAGGCCACCGCCACGTCCCCGGCGTTGAGCGCGGCCAGTCCCTCGAAGAAGGGGATGAAATGCGCGCCCGGGTAGACCTGCGCGAGGAGCTTGAGGCCCTGCACGGCCGCCTCGGGGTCGGCGCACTCGGCGAGCCTGCGGCCCACGAACAGACCGAGGCCGGCCTGACGGCTGCGCTCGCGGAACTGGAAGCCGGGCACGAAGCTGTAATTCGCCGGGATGCCCAGCTCCGGGTGGGTGGTCTCGACCGTGTACAGGGAGAAGCCCAGGCCGTTGAGGCCCGCGGCCAGGGCCTCGACCTCCTCGCGGATGTTCATGCTGCCGATGTCGGGCAGGCTGGAGGCCGGGACCACGGGGCCGCGCGTGAGCCAGGCCATCTCGTCCAGGCTCGTGAACTTGGGCAGCCCCGAGGCCTCGTAGTTACTGCCGGTGTGGAAATCGCCCGCGAGCTGGGCCACTTCGGTCAGGGCGCGGATGGCGGCCTTGGCCGGCGTGGAGGCCGTGCCCGCGGTGAAGACGATCTCGCTCAGGCCCGGGAAGGTCGAGGGGTCGTAGGCCAGGGCGCCGACGGTGGGCACGGGCATGCCCAGGGTGAAATCCTTGAGCAGGACCGTGACGCCGTTGCCCGTGAAGCAGCGCACGAGCCTGGCCAGCACCCCGTCGCCGAAGCTCTCGGGGTCGATGGTCGGCAGCTCGGGCCGCTCCCGGTCCACCAGGGCCGAGACGTGGCGCTCCACGAGCTCGCAGGCGCCCTGGAAGAGCGATTCCTCGAAGGTGTTGCCGGCGCTCGATCCGTTGAACTCGTTGAGCAGCTTGAACCAGTCGAGCGGCGCCCAGCGCTCGCTGCCCGTGGGCACGTGCAGGGCCTTGCTGAAACGCCAAGTCACCAGGTCGAGCACGCCGCGCGCGGCCTCGTCGGGCAGCCGCTCGCCCACGCTGGCCAGCATCTCCGCGAGGGGCATGACCTGGCCGGGCCAGCGGGCCTGGGCCTCGCTCCAGGTCAGCTCCTCGAAGTTGGCCCCGCTGTCCCAGAAGGAGAAGAAGCTGTAGCGCTCCATGAGCTCCATGAGCGCGGACGCCTCGGCTTGCTCGGGCGAGGCGCCCTTGCCCATCTGCTTGCGCGTGGGCATGACCTGACGGGCGCGGGGGCCGCAAACGCTCAGGAACACGGGGATGTCCAGCCGGCCGGAGTCGATGCGCCTGGTCTCGGCCAGGATGCCCTGGCCCTGGGATTCGAGCAGCCCGCGCACCCTGCGGATAGTCTCCGCCGGGAGCACGGCCTTGTCCTGGTCCGCGGTGTAGGTCTTGATGCAGTCGCTGAGTCTGGGCATTTTCTTCACCCGATCTTCCTTGGTCGCAGGCGATAGATGGTGCACAAGTGCTTCTCCTGGTCGCCTGCCTGGGGGGTGGTTTTGTAGCCGATGTTCTGGCTCTTGATATCGAATTCGCGCTCGGCCAGGTTGAAGAACTTGGCGGCCTTGCGCGTGTACTCCTTGGCCAGCACGATCTCGGCCTCGGGCGAGTTCTCCAGATGGGCCAGTAGGAACTTGGTCAGCGGGCGGTAGGTGTCCTCCTTGTAGAGGACCTCGGAGCCGAGGATGATGTCGAAGCGCCGGCCGAGCCGGTCCTGGGTGAAGTCGGCCCGAGCCACGCGGGCGCGGTCTTGCAGGCCGTTCTTGAGCACGTTGATCTGCGTGAAGAGCAGGGCGTCGGGGTGGATGTCCGTGATGGTCACGTCGAAGCCGTGCTTGGCGGCGAACAGGCCGCAGACCCCCACGCCGGCGCCGATTTCGAGCATCCTGCGCCCTTGGGCCGGCAGGCGCTGGACATAGTAGGAGAGGAGCAGGGAGGTGCGCCATATCTTGGCCCAGAAGGGCAGCTCCAGGCTGTCGCCGGGCTCGAGCCGCGCGGCCAGGGCCTCCACGTAGCTGTCCATGTCCGTGATCTGGAGGATCTCCAGCGCGTGCTCGCCGATGCTCATGGGCTCGAAGGCCACCTTGTAGCGCGCCCTGGCCGCGTCCAGGAGCTCGTCCAGCGGGGCGTCCAGCCGCACGTCTCGGGATGCGTCACGGGCCGGCTCCCCGCCTGTGTTCCGGTTCATGTTCACTTGGCGCTCCTTGGTTTGCCGGGAGCCTGCAAGCCCACCAGGGCCGGGAACGGCCGCGATGGGGGAGGACAGACAGCGGCGGGAATTGGTCGGTCAGAGATAAACAAAAGGCCGGCCATCTCGTGCGAGGGGGCCGGCCGAACTATTTGGAGCGGGAAACGGGATTTGAACCCGCGACTTCAACCTTGGCAAGGTTGCACTCTACCACTGAGTTATTCCCGCTCATCTATGGAGGCGGCATCCGGATTTGAACCGGAGAATGGAGGTTTTGCAGACCTCTGCCTTACCACTTGGCTATGCCGCCGAAATTTCGTTGGAGCGGGAAACGGGATTTGAACCCGCGACTTCAACCTTGGCAAGGTTGCACTCTACCACTGAGTTATTCCCGCTCACTCAAAAGCGAGGGCTCTATCTAAGGGCTTCCCCTTGAAGTGTCAAGCCTATGCGACATGAAAAAAATAATTTGTCATCTCAGCCAGGCAAGCTGCTCGATTCCTCGCAGGCTCTTGAAAGGCTCGCCATCCAGGATGCCGGCGGCGGCCAGGTCCGGGTCGAGCACGCGCGCGCCGCACAGGGCATGCAGGCCCCAGTCCAGCAGGCTGGCCGCGAACGGCGTGCTCGGCCCGAGCATGAGCCTGAAGGCGCCGGGGCGGCAGAGCCCGAGCAGCCGCTCGCAGGTCCCGTTGAGCAGGGTGGTTCCGGTGAGCGCCACCACGTCGGCCCGGGGCAGGAGGGACTCGGCCTCGTGTTCGCTCCGGTCGCCCGGACGCGGGTCCTTCTCGATGACCCACAGGTCCGCGAACTCGCCGCCCATGCGCTCCACGAAGGGAAAATGGCCGATGACCGCCACCCGCTTGCCACGGCCCTTGGCCATGATTAGCTCTTGCGCCTTCATGGGCGTCGCGGCCGCGGGCGGCGGCAGGAGCAGGTTCACGGCGGCCATGCCGAAGGCCGTCAGGTCCGGCTCGTCATGGCGGCCAAGGAGCAGCTCGGCGGTCTCCTTGGCCGAGGCGGGCAGCGTGTGCAGCTCGACGCCCGGAGGCTCGCCGTGCGGCGCGGCCCTGGAGCACAGGCCCATGGGCAGCCCGCCGCGGCCGCGCGCGCCGAGCAGGTGGGCGCCCTGAACATAGGCGCGCACGGGCACGTCGGGACGGCCCTTGCAGGCGCTGGCCAGGATGTCGGCCAGCAGCCGGGCTTGGCCCAGTTGCGCGAAAGGCGTCGGGTCGCGTGTGTCCGGCATGCTCAACCTCCGATATGGGCGGCCCGAGGCTACGGCAAAATCGGTCGGACTGGAAGCCCTGGTCCAGCCTCGGTTCCAGGCTGGTGGGGCGCAGAAAATCAACCGGCAAGGCTTTACTTCACGTAGGGATTGAATTAATCAGGTGTGCTTATTTCGGCCCGCAAGGGCCTTTCGCCATTAGACCGCATTTACGAGGGAGTACGCATGGACCCCAAGGACATCGAGTTCTTCCGCAAGCACTTGAGTGACATGCTGAACGATATCGTCAAGCAGGGCGACGAAACCATCGAGGACATGACGGACATGGTCGAGGTCTATGCCGATCCCGCGGACCGGGCCACCGCCGAGTCCGACCGCGCCTTCACCCTCCGGCTGCGCGACCGCGAGCGCCGGCTGATCAAGAAGATCAAGGAGGCCATCCAGCGCATCGACGAGGGCGCCTACGGCATCTGCGAGGAGTGCGGCGAGGAGATCAGCGTGCCCAGGCTCAAGGCCCGACCCGTGACAACCCTGTGCATCCAGTGCAAGAGCAAGCAGGAGGAGGAGGAGCACCAGCGCGCCGAGACCTAGCCCGGCTCAGCAGGACGCCCTCCCCGATCCCTCGCTCTTTCGCAATAATCCTGCTCCATGGACGCGCACGTATTCCGCTCCCTGAGCCTCGAGCTGGGGCCGGAGCTTGTCGGCCGCCGCATCGAGAAGATCTACAGCCCGGCAAAAGGTTTTTGGACTTTCGCGCTCGGCGCCAGGGGCGGCAAGGTCATGCTCCTGTTCCGCCCGGCCAGGAAAGATGCTCTGCTCCTGCTCTCCGGGATCAAGCCGCAAAACCCCCAGACAGCCCCGGCCGCGGCCATGTGGTTCCGCAAGCGCCTCGCTGGCCGCAGGCTGACCGGCTGGTGCGTGGACTGGCCCAGGCTGCGCCTGGCCTGGGAGCTGTCACCGGCCGCTCCGGGCTCGCCGGCCGAAGGCCGCTATCTCATCCTCGACATGCACGAGGGCCCGCGCCTGGCAGACGAGCTGGAGCCGAGCTTCGGGGCCGAACCGCCCTGGCCTCCGCTCGAGCGGGCCTTGAACGACCCCGACATCTGGAAGGAATTCCCGCACATCTCCCCGGCGTTGCGCCGGCGGCTCAAGTCCCTGCCCGCGGACGAGGCCGCCCGCTTCCACGCGTCCCTTGCCAAAGCCCCGGCCGGTCCTATCTACGTATCGTACCTCGATGACGCGCCCGTGGGCCTGAGCGCCTGGCCGCCCGAGGACAAGTCCGGCCAGGCCGTTGCGCGGGCTTTCGACAGCGCTCTGGCGGCTTCGGCCGCTTATGGCGAGCCGGCCTTCTTCGCCGGCTTGGCCCACGGCGAGTCGGCCGGGGAGCGCGAGCTGTTCAAGGCTCGCGAGCGCCGCATACGGCGCGGCATCGAGCGCCTGGAAGCCGACCGAGAGCGGCTCGTGCGCCTGGCGGAACTCAAGGCCCAGGCCGAGGTGCTTCAGGCCGAGCTCTACAGGCACAAGAACGGCCCGACTCCCGAGCGCATCACCGCTCGCCATCCCGTGAGCGGCGAGGTCACGGTGGAGCTGAACACGCGCATGAGCGTGACCGAGAACATGGAGCGGCTCTTTCAACAGGCGGCCAAGGGCCGCCGGGGGCTGGCCGTGGTGGAGGCGCGCAAGGCGCGGCTTGAGGCCGAGTTGCGCGACCAGTCCGGGGAGCCGGCGCTCGCCGAGGAGCGCAAGCCCGCAAAGGCCAAGATCGACGACCGGCCGCTCCTGTCCCAGCGCCTGCGCGGCCTGGCCGTGTCGATCTTCACCACCAGCGACGGATTCCGTGTCCTGCGGGGCAAGAACCAGGAGGCGGGCCACAAGCTGCTCGGCAAGGCGGCCAGCCCTTTCGACCTGTGGTTCCATGCCGCGCACCGGCCCGGCGCGCACGTGGTGCTCAAGCGCGACCATCCGGGCCAGGAAGTGCCGGAGCGGAGCATGCGCGAGGCCGCTATCATCGCCGGCCTCGCCAGCGGCTATGCCGGCGAAGCCAAGGCCGACGTGTTCTGCGCCCTGATCAAGGATGTGCGCAAGATCAAGGGCGCGGCCCTTGGGCTGGTGCGCGTCGATGAGGTCCGACAGACCTTGCGCGTGGACCTTGACCCCGATCTGCCCGAGCGGCTCAAGCTCACGCTGCCCGCCTGACCCGCTCCGCCACCGCCCATGTTTCCTTGCGCCGGCCCGTTGCGATGAGAATTGGACGGCTGCGTGAAAAACCTTTACATAACTCTTTGTCCACAGGGACAGGAGCGATTGCATACGAGGCGTCATGAACGAAGCCAACCGCCATATACGGCGGCTAGAATTCGATGATTGCGCGCTGGCCAGCAGCCTGTTCGGGCCGCACAACAGCCACGTCAAGCTGGTCAGCGACTTGAGCGGCGTGTCCGCGGACACCCGCGGTACGTCCCTGGTCCTGCGCTCGGACGACGAGGGCAGGTTGGACGCGGCGGCCAACCTCATGGCCCAGCTCTACGACCTGGCCAAGTCGGGGCGCCAGCTCTCGCCCCAGGACATCGACCAGGGCTGGCGCATCGTCTCCAGGGACAGCGGGACCAGCCTGGGCTCGGTCTTCGAGGGCCTGAGCATTCCGGTCTCGCGCAGGCGCACGGTGGCGCCCAAGACCCCCACGCAGCGCGCCTACATGGAGTCCATCCGCGACAATGACATGGTCTTCGGCATCGGACCCGCGGGCACGGGCAAGACCTACCTGGCCGTGGCCATGGCCGTGGCCGCGCTCAACGCGCGCAAGGTCAAGCGCCTCGTGCTGACCCGGCCGGCCGTGGAGGCCGGAGAGAAGCTCGGGTTCCTGCCCGGCGACCTCGTGGAGAAGGTCAACCCCTATCTGCGTCCGCTGTATGACGCCCTGCACGACATGATCGAGTTCGGCAAGGTGCAGGAGATGCTGGAGACGGGGGTCATCGAGATCGCGCCGCTGGCCTTCATGCGCGGCAGGACCCTGAACGACGCCTTCATCATACTGGACGAGGCCCAGAATACGACCATCGAGCAGATGAAGATGTTCCTGACCCGGCTCGGCTTCGGCTCCAAGGTCGTGGTCACGGGCGACGTGACCCAGATCGACCTGCCGGGCAAGTCCAGCTCGGGACTTATCCATGCCCGCAAGGTGCTGGTCGGCATCCCGGGCATAAGCATGATCACCTTCCAGGAGCGGGATGTCATCCGGCATCCGCTGGTGGGCCGCATCGTCAATGCATATGAGCGCCATTCCCAGGCTGTCGAAGAAAAAGGCTAACGGCGCGGCGTCCAAGGCCGGCCTCAAGTCGGTCCTTGGCGCCAAGGCCAGGGTCGGCCTGAGCCTCACGCTCAGCAGCGACACCAGCGGACTGCTGGTGCTCGTGGGCGTGCTCATGGCCTTGAGCCTCATGGCCGGCCTGCGCTTCGAGCGGCCCATCATGATCTACGTGGCCGGCGAGATCGCCAGCCAGGACATCACCGCCGACGAGGATCTTCTCCTGGAGGAGGCCGAGGCGACCCATCGCAAGCGCGAGCAGGTCTCGGCCGCCCAGCCGCCGGTCTATGATCTGAGCCACGAGGCCGTGGCCGATCTCAAGCGCCGCGTGACCAGGATCCTCGATCAGGTCGCGGCCACGCCCACCCAGGACCTGGAGCAGCTGCGCTGGCAGATCGCCGAGAGCCTCAACTCGGAGATCAGCTCGCGCAGCCTGTTCATGTGGCGCACCGAGGAATTCCGGCAGTTGCTCACCGAGACCATCCTGCCCTGGATCGAATCCTACTCCGACCACGGCGTGGTGGGCGAGAAGCGGCTGCTTCTGCCTTACAAAGGCGGCATCATCATCCGCGATCTCGGCAGCGACCAGGAAAGCCTCAAGGCCGACCTGCAGCTCATCCGCGACCTGGGCCAGTTCCGCACGGACCTGGAGAACTTCCTGCGCAACGATCTCAAGAAACCCATCCGCTTCCGCCGCGCCGTGGAGGATCTCATCCACCCCATGGCCGTGCCGAGCCTGACCTTCAACCGCGAGGCCACCCAGATCCGCAAGCGCGAGGTCATGGAGGCCGTGGAGCCGGTCTACACGCAGATCAAGAAGGGCGAGATCATCGTGCGCCAGGGCGAGCGGGTGACCGCCGACCAGCAGTTCAAGATCCAGGCCCTGTACACGCGCCAGAAGAGCTTTTTCATGCCCTTGCAGGCCGCGGGCACCTTCGTCATCAGCTTCCTCCTCCTGCTCGGCCTGTTCTTCTCGACCATGGAGGCCCGCACCCGCGACATCGCCATGCGCGACGCCGTGTTCCTGGGCTCGGCCATCTTCCTCTTCGGAGGCCTGGCCAAGGTGCTCGCCATCATCAAGACGCCGCTGGCCCAAGGCATCGTCTTCGCCAAGGTGAGCCCGGAGATGCTCCCCTACCTGCTGCCCGTGGCCGGCGCCATGGGCGTGCTGGCCCTGTTCTTCCCCATGATCATCTGCCTCCTCGCCGGGCTCCTGCTGGCTTTCCTGTGCGGCAAGCTGGCCGGCGGGGGCCTTGAGCTGGTCATCTTCTACTTCATCTCGGGCATGTTCTACGTCTTCTTCATCAAGCGCGCCCAGAACCGCATCGAACTCCTGTCCAGCATCTTCCCACAGATGGGCGCGCTCCTTCTGTGCTGGGTCGGCGTGCTCATGCTCAACGCCCCCAGCCAGGCCGGCATCTGGAGCGGCACGGTGCTCGTGTTCACCTGCGGTCTGCTCTCGCTTCTGGCCGTACTCGCCCTGTCGCCCATCACCGAGCACGTTTTCGGCTACACGTCCCGCTTCAAGCTCATGGAGCTCCTGAACCTGGAGCAGCCGCTCCTGCAAGAGCTCATGGTCAGCGCGCCAGGCACCTACCATCATGCCCTGGTGGTCTCGAACATGGTCGAGGCCGGGGCCCGGGCCATCGGCGCCAACCCTCTGCTGGCCAAGGTCGCGGCCCTGTACCACGACATCGGCAAGCTCAAGAACCCGCACTACTTCATCGAGAACCAGTTCGGCTGCGGCAACAAGCACGACAAGCTCGCGCCGTCCATGAGCGCGCTGGTGCTCATCTCCCACGCCAAGAAGGGCGTGGAGCTGGC
Source organism: Pseudomonadota bacterium (assembly GCA_023433925.1). GTDB lineage: Bacteria > Desulfobacterota > Desulfovibrionia > Desulfovibrionales > Desulfovibrionaceae > Desulfocurvibacter. The sequence goes on along the minus strand of JAEYTO010000063.1, from coordinate 10,721 downwards.
CAAGGAGCACAAGCTCGGGCCCGAGATCACGGACATCATCCAGCAGCATCACGGCACGTCGCTCATCACCTACTTCTTCCACAAGGCCCAGGAGCTGGCCGAGGCCAAGGGCGAGGATGCCGTGCGCGAGGAAGACTACCGCTATCCCGGCCCCAAGCCGCAGACCAAGGAGGCCGGGCTCATCCTGCTCGCCGACGCCATCGAGGCCTCCAGCCGCACCCTGGTCGATCCCACGCCCAGCCGTCTCAAGGGGCACATTCAGAAGATGATCCGCACCATCTTCACCGAGGGTCAGCTCGACGAGTCCGAGCTGACCCTCAAGGACCTGCACCTGCTCACCGATGCCTTCCTGCGCATCCTCACCGGCATCTTCCACAGCCGCATCGAGTACCCCGGCGAGAAGACCGACGGCTCGGCAGGCCAGGGCGGGAGCAAGCCCGTGACCCCGCCCATGTACCCCATGCACCAGTAGAGCCGGGCCAGCGCCATGCCCGTTACCCTATCCATTCAGAAAGGCCTGCGCCTGCCGCCGGCCTTTCCCGTGAGCCGCCGCGAGATCATGGCTTTGAGCCGCGACCTCCTGGACGTGCTCGGCCTGTCCGGCGGTTCCTTTGACCTGCACCTGGTGGGCGACGCGGACATGGCCCGGCGCAACGCCGAGTTCATGGGCTGCGTGGGACCGACCAACGTGCTGAGCTTCCCGGCCGGGGAGCAGGGCGTCGTCGGCGAGGAAGACGAGGCGGGGCAGGAGCCCTGGCTCGGCGAGCTCGTCCTGTCCGTGGATACCCTGGAGCGCGAGGCCTTCCTCTACGGCCAGCCGCCCCGCGAGCACCTCGTGCGCCTGCTGGCCCACGGCGTGCTCCACCTGGCCGGCCACGACCACGGTGAGCTCATGGAGGCCCTGACCGAACAGGCCGTGGACATGCTGGGCGATTAGGGCAGATCAACCTTAAGACGTTCGCTTCGGCGTTGACGGCGCAAGTGAATCGCACCTGCGCCTGCGCGACGGCAAGCAAGGCCAAGGCCTGGCTTGCAGAGCATTTTCAAGGTGAAAATGCTCTGAGGCGCTCGGCGCGCGAGCCGGCCGGACCCGAGGCGACGCTTCGGCGCGCAAAGCGCTTTACAAGCGCCCTCCCGGCGAATAAGTTAGCGTTTTTTCTCATGCGCATCGCCGCATGAAGACCGCCTTGTTCACGGAGCGCGCCATGCACAGCAGGTGGAAACACTTCCTCGACATCCTGGATATGCCCAAGTCCCAGTCCTGGGCCCTGGTGAAGCGGGCCAAGGAGATGAAGGACACGGATCACCGGAGCCAGATCCTGGCCGGCAAGGTGCTGGTCATGATCTTCGAGAAGGCTTCGACGCGCACGCGCCTGTCCTTCGAGATGGCCGTGCGCCACCTGGGCGGCGACACCATCTTCATGACCCCCAACGAGTCGCAGCTTGGCCGCAGCGAGCCGCTCAAGGACACGGCCCGCGTCATCTCGCGCTACTGCGCGGGCATGATCGTGCGCACCTTCGGCCAGGAGAAGCTCGAGGATCTGGCCGAGCATGCCAGCATCCCCGTGGTCAACGCGCTGTCCGACCTGCACCACCCCTGCCAGGTGCTCAGCGACCTGCTGACCATGTACGAGCGCACTCCGTCCTTCAAGGACCTCAAGGTGGCCTGGATCGGCGACGGCAACAACATGGCCAACTCCTGGATCAATGCCGCCGTGTACTTTCCGTTCTACCTGGCCCTGGCCGTCCCCCAGGGCTTCGAGCCCGACACGCGCATCCTGGGCAAGGCCCTCAAGCTCGGCGCGCGCATCCATATCTCCCACGACCCGAAGCTGGCCGTGGACGGCGCGCACTACGTGAACACCGACGTGTGGGCCTCCATGGGCCAGGAGTCCGAGCAGGAGGCCCGCGCCAAGAAGTTCGCGGCCTTCCAGGTCAACGACGATCTGCTCGCCCTGGCCGACCCGTCGGTCAAGGTCATGCACTGCCTGCCGGCCCACCGCGGCGAGGAGATCACCGACGAGGTCATGGAAGGTCCGGCCTCCATCGTCTGGGATCAGGCCGAGAACCGCCTGCACATGCAGAAGGCCGTTCTGGAGTGGGTCTACGGCCATGCGCCCGAGGCCACGGGCAGGGAGTTCGCGGACGACCGCCCCGGCCCGCTGCCGATCCATACGATCTGAGAGTTCAACAGGAGAGGGACGCCACCCAGTCTTACGGGCTCGCTCCTCTCCGGATTTCCCCGCCAGGGAGGCGATCCCCTGGCCCGCTTCCGGATCTGTCGGCCCGCAAGCGGAAGGGTATCGTCCGGCAGTAAGCCATGAAGCCGCACACCATCAGCGAGGGTCCGATATGAGCGAGATCAAGAAAGTCGTCCTGGCCTACTCCGGCGGCCTGGACACCTCCATCATCCTCAAGTGGATTAAGACGACCTACGACTGCGAGGTCATTACCTTCACGGCCGACCTGGGCCAGGAGGAGGAGCTGGACGGCCTGGAGGACAAGGCCAGGAAGACCGGCGCGTCCAAGGCCTACATCGAGGACCTCCAGGAGGAGTTCGCCCGCGACTTCATCTTCCCCATGATGCGCGCCGGAGCCCTGTACGAGGGCCGCTACCTGCTCGGCACGTCCATCGCCCGACCGCTCATCGCCAAGCGCATGGTCGAGATCGCCCTGGCCGAGGGCGCCCAGGCCGTGGCCCATGGCGCGACCGGCAAGGGCAACGACCAGGTGCGCTTCGAGCTGACCACCATGGCCCTGGCCCCGCGCCTCAAGACCATCGCGCCCTGGCGCGAGTGGACCTTCAAGTCGCGCACCGACCTCGTGAACTTCGCCAAGGAGCACGGCATCCCGGTGCCCGTGACCAAGGAGAAGCCCTACAGCTGCGACCGCAATCTCCTGCACCTGTCCTTCGAGGGCGGCGAGCTGGAGGATCCGTGGAATGAGGCCGGCCCGGCCTCGTACCTGCTCAGCGTGCCGCCCGAGAAGGCCCCGGACCAGCCCGAGCTCATCGAGATCGGCTTCGAGGCCGGCGATCCCGTGAGCATCGACGGCGAGAGGCTTCCGCCCGCGGCCATCATCAGGAAGCTCAACAAGATCGGCGGCAGGCACGGCGTGGGCCGCCTGGACATGGTCGAGAACCGCTTCGTGGGCATGAAGTCGCGCGGCGTGTACGAGACGCCGGGCGGGACCATCATCCATGCCGCGCACCGCGACCTGGAGAGCCTGACTCTCGACCGCGAGGTCATGCACATGCGCGACTCGCTCATCCCGCGCTACGCCGAGATGGTCTACTACGGCTTCTGGTTCTCGCCCGAGCGCGAGACGTTGCAGACCATGATCGACAAGACTCAGGAGAAGGTCACGGGCGCCGTGCGCGTGAAGCTCTACAAGGGCGGCGTGTACCCGGTGGCGCGCAAGTCGCCGTACTCGCTCTATGACGCCGCGCTGGCGACCTTCGAGGAGGACGTGGTCTACGACCAGAAGGACGCCGCCGGCTTCATCCGGCTCCAGGGCCTGCGCGTGCGCGGGTTCAAGGCCAAGTAGCGACAGACCGGGGAGCCTGGCTCCCCTATTCATTGCCGCGAGGCGCGCGACCCGTTCCGGTGCGGACGGGATGCGCGCCTCGTCCTTTTTCAGACGGCCGGCCTGTCCGAGGTGGATCGCGCCCGTGTCCGCCAGGCCCGCCAGGTCCGATGAGCCAGCTTGCGCAACTCGTCGGCCAGGGGGAGCAGGGGAACCAGCGCCGCGAGCAGGAGCCAGTCCCTGGCCGCGAATGGCGCGGTGCCGAAGATGCGCTGCATGACCGGCGCATGGATGACCAGGATCATGACGGCAAGCTCCGTGGCGATGCTGGGCCACAGGAGGCGGTTGCCCCCCAAAGGAGTGCGGAAGACGGAGCGTTCGCCGGCCCGCTGGGCGAAGAAGTTGCCGATCTGGGTGGCCACGACGGCCGCGAAGGTCAGGGCCGTGGCCGATTCGTAGAGCGGGCCGCTGTGCGGCAGGTCGAGCCATTGTCCGGCATAACCGTTCGTCCAAAAGGCATAGTAGAAGACGGCCATGCAGGCCAGACCCTGGATGAGCCCCAGGTACAGAAAGGAACGCCGCAGGAGGGCGGGGGTAATGACGCGCTCCCGCAGGCTGCGCGGCGGTGCGTCCATGACGCTCGGATCGGCGGGCTCGGCGCCCAGGGCGATGGCGGGCAGCATGTCGGTCCCCAGATCCACGGCCAGGATGAGCATTATGCCTAGGGCGAGCGGTATGCGACCGAGGCTCATGACGAACAGGAAGAAGGGGATGGCCTCGGGGATGTTGCTCGTGAAGATGTAGGCGATGAACTTCTTGATGTTGGCGTAGACGGCGCGGCCTTCCTCGATGGCCCGGACAATGGTCGCGAAGTTGTCGTCGGTCAGGATCATGTCCGCCGCCTCCTTGGCCGCGTCGGTGCCGGCCTTGCCCATGGCCACGCCGATGTCGGCGCGCTTGAGCGCCGGGGCGTCGTTAACGCCGTCGCCGGTCATGGCCACGACCTCGCCGTGGCGGTGTAGGGTCTCCACGATGCGCAGCTTGCTCTCGGAGGAGACGCGGGCGAACACGGCCTCGCCCCGGAGCTTCTCGTACAGGGTCTGGTCGTCCATGCGCGCGAGATCCGCGCCCGAGATGACCGTGGCTTGCGCGCCGCGGATGATATTCAGGTGACGCGCGATGCTCTCGGCCGTGAGCGGGTTGTCGCCGGTGATCATGATGATGCGGATGCCGGCTGCGTGGCAGCGGTCCACGGCCTCCAGCACGCCCGGACGCGGCGGGTCGAGCATGGCCGCGAGGCCGAGGATGTCGAGGTCCGCCTCCACGGCCTCGGGCGGCAGGAGGTCCGGGTCGTCTGGCAGGCTGAACGAGTCGGGCAGCTCCCTGCGGGCCAGGGCCAGGACGCGGTAGCCGGCGCGGGCATACGTCTCGTTGGCCTTGGCCAATTCCGCCAAGGCCGATCCTGGCTGGAGCCCTGTGCCGGCGCTGCCGGACGAGCGACGGTCGAGGGCGGCGATGACATCCGGGGCGCCTTTGACATAGGCGACCTTGCGGCCGTTTTCCTCGACGATCACGGACATGCGCTTGCGTTCGGAGTCGAAGGGGATCTCGTGGATGCGAGGATGCCCGGCGCGGACGGCCTCCGGATCCAGCCCCGCCTTGGCCGCGGCCACGAGCAGGGCGATCTCGGTCGGGTCGCCCAAGGGCTCGGGGACCAGTCGTGCCGTGTTGCAGACGCAGCCGGCCTTGAGGGCGGCCAGGGCGGCCTCGTCCACGTACTCCATGCGCCCGTCCAGGCCATAGCCCACGCCGGATACGCGCCGCTCGCGGCTTGGTGTCCCCAATGTCCACAGAAAGGCCACGGTCATCTCGTTCTCAGTCAGCGTGCCGGTCTTGTCCGTGCAGATGACCGTGGCGCAGCCGAGGGTCTCGACGGACGACAGGCGCTTGATGAGCGCGTTGTTGGCCGCCATGCGGCGCACGCCCATGGCCAGGGACAGGGTCACGGTGGGCAGCAGGCCCTCTGGAACGAAGGCCACGATCATGCCCAGGGCGAAAATGAAGCTCTCGGACGGCCGAACCCCCACGAACGCCGCGGCCAACAGGAAGAAAACGAGGCCCACGCCCAGGGCGATGAAGCTGATGCTGGTCGTGACGCGCGAAAGCTCCTTCTGGAGCGGGCTGGGCTCGTCGTGCACGGAGCGGGCCGCTCCGGCGATGCGTCCGAAGTTCGTGTCCGGGCCCGTGGCGAAGACGACGGCTCGGCCTTCGCCAGCGGAGACCGACGTGCCCGCGAAGACCAGGTTGGAGGCGAAAAGAGCGCTTCCGTCCGCGATCTCGGCCGTCTTGGAGGCCGGCAGGGACTCGCCGGTCAAGGCCGATTCGTCCAAACGCAGGCGACGCTCCTCGACGACTCTGCCGTCGGCCGGCACCCGATCGCCCTCGGCGAGCAGGATCACATCGCCCGGCACGATGTCCGCGACGTCCATCCGTGCGGCCCCGCCGTCGCGCAGGACAGTGGCTGATTGCGGCATGAGCCGGCTAAGGGACTCCATGGCCTTTCCGGCCCGGTATTCCATCCAGAAGCTGAAGCAGCCGTTGATGATGTTGACGAGCCAGATGGATACGCCGAGCTGGGGCAGGCCGGCCAGGAATCCGATGAGACCGCCCGCCCACAGGAGCAGGGCCATGATGTGCGTGAAGTTGGCCAAGAAACGCAGCACGAGGGACTTGCGATGCGGGTGATAGAGCGTGTTGCTCCCGAAACGCCTGAGCCGGGCCCTGGCCTCGGGAGTCGGGAGCCCGGCCGGACCTGCGTCCAGGCCGGCCAGAATCGCCTCGGCTGTCTGAGTCTGGGCCCAGTGCTGGTCGATATCCATCTTGGCCATGCCACAACTCCCAATCCCGGCGCCAGTCTCTATTCTCCTATCACTATCCAGCCATCGGCGGGCAAGGGGAATCCGCCGAAGAAGGCGCTCGGGCCAAGGCGGCTCGCGGCCGTGGCTTGCGCGCCGTGCGCGTTGATAGTATTCGCGTGCCGTTCTGGAGCATTGCCACGGTGGCGCCACAGCGAATTGCAATTTATAGCAGGTTGCAATTGAACTGGAAAAACTCTCGCCCATTCAACTGGGGGGCAGGGGAATCACTCCCCTGCCGGGAGAGAGCCTGAGAAAGGGCACCGCCCTCTCTCGGTTGAATCGCAAGGTGCTTTAGTTACCCGCCAGTTCATACTGGGGGTGCAGGGGAATCACTCCCCTGCCGGGAGAGAGTCCGAGAGAGGGTGCCGCCCTCTCTCGGTCGATCTGCCTGGCGAGCGAAACGAGACAGGAGACGCGCATGGCCGATAAGAAACTCTGGGGCGGACGGTTCACGGGCGGCACGGACGCGCTCGTGGAGGCTTATACCGAATCCGTGTCCTTTGACCGCGAGCTGTGGGCCGAGGACATCGCGGGCTCCAAGGCGCACGCGCGCATGCTCGCGCGGCAATGCGTCATCGCCCAGGCCGAGGCGGAGGCCATCGTGGCCGGTCTCGACGCCGTGCGGGCCGAAATCGAGCGCGGCGAGTTCGCCTGGCGCACGGACCGCGAGGACGTGCACATGAACATCGAGGCCCGCCTGACCGAGCTGATCGGCGACGCGGGCAAGAGGCTGCACACGGGCCGCAGCCGCAACGACCAGGTGGCGCTGGACTTCCGGCTGCACGTTTCGCGGCGGCTGGCCATGTGGGGCGAGCTGCTGGCCCGGCTCGTGGGGGTGCTCTGCGAGCGCGCCGATGAGCACGTCGAGACGCTCCTTCCGGGCCACACGCACCTCCAGCCGGCGCAGCCCGTGAGCCTGGGCCACCATCTGCTGGCCTATGCCCAGATGCTGCGCCGCGACCACGAGCGCGTCGAGGACTGCCTGAAGCGCGTGCGCGTCTCGCCGCTCGGCGCGGCGGCACTGGCCGGCACGACCTATCCTCTAGACCCGCAGTCCGTGGCCGAGGACGTCGGCTTCCCGGCCACGTTCCGCAACAGCATGGACGCCGTGTCCGACCGCGACTTCGCGGCCGAGGCGCTGTTCTGCGGCAGTCTGATCATGGCCCACCTGAGCCGGCTGTGCGAGGAACTCATCATCTGGGCCAACCCGGCCTTCGGCTTCGTGCGCCTGCCCGACGGCTACGCCACGGGCTCGAGCATCATGCCCCAGAAGAAGAACCCGGACGTGGCCGAGCTCATGCGCGGCAAGACCGGCCGGGTCTACGGCAGCCTCATGGGCCTGTTGACCACGCTCAAGGGCCTGCCGCTGACCTACAACCGCGACCTCCAGGAGGACAAGGAGCCCTTCTTCGACACGGACAAGACCGTGCGCCTGTCCCTGGACTGCATGGCCGGCATGCTCGCCGAGATGGCCTTCGTGCCCGAGGCCATGCGCGCGGCCCTGGGGCGCGGCTTCCTCAACGCCACGGAGCTGGCCGACTATCTCGTGGGCAAGGGGCTGCCCTTCCGCGAGGCGCATCACGTCACCGGCCGAGCCGTTGCCTGGTGCGAGGAGAGGGGCAGGAAGCTGGAGGATTTGAGCCTGGACGAGCTGCGCGGTTTCTCGGAACTCATCGGTCAGGACGTGTTCCAGATTCTGTCCTACGAGGCCGCCGTGGCCCGGCGCACCATCCCCGGCGGCACGGCCCCGGCCCGCGTGCGCGAGCAGCTCGCGAAGATGCGCGAGTGGCTGGCCAGGGTGGGCGCATAGCCGCCGGCGCTCCAGTCAAGAAATGCGAAGGGGACCCTCGGGTCCCCTTTTCCGTTTTTACTCCAGCGTCGGCTTCTCCACTGGCGTGGGCTTGCCCACGATAGCCTTCATGTACTCCTTGAGCAGCGTGGCCTCGCGCTCCTCGCGGGTGTACTTGGCCAGGAACGCGCCGTTCTTGATGAGCGGGGCGTACTCCCGGCGCGACAGCTTGCCCTTGTCCGTGGCCGCGAGCCGCTCGATGGACTCGGCGTATGGCTTGAGCCGCGCCATGAGCTCGGCCTCGGGAAGGCTCTGGACCTGGCGGACGAGCTTGGCCAGTTGCTCCGGCGACGGCAAGGCGGGGGATTCGAGCATGGTCTTGTATCCCTGGAAGAAGCGCTGGAATCCTTCCACGAGATGGTGGCGCTTGGTCATGTTGATGCCCGACCAGCCGGCGTTGAGCCACTTGAAGAATGCGCCGCGGGTAAGGGGCTTGCCCGGCTCGGGCTCATGGAGCACGTTCACGACGAAGGCCTCGTACATGTAGGATTTCGCCCAGCCGAGCCCGGCCATGGGCACTCCCTCGATGCCGGAATAGAAGTGGTTCCAGTCCGCATCGTCGCCGATGACCGCGCCCTTGCGGCCTATCTGCGAGGGATCGTCCTGGAGCGTGATGCTGATGACGTAGCGCCGGCCCCCATCCTTGAGCAGGATCACGGTCCGCGTGGCGTCGTAGCGAAAGTAGGCGCCGGTGACGAGGTCGGGCGTGATCTCCTCGTGCTCGCCGCCGCGGGCCAGAAGGAAAGGCTCGGCCGTGGCGTCGAGCCGCTTCCAGAGAGCCGGGACGCTCTCGGCGGGAGGTGTGTCCCAGGCGTTGAGCCGGATGGAGGAGGGCATGATGAGGAAGGGAGGGAAATCGGAGCTGAAATGGTAATCGATTATGCGCGAAAGCGGCAGGTTGATCGTCTCCTCGTAGTAGGCGCTCGTGGCGGCGTCGATGGATTGCAGGTCGACGGACGCAGGGTCGGCCTTGTCTTCCCTGACGAACTGGAGGAGGCTGCGTACCCTGGCCGGGTCGAAGGCCAGACAAGGGTCGCGCGCAAGTTCGCGCAGGTGAAGGATGTCGTCGATCACCCCCTGTGGCGGGCGGGCGGATTCGGAGCCTTGGGCGGCCATGGCGGTTGCGAAGGACATGGATGCGGCCGTCAGGCAGACGGCAAGGAATAGGGCCAGGATGGTCCTGCGTTGGAACACGTGTATTTCTCCCGAGGATTGTATGCGGACTGAATATCGTTAACGTGCGAGTCGGAATAAACCGTGGGCCCGCCAGCGTCCAGTGCTTTCCGCCGCTGTGAGGCGCGCCGCAATGAAAAACGCCTCGCGGAAGGCGGCATGCGCGTGAGGATGCCGCCCGCGCGCGGAATCGTCAACCACCCAGGATCAGCGCCGGGAGCCGGCCAGGCGATCGATGCACCGGGCGCAGAAGACGTCGATGGCTTCGCGCTCCGGCAGGCCGAGCACGGACGGCGAGGAGAGCTGCCGCGCCGCGAGGCCCTCGATGCCGGGCAGCGTCAAGACCTGCCTGGGCAGGCCGGGAATCGTGGGAATCACCGTTCCCGGCGGGCAGCGGTTGACCACGAGGGCCGTGCTGGACAGGCCGAGCTCGGCGGCCATGCGCCCGATCTCGGCTCCGGTCTCCAGGCCGCGCCAGCTCGGATCGCTGACCACGAGCAGGCCGTCCACGTACTCCACGGTGCCCCGGCCGAGGTGCTCCACGCCGGCCTCCAGGTCCACGAGCACCCAGGCCCCGCGCTCGACAACGAGGTGCAGGAGCAGGGCCTTGAGCAGGGCGTTGGCCGCGCACGCGCAGCCGCCGCCGGCCCGGCTCACGGAGCCCATGACCAGCAGCCGCTTGCGGCCCGCGCCTTCCACGGGCAGTTCCACCGAGAGCGCCTCGGGCAGATCGCCCACCTCGGGATTGAGATTGATCATGCCCGAGCCGATGCGCTCGCGCACGAGGTCCTCGCGCGCGATGAGCGGCACGGGCAGCTCAGCGCGTGGCAGGCCGCAGGCCTGACCCAGGGACAGGGCCGTGTCCGCATCCACGAGCCATACGTCGCGGCCCTGGCGCGCCAGCCAGTCGCCCAGCCAGGCCGTGAAGGAGGTCTTGCCCACGCCGCCCTTGCCCGCCATCGCCAGCTTCATCGGATTCCTCGCATAGTCCGGTGGAAGGACCGGTATCGTGTCCGGGTTCATGCTCCGCGGCCAAGAGCTGGGAAGGGCTTCGCCCTCCCCAGCACCCCACCCACAAGGGGCGCCGCCCCTTGACCCCGGCAGGGCCACGGGCCCCTGCACCCCGTATTTACCCGCTGGTGCGCCGTGGGGCATGGTTGCGATACCGGCACAAGCAGGCATCCCGACAGGGCCATGAAACCCCGCGCACGAAACCGGGGTCCAGGGGGTCACCCCCTGGCGCGGGTGAGGCGTGG
>JAEYTO010000038.1 GCA_023433925.1 Pseudomonadota bacterium | reverse complement strand
TCGCCCTCCCCAGACCCCACCCACCAGGGGCCGCGGGCCCCTGGACCCCACGTTTCGTTGGCGAGCTACCCAGCCTCGCCCCTTGCGAAGGAATTCGACGTGCCTCCCTGGAAGCAGGGAGGCACGTCTGTTTCGGGCAAGCCGGAGTTCTGAAAGAGGCCCGCGCGCCGAGACGGATCGCGCCGTCGGCCTTGCCGCGACCGGTCTGGCGGCGTTGCCATCGCCTGCGATCTCCTGTATCTCACGGCTTTCATCGCTCACCTCTCATCGCCAAGGGCCGGCATGCGCATCATCCAAGTCAACAACGTCCGCTGGTTCAACGCCACGTCCTGGTACGCCCTGAACCTCGGCCGCATCCTCCAGGACGCCGGCCACGAGGTGCTCGTGCTGACGCTGGAGGGCACGGCCTCGCACCGCAAGGCCCTGGAAATGGGACTGTCGGTCCGCACGATGGATCTGAATACCAACAACCCCCTGCGCCTGCTTCAGCTTCATGGGGAGCTGCGCGCCCTGGTGCGCGAGTTCCGGCCGGATATCGTCAATTGCCATCGGGGCGAGTCCTTCCTCGTCTGGGGCCATCTGCGCTTCTGGACGGGCGGCTTCGCCCTGGTGCGCACGCGCGGCGACCAGCGCCTGCCCGGCGCCAACCTGCCCAACCGCCTCCTGCACGGCCGCGTGGCCGACGCCGTGGTCACGACCAATTCGGCCATGGGACGCCACATGCACGAGCGCCTCGGCGTGCTCCAGGAGCGCCTACACCTCGTGCTCGGGGGCGTTGACGCGGGGCGCTTCCGCTTCGACCCCCAAGGGCGGCGCAGGGTCCGGCAGGAATACGGCTATTCCGACCGGGATTTCATTCTGGGCCTGGTGGGCCGCTTCGATGAGGTCAAAGGCCAGCGCGAGACCATCCGGGCCGTGGCCGAGCTCCATCGCCATGGCCAGGAGCAAGTGAAGCTCATGCTTCTGGGCTTCGAGGCCGTGGCGAGCGAGGCCCAGGTGCGCGCCTGGATCGCCGAGGCGGGAATGGAACGCCATATCGTCATCACGGGCCGCCGCGAGGATGTGCCCGCCTGTCTTTCGGCCCTGGACGGCGGCGTGGTCGCCTCCAAGTGGTCCGAGGCCATCGCCCGCGCGGCCCTTGAACTCATGGCCTGCGGCAGACCCATCGTCTCCACGAGCGTGGGCGTCATGCCCGACCTCGTGAGCCAGCGCGGCCTCGTTCCGCCGGGCGACGAGCAGGCCCTGGCCGAGGCCTTGGGGCGGCTGGCCGGCGATGCCGATTTCCGCGCCTCCCTGGCCCGGGAGCAGCAAGCCATCATCGCGGACCTGACCATGGGGCGTTTCCTGGAGCGCAGCCTGGACGTGTATCGTCAAGCCCTGCGCACTGCCGGGTTGAACGCGGACATGGTCTGAGCGAGGGATTCATGCGCGTCTTGCAGATCAATACTGAAAAGACCTGGCGAGGCGGCGAGCGCCAGACGCTGTATACCCTGCGCGGCCTGGCCCAGGCCGGAGTGCAGGTTTCGCTCCTCTGTCGCGCCGGCGCCCCCCTGGCCGAACAGGCGGCGGCATTGCCCGTGCGCGTGCATGCCGTGTCCGGCCAGCTCGCGGCCATGGCCTTCCTGGCCGGCTGCCGGGGCCGCTTTGACATGCTGCACGCCCAGACGGCCAAGGGCCAGAGCCTGGCCGCGTTCACCAAGTTCATGCACCGCACGCCGCTCGTGTATACCCGGCGCGTGGACTTCCGGCCCTCGGGCCTGGCGGCACGGCTCAAATACCGGCTCACGGACCGCACCGTGGCCATCTCCCAAGCCATCGCCGACATTCTGGCCGGCTTCGGCGTGCGGGACGCGCCGGTCATCCCCTCGGCCGTGCTCCTGACGCCGGCCGTCGTTCCGGCGGACGAGCTGGAAGTGCGCACGCGCGCCGCGCTGAGTCTCGGCGAGCGCCGTATTCTCGGCACCGTGGCCGCATTCGTGCCGCACAAGGACCCGCTGACCATGGTCGAGGCCGTGGCCAAGCTGCGCCAAATGCGCGGCGACGACTTCGCATTCCTCCACTTCGGCGACGGCCCTCTCATGGAGCCGGCCAAGTCCAGGTCGCACGAACTGGGGCTTGACGGCATCTACCACTTCATGGGCTTCTGCCCGCGGGTCATCGACTACGTGCGCATCCTGGACGTCTTCGTCATGAGCTCGTGCGAGGAAGGCCTGGGCAGCACGGTGCTCGACGCCTTCCTGGAGGGCGTTCCCGTGGCCTCCACCGAGGCCGGAGGGCTCAAGGAGCTTGTGACTGGCCGGGGACTTCTCGCCCCCGTGGGCGACGCCGCCGCATTGGCGGACGCCGTCGCGCGCCTGCTGGCCGACGCGCCGCTTCGCGCGCGGCTGACGGCCGAGGCCCGCCGCTACGTCCTGGAGCGCCACGACCTTGGCAGGCTGTGCGGGGAATATGTCAGGCTGTACGAGGGGCTGCTGGCAGCCAAGGCACGCTAGGGCCTATCGCGCCCGCGCCTGATGCGCTCTTCCAGCAGGAAGGCGTACTTGGCGAAGACCGAGAAGGCGCTCGTGTAGCTGATGAGCACCCCGCGCCAGCCGTCGCGCCAGGCCTGCTTGAGGACGAGCATCTTGAGGAAGCGCGCGGCGGGCGAGAACAGGAACTTGTGCCAGCGGAAGCCCTTGCCCTGCTCCAGATAGGCCTGCGCTCCTATGCGCGCGTACTTGACCGTTGTCTGGAGATGGTGCTCCAGGTCCCGGTAGGACCAGTGCAGGAAGTCGCCGCCGGTCAGCCGCTCCACCCTGCCTTGGACATCGAGCCTGTCATGCGGGTCGCGGCCGGCCCAGCGCGCCTTGCCGCGCCGCACCAGGCGCACGCGCCATTCCGGGTACCAGGCGTGCCGAATCCACTGCCCCAGGTAGTTGTTGCGCCGGTTGAGCAGGTAGCCGTCGGCCATGGCCTCGGGCCGCTCGTAGAGGCGGACCAGCGCCTGGCGCAACTCGTCCGAAAGGGCTTCGTCCGCGTCCAGACTGAGCGCCCACTCATGCGTGCAGCGTTCCAGGGCGAAATTCTTCTGCTTCACATGGCCCGGCCAAGGGTTGTGCACGACCTTGGCCCCGTAGCCCTGGGCGATCTCCACGGTCCTGTCCGTGGAGCCGGAATCGACCACCACGATCTCGGCGGCGATGTCCTTGACGCTGTCCAGGCAGCGCGGCAGGTTGCGCTCCTCGTTAAGCGTGATAATCGCCACGGAGAGCGGGAGCGGGGTCGGGTGGGGCATGATGGAATCCTTCCGATGCGGGCGGCCGACTGCTGCAAGGCGCGGCGCCTTGGCCGACCTGATGAATGAAGCCCCGGCATGTCGGCATGCCGGGGCTTTTCTCTCGACGGGCCTGCCTAGAAAGGCACTCCGTTCTCGACCAAATCCTGCTGGAGGAGCTGGCGCATGCGCTTGCTCACCGGGCCGGGCTTGGCGTTGTGGATGGGCTTGTCGTTGTAGCGCACCATGCTGATGGCGTCAGCCGTGGTGCCGACCACGATGACCTCGCGGGCGTCGAACAGCTCCTCCTCGCGCACCTTGCCGAAGCGCACCTCCACTTCCTTCTCGATAAGCTCCACGGCCCGGACCATGGTCGTGCCGGCCAGGCAGTTGCTGAACTCGGGCACGACGAGGGCGCCCGTGGAGTTCACGATGCAGATGTTCTCCGTGGCGCCTTCGGCCAGGAAGCCGTCGCGGTCGAAGCACACGGGCTGGTCGTAGCCCTTCTCCAGGGTCTCGCGGCGCATGAGCACGTTGGGCAGGTAGTCCGTGGACTTGATGGTCGCCATGTAGGACTCCTTGGCCGGGATGCTCGTGCGAAAGCCCGTGATGCCCTGCTCGAACTTCTCCTCGGGCTTGGGCTTGAACCTGTAGGCCACGATGTGCAGGCTCGGCACCGGGCACTCCACGGGATCGATGCCGAAGCCGCCCGGCCCGCGTCCGATGAGGATGCGCAGATAGCCGTCATCGTGCTCGGCGGCCTTGGCCACCTCCAGGCAGATGCCGCGTACCTCGTCCCAGGGGCAGGGGGGCGCGAGGTAGATGGCCTTGCACGAGCGCTGCATGCGCTTCAGGTGCGGGTCGAGCTGGTAGAGCTTGCGGCCGATCCACTTCATGGTCTCGAACACGCCGTCGCCCCGGTGCACGAGGTGGTCGTCCAACGGGATGAGCATCAGTCGCGGGTCGCGGCAGATGAGCCCCACGCGGTGCTCATAGAAGGAGTATATCTTCTCCGCGCCGGGACGCCGGGCGTCCAGCATGCGCTTCAGGTATTCGTCCGTCTCGGCGATGCGCAACACGTCGTTTTCCTTACCAGGCCAGGCGGCCCTACTTCTTGACTCGCAGCAGGTCGCGCCGGACGAGCTCCTCCGCGATCTGCACCGTGTTGAGCGCGGCGCCCTTGCGGATGTTGTCGGCGACGATCCACATGTTCAGACCGTTATCGATGGTTTCGTCCTTGCGGATGCGGCCGACGAAGGTATCGTCCTCGCCCGCGGCCACGATGGGCATGGGGTAGATCTTTTCGTGCGGGTTGTCGTACACGCGCACGCCAGGGGCCTGGGACAGGATGGCCCTAGCCTGCTGAGGCGTGATGGGCTTCTCGAACTCGATGTTCACGGACTCGCTGTGGCCGTAGAAGACCGGCACGCGCACGGTGGTGGCCGTGACCCTGATGGAGTCGTCGCCCATGATCTTCTTGGTCTCGTTGACCATCTTCATCTCTTCCTTGGTGTACTCGTTCTCAAGGAAGGCATCGATCTGCGGCAGGCAGTTGAAGGCGATCTGGTGCGGGTAAACTTCGGGGTTCGCCTCGTGTCCGCTCATGAGCCTGCGCACCTGGTTCTCCAACTCCACGATGGCCTTCTGGCCCGTGCCGGACACAGCCTGGTAGGTCGAGACGACCACGCGTTTGATCCTGGCCGCGTCGTGCAGGGGCTTGAGCACAACGACCATCTGGATGGTCGAGCAGTTCGGGTTGGCGATGATGCCCGGATGCCAATCCAGGTCGTGGGCGTTGACCTCGGGCACCACGAGGGGGATCGTGGGGTCCATGCGCCAGGCGCTGGAATTGTCCACGACCACGCAGCCCTGCTGGGCGGCGAGCGGCGCGAACTTGGTGGAGGTGGCTCCGCCGGCCGAGAACAGGGCCAGATGGAAGCCCTCGAACGAATCTTCCTTGAGCTCCTTGACGGTCAGCTCGCCGCCGCGGAAAGGCACCGTGCTCCCGGCCGACTTGGCCGAGGCGAACGGCGTCACCTCGCAGGGGAACTCGCGCTCCTCCAGCGTCTTGAGCATCTCACGACCGACGGCGCCCGTGGCGCCGACCACTGCGACCTTCCATTGCTTGCTCATGTGCGGCTCCTTGGAAAATATGGATCTCCGGCCATCCAATGCGGCCGGTCCATTGGCGGGTTCAGGAAAAAGGGCCTAGGACTTGAGGCCCTCGACGATCTCCAGGCAGGCCTCGGCCTTGTTCAGGGTGTACAGGTGCACTCCCGGCGCGCCCAGCTTCAAGAGCCGTTTGGACAGCGCGGTGGCGAATTCGATGCCGATCTTGCGAACGGCCTCGCTGCCCCCCTCTTCATGGGCCTTCTCCAGGTCCAGGTAGAAGTTGCCGGGGATGCTCGCACCGCACAGCGACAGGATGTGCCGGATCGTCTGCAGGCTCATGATGGGCAGCACGCCGGGGATGATCGGCACGGAGACGCCCATGTCGCGCAGCCGGTTCACGAAGTCGTCATACTGGCGGTAATCGAAGAATATCTGCGTGAGGACAAAGTCCGCGCCGCGATCAACCTTGAACTTGGTCCACTTGAGGTCTTCCTCGATGCTCGGCGAATGCGGGTGCGGCGACGGGTAGCCGGCCACGCCGATGCAGAACTCGGGGAAGTGCCTGCGCACGAAGGTCACCAGATCCGAGGCGTGCTGGAACTCCTCGCTGTCGGGCACGAACTCGCAGGAGCCCTTGGGCGGGTCGCCGCGCAGGGCCAGGATGTTCTCGATGCCTTCCTTGCGCAACTCGCTGAGGAAATCCGAGATCTTCTCCTTGCTCGCGCCCACGCAGGTCAGGTGCACGAGGGGCTCGATGCCGATGTCGTTCTTGAGCCGCTTGGCGATCTCCAGGGTGTTGGCCTGGGTCGAGCCGCCCGCGCCGTAGGTCACGGAGGCGTACAAGGGGTTGGCGGCCTTGAGCCGCTCGGCCACCGCGAAGAACTGGGGCCAGGCCCCCTTGTCCTTGGGCGGGAAGAATTCGAGGGAGACGAAGGGGCGTCTCTTTCTCATGAGCTCGCTGATACGCACGATATGCTCCTCGGAATGCGTGGAAGATTAGGTGTCACAAGCGGGCCAGATGCGCAAGGATTTCCTCGTCCGCCGGCAGAAACGGCACGCCCGGAGCCTCGCCGGGCCGAAGCCATGCCAGGCGCTGCCCCTCAAGCCCCCTGGGCTCGCCCGCAAAGGCCCGCACATGGTAGAAGCGCAGCCGCACCGTGGCATGCTCGTAGGCGTGCCGCTTCTCCCGCCAGAACTCGAACTCCGTGGGTGTTATGCCCAGCTCCTCTCGAAGCTCGCGCACCAGGGCCTGGCCTTCGGCTTCGCCAGGCGCGACCTTGCCGCCCGGAAACTCCCAGAAGCCGGCATGCGCCTTGCCCTCGGGCCGGTCCACGGCCAGGAAGCTCCCTTCCCGCCAGATGACGGCGGCCACGACGTCTAAGACTGAAGACTGGCCCACGGAGCCTAGCCCAGCAGGTCGTCGATGCCGGTCTTGCGGGACTTCACCGCGCCCGGCTCAATGGCGAAACGATGGATGAAGTCCGCGTTATGGTCGATGAGGTCGATCTGGCCGAAGCCGCTCGGGGCCAGCTCACGGGCGATGGCCCAGGCGGCCCGCTCCACGTCGCCTTCATCAACGCTGAAGGCCTCGTGCTCGATATTCAGCGAGCCCTTGGCGAACTCGACGACATCGAAGGGCAGATCGCGCCGGATGCGGGCAAAACCCTCCTCGGGCAGCCGCTCGGCATTGCCCCAGACCCTGCAACCCTTGCGCATGCCTAGTCCTCCATGGCCAGCAGCTCATCGCGCCGGCGCTCCAACTCGCCGATGGACTCCTCCAGTCCCGAAAGCTCCACGAACAGCTCTTCCTCGCGCATCTTGGCCTGCTTGTACTCGGTGGTCAAACGCACGAACTCCTCGGTGCGCGCGTACGTGGCCGGGTCGGCCAGCAGCCCTTCCAGCTCGGTCTGGCGGGCCATGACGGCCTCCAGCTCCTGCTCCACGCGGCCGTAGGCCGCCTTCTGGGGCGTCAGATCCTTGGAGATGGCGGCGCGTATCTCGGCCCTGCGGCGGCGCTCGTCCTTGTCCGGCCGCTTCCTGCCCGCGTCGGCGACAACGCCCCCTGCCCCGCCTTGCCCGGCCTTGGCCGCCAGCACGGCCTGGGCCCTCCGCCACTCGTCATACTGGGCGAAGCCGTCCTCGAACGTGCGCAGCCCTTCCGGCCCCACAGCCCAGACCTCGTCCACGGCCTCGGTGAGCAGGAAGCGGTCGTGGGCCACCAGGAGGAGCGTGCCCTCGTAGGCGTTGAGGGCCTCGATGAGCCCCTCGCGCGACTCCATGTCCAGGTGGTTGGTCGGCTCGTCCATGACGATGAAGTTGGCCCTGTTCATGAACAGGCTGGCCAGGGCCAGGCGGCTCTTCTCGCCGCCCGAGAGCTTGGACACGGGCCGGTCGAAATAGTCCTCGCCCAGCAGGAACAGGCCGAGCACGCCGCACAGCTCCTCCTCGGTGGTGCGCGGATCGAGCAGCCGGCGCAGCTCGGCACGCACGGTATTGGAGCCCACGAGCACCTCGGCCTGGTGCTGGCTGAAGTAGGCCATCTTGGTGGACGGACCCAGGACGACCTGCCCCTTGAGCGGGTGCAACTCGCCGGCCATGAGCTTGAGCAGCGTTGACTTGCCCGCGCCGTTGGGGCCGGCCAGGGCGATGCTCTGGCCGCGGAAGATGTCGAAGGACAGCGCCGGCCACAGCGGCGGCTTGCCGGGGAAGGCGAACTCCAGGCTCTTGACGTGGGCCACGACCTTGTCGCCGCGCTCGGGCTTGGGCAGCGTGAAGCTGAGCGTCTTGCGCCGCTTCTCGAAGGTTATCCCGTCCAGCTCGCCGCGCAGCCGCTCGGCCTGCTTGAGCTTGCTTTGGGCCTGGCTGGCCTTGCGCGCCTTGGCCCGGAAGCGGCGCACGTAGTCCAGGTGCTGCTCGATGCGCGCGTTGATCTTGGCGGCCTGGCGCTCCTTGTGCTTCTCGTTCTCGGCGTACCATTCCAGGAAGGAGGTGAAGTTGCCCTTCTTGACCATGGGCTTGCTGCCGCCCAGGAAGAGCACGTGGCTGGCCACGTTGTCCAGGAAGGTCCGCTCGTGGACCACGAAGACGAGCGCGCCCTGGTAGGCCAAGAGGAACTCCTCCAGCCACTCCACGGCCTCCAGGTCCAGATGGTTGGTGGGCTCGTCGAGGATGAGCAGGTCCGCGCCGGCCAGGAGCACGCGCGCCAGCTTGGCCCGCTCGCGCCAGCCGCCCGAGAGCAGGCGCATGGGCTGGCCGAGCTGCTCCATGGCGAAGCCCAGACCCAGGAGGATGGCCCCGGCCTTGTGCTCGGGATTGTAACCGTAGGTCTGCTCCAGGTGGGCCTGGCGCGCGGCGAGCTTCTCCAGCCTGCCAGCGTCGCCGGCCTTGGCCGCCTTCTCCCACTCGTGCCAGAAGTCGGCCCACGACGGGAGCGCATCCAGGACCCAGGACAGGAGGCCGCTCTCCAGGTCCAGGTCGGTCAGCTCCTGGGCCGCGTAGCCCACGCGCGCGCCTTGGGCGACCTTGATCTTCCCGCCGTCCGGCTCCACCTGGCCCATGATCACGCGCAGCAGGGTGGATTTGCCGCTGCCGTTGGGGCCGACAACCGCCACGCGCTCGCCGCGGTCGACCTCCAGGCTCAGGCCGCTGAACAGGTCGTGGCCGGCATAGGATTTCGACAGGTCGATCAAGGACAGGATGGACATGATTATTTCGCCGTATGTTGAACGCCCAAGGCGCTTCTGTCATTGTGTTGGAATGGGGCGGGAACCCGCCGGGCCAGCCTGCCTATGTACCCTGAAAGAGCCCGGCCTTCAAGGTCCGGCCAGCCGGCCGGGCGGCAACCCCCAGGAGGAGGTGCGCGTGAACGGAACTGAATCGCCGCGACTGGCGACCCGCTCGTCCCTTTCGATTCGGCCGCTCTGCCTGGCCCTCATCCTGTCCATGCTCGCCTGCGCCTCGGCAACGTCCATCGCCGCCGTGGCGCCGGAGCCGAAAACGCCCGTGGACCTGAAGGCCGTGGCCGACATCGTCCATGAACGAATCAACGCCATCAGGGCCGAGCACGGCCTCAAGCCCCTGGCCCGCTCCCCGGAGCTGGCGGCCATCGCCCTGGGCCACAGCCGGGACATGGCCGGGCGCGGCTACTTCAGCCACGACAGCCCCGAGGGCGTCCAGCCTCACGAACGGGCCGAGGCCGCCGGCTTCACGTGCCGCGTGCCCGTGGGCGGCAACAAGTATCAGGGCATCGGCGAGAATATCTTCCAGATCACGGCCTACGAGAGCATCCGGCGCACCGTGCGCCAGGGCCAAGTCTCGGAGCGGTACAACTGGTTCGCGCCCCAGGCCATGGCCGGGAAGATCGTCCAGGGCTGGATGAACTCGCCCCCGCACCGGGCCGTCATCCTCAACAGGCACTTCTCCAAGGCCGGCCTGGGCCTGGCCTATTCGCCCAGGGACAAGACAGTCTACATAACGCACAACTTCTGTTGAGCAAGGGGTGGAAGCTTCAGGGCCGCTCTGCCGGAGCGCGAGCGATTTGCAAATCAACCGAGAAATGGCGCGACCCTCCCTCGGGCTCTCTCCCGGCAGGGAAGCCTTACCAAGACAGTGGCCCTTGCACTCCCGTTTCATTTGCATGTATGGACAGGCAGTCTGGGATCAATTTCTCCAAGGTGTTCGGCACGTCCGCCCTCGCGCTAGGCCCGCGTTGCGGCGAATCGGCGCCGATCTCGCGAATCTTGTTTGAACGGCCTGCTAAACTCCTTGGCCTTGCAGCCGATCATATATAGGTAAGCATTACCCGAAAACATGCATCCTGATCCGCAAACTCAAGAGGTCCCCGCCATGCTCGTCGACGAGGCCATGACCAAGACGGTGCTCACGGTTTCCCCGAGCGCCACCCTCTCTTCGTTGCTCCTGGCCTATTGCCGCGAAGAGACCTCCCGGCTGGTCTACGTGGTCGACAAGACCGCCGGGCTGATCGGGATCATCTCCAGCTTCGACGTGCTCACGAAGCTCGTGGGCGGAGGAGGCCTCAACAGGCTGCTCGGCCGGCAGACGGAATTCATCCTCCAAGACTGCATCGAGAAGCATAGGAACATCACCGCCGCCGATCTGATGCTCACCAGGTATGTGAGCATCGGCCCGTACGAGAACATCCTGCGGGCCATGGAGCTCATCTCCCAAAAACGCATTCTGGCCCTGCCCGTGGTCAGCGAGGGCAAGTTCCACGGCGAGGTCAGCCGCTACTCCATCCTGCGGGCCGTGGCCCTGAGCAGCAGAGGGCAGGCCGTGCAGCGCTCGCTGGAGAACAGGCGCACGCCTACCTCGTAACAGCCTAAAGCAGTTTGGCTTTGAGACGCTCGCTCCGGCGTTGACGGCGCAAGTGAATTGCGCCTACGCCTACGCGGCGGCAAGCCATGCCGACGCATGGCTTGCAGAGCATTTTCAAAAGCAAAATGCTCTATTGAAGAAGAGGCTCGCGAGCCAGGACGACCGCTGGATGCGCAACATCCATGCTTGAGCCTTGATCAAGTCTTGCGAAGTTGAAAAGCCGGGCGGCTTTTCAGCCGTCCGGCAAGTCTGACTCCCGGCCGCATGTCCGCGCGATTCCTTTTCGTTCTCACAAGAAACCGAGAGGAGCAGCGCCCCTCTCCGGACGATCATTCAATGCCTTGCAAGCCGGCCAGAACCCGCTCGCCCATCTCGCGGCAGCCCACGAGCTTCAGGCCCTGCCCGCCCTTCTCCATGATGTCGCCCGTGCGGTAGCCCTGCTGGAGAACCGTGCGCACGGCGGCCTCGATCATGGCCGCGGCCTTCTCCTCCCCGAGCGAGTAGCGCAGGAGCATGGCCGTGGACAGGATGGTCGCCAGGGGATTGGCCTTGTCCTGGCCGGCGATGTCCGGGGCCGAGCCGTGTATGGGCTCGTACAGGCCGGGATTCCCCGCGCCGAGCGAGGCCGAGGGGAGCATGCCGATGGAGCCGGTGATGACCGCGGCTTCGTCCGAGAGGATGTCGCCGAACAGGTTGCCGGTGACGATGACGTCGAACTGCGCGGGCCAGCGCACAAGCTGCATGGCCGCGTTGTCCACGTACATGTGCGACAGCTCCACGTCCGGGTAGTTCCGGTGCTCGTCCATGACGATCTCGCGCCACAATTGAGACACGTCGAGCACGTTGGCCTTGTCCACGGAGCAGACCTTGCGCCCGCGCTTGCGCGCGGCTTCGAAGGCTACCTTGGCGATGCGCCTGATCTCGGATTCGCGGTAGATCATGGTGTTGTAGCCCGCGCGCTCGCCGTCCACGGTCTTCTCGCCCTTGGGCTCGCCGAAGTACACGTCGCCGGTCAGCTCGCGCACGATCATGATGTCGATGCCGCCCTCGACAATGTCGGGCCGCAGGAGGCAGGCGGCCTTGAGCTCCGGGAAGATCGTCGCGGGCCGCAGATTGGCGAACAGACCCAGCTCCTTGCGGATGCCGAGCAGGCCGCGCTCCGGGCGGATGGACTTCTCGATGGCGTCCCACTTGGGGCCGCCCACGGCCCCGAGCATGACCGCGTCGGACTCCTTGCACAGGCGCACCGTCTCGGCGGGCAGCGGGCCGCCCGTGGCGTCGATGGCCGCGCCGCCGATGAGCGCCTCGGTGAAGGTCAGGCCGAAGCCGGCCTTGTCGGCGGCCTTGGACATGACGGCAATGGCCTGGGCCATGATCTCGGGGCCGATGCCGTCGCCGGCCAGCACGCAGATGGTGTAGTTTTTCTTGGCGCTCATGCTAGGCCCCCTTCTCGACCAGGCGTTTCTTCACGTAGGGCACCAGCCCGCCAGCGGCGAGGAGCTCGCGCATGGACGGCGGCACGGCCATGCCCTTGATGACCGCGCCCGTGGTCAGGTTTCTGATCATTCCAGCCTCGGGATCGACCTCCAGCTTGTCGCCGTCCCTGATCTCGTCCACCTTGTCGCCGATCTCCATGAGCGTGAGGCCCATGTTGAAGGCGTTGCGGTAGAAGATGCGCGCGAAGCTGTGCGCCACGACCACCGGGATGCCCGCGCCCTTGATGGCGATGGGCGCGTGCTCGCGAGACGACCCGCAGCCGAAGTTCTCGCCCGCGACCATGATGTCGCCGGGAGAGACGCGCTTGATCCAGCCGGGCTCCAGGCCCTCCATGCAGTTGGCCCCAAGCTCCTTGGTGTCGGTGGTGACCAGGAAGCGGGCCGGGATGATGGCGTCCGTGTCGATGTGCGCGCCGATCTTGTGCGCTTTGCCCGTGTATTTCATGGCTCCTCCTAGAGCAGATTGCTTTTGAGACACCTCACTCGTCGCTTACGGCCGGCGAAGCCGGCCTGCTCCTCGTGGGCGGCAAGCCACGCTCAGGCATGGCTTGCAGAGCATTTTCAAAGTGAAAATGCTCTAAAGTTCGCTCGGGCTGGCGATCGTTCCGGCCACGGCGCTGGCCGCGGCCACGACCGGGCTGGCCAGATAGACCTCGCTCTCCAGGCTGCCCATGCGGCCCTTGAAGTTGCGGTTGGTCGTGGCGATGGCCTTCTCGCCGCCGGCCAGGATGCCCATGTGCCCGCCCAGGCACGGTCCGCAAGTGGGCGGGCTGACGATGGCCCCGGCATCCATGAAGATCTCGAACAGCCCCTCGTCCATGGACTGCCGCCAGATCTTCGGCGTGGCCGGGATGATGATGCAGCGCACTCCTTTGGCCACCTTGCGGCCCTTGAGCACGGCGGCGGCCTCGCGCATGTCCGAGATGCGGCCGTTGGTGCACGAGCCGATGACTACCTGATCCACGCGCACGCCGCGCACCTCGCCCACGGGCTTGACGTTGTCCGGCAGGTGCGGGCAGGCCACCTGCGGGGCCATGGACGACACGTCGTACTTGAGCACGTGCTCGTACTCCGCGCCCTCGTCCGGCGCGATGCGCTCGGCGTTCGGGCGGTTGTGCGCGCGGCAGTACGCGAGCGTCCTGTCGTCGGAGGGGAACAGCCCGGCCTTGCCGCCAGCCTCGATGGCCATGTTGGCCATGGTCATGCGGCCTTCCACGTCCAGGCCGTCGATGACCTCGCCGCCGAACTCCAGGGCCTTGTAGAGCGCGCCGGACACGCCGATCCGGCCGATGAGGAACAGGATGAGGTCCTTGGCTCCGACGTTCTTGGGGAGCGTGCCCGAGAACTCCACGCGGATGGTCGGCGGCACCTTGAACCAGTTCTCGCCCAGGGCCATGGCCGCGGCGATGTCGGTGGAGCCCATGCCCGTGGCGAAGGCGCCCAGGCCGCCGTAGGTGCAGGTGTGGCTGTCCGCGCCGACCACGATGTCGCCGGGGCCGACCAGGCCAAGCTCGGGCAGCAGGGCGTGCTCCACGCCGCAGTCGCCGCCTTCGTAGTAGTGCGTCACGCCCATCTCGCGGGCGAACTCGCGCACGCCCTTGACCTGCTCGGCCGAGGCGATGTCCTTCTGTGGCGTGAAGTGGTCCATGACCAGGGCCACGCGGTCCTTGTCGAAGACCTTGCGCGCGCCCATGCCGCGGAAGGACTTGATGGCCAGCGGAGCGGTGATGTCGTTGGCCAGCACGAGCGAGACCTTGCAGCGGGCGATGCTCCCGGCCTCGCCCACGGGCTCGGCGCTTCCGCGCTGGAGAATCTTCTGGGCTAAAGTGTGACGCATGTCCTGTCTTCCCCTTTCTTGGCCAAGCGGTTGAGTGCGTTGATGTAGGCCTTGGCGCTGGCGACGATGATGTCGCCGTCGGAGCCGCGGCCCACGCTCGTGTGGCCGTTCTCCTCGATTTTGACCGTGACCTCGCCCTGGGCGTCGGTGCCGCCCGTGATGGCGCTCACGGCGTATTCGAGCAGGTTCGGCTTGCGGCCGATGATGCTCGCGATGGTGTTGAAGATCGCGTCCACCGGACCCACGCCGAAGCCCGAAAGTTGCCGCACCTCGCCGTCCACGACCATCTTCACGGCGGCCGTGGGCGCGATGTTCGTGTCGCCCGAGAGCACCGTGAGATTCACGAGGCCGTAATGGTCCGGGATGCGGTAGATCTCCTCCAGTACCAGGGCCTCCACGTCCTCGGCGAAAATCTGCTTCTTCTTGTCGGCCAGGCGCTTGACCGCGTCGAACACGAGGTTGACCTGCTCCTCGTCCAGACTGAAGCCCAGCTCCTTGACCTTGGCCGTGAGCGCGGCCCGGCCAGAATGCTTGCCGAGCACCATGTCCGTGCCGGTCCGTCCGATGGATTCCGGGGTCATGATCTCGTAGGTCTGGCGGTTCTTGAGCATGCCGTCCTGGTGGATGCCCGACTCGTGGGCGAAGGCGTTGCCGCCCGTGATGGCCTTGTAGGGCGGAATGGGCTGGCCGATGATGCGCGAGAGCAACCGGCAGGACGGGTAGAGCTGCTCGGTCTTGATGTTCGTCTCGAGCTTGTAGAGGTCGGCGCGGGTGGACAGGTTCATGATGACCTCCTCCAGGGAGGCGTTGCCCGCGCGCTCGCCGATGCCCGAGAGCGTGACCTCGGCCTGCCGCGCGCCGGCGCGCAGGGCGGCCAGGGTGTTGGCCACGCCCTGGCCCAGGTCGTTGTGGCAGTGCACGCTGAACACGGCCTTGTCGCTGTCCGGGACTTTCTCCAGGAGGTAGCGGATGAGCGCCGCGAACTCCTCGGGCTGGGCATAGCCCACCGTGTCGGGGATGTTGATGGTCGTGGCCCCGGCCTTGATGGCCGTGTCCACGCACCTGGCCAGGAACTCCCACTCGGAGCGCGAGCCGTCCTCGGCCGAGAACTCCACGTTGCTCGTATACTTGCGCGCGTGGCGCACGGCATGGCCGATCATCTCCACGACCTGCGCGGGCTCCTTGCGCAGCTTGTGGGCCATGTGCAGGGGGCTCGTGGCCAGGAAGGTGTGGATGCGCGGGTTGACGCCGCCCTTGATGGCCTCCCAGGCGCGGTCGATGTCCTTGTCCAGGGCGCGGCACAGGCCGGCCACCTGGCAGTCCTTGACCGCGCCGGCGATGGCCTGCACGGACTCGAAATCGCCCTGGCTGGAGGCCGGGAAGCCCGCCTCAATGATATCCACGCCCAGGGATTCGAGTTGCAGGGCCAGGCGTATCTTCTCGCCCTGGCTCATGGTCGCGCCCGGCGACTGTTCGCCATCCCGCAACGTCGTGTCGAAGATGAAGACTCTCTGGCTCATGATCCCTCCTCAGGGGTGATACTATGAGAATACAATATGATAAAGGCGAACTTCCGGCTCAGGAGCCCTCGCAGGCTTCCCGGTCCGGCCGTTCGCCTTGTGTGGCGGATCGACCTAGTAGTTGAGCAGGGGGAAGGCTACTGCGCTGGCTCGTTGTGCTCGCGTAGTAGGTTGGGATGCTTCTTGGCCAGGACCAGGAAGGTGTAGAAGATGCCGAAGACCGCGTAGCCGAAGAGGAAGAGGAAGCCGAGCAGCTTGGGCTCGGAGGCGATGAGCACGAAGAGGAGGATGGCCGTGACCATGGACCCGAAGGGGTGCTCCTTGAACCAGCCATACTCCTTGAAGGAGGCGTAGCGCACCTTGCTGACCATGAGGAAGGACAGGCCGTAGACCATGATCAGCGTGGCCATGGGCAGGACGCTCTCCACCACGGACGTGGGAAGGTAGGCGGAGAAATAGACCAGCGTGGCCAGGGTGCAGCCCGCCGCCGGGATGGGCAGGCCGACGAAGAACTTCTTGGACACGACCTTGGTCTGGATGTTGAACCTGGCCAGCCTGAGCGCGCCGCAGGCGATGAACAGGAAGCAGGCCATGAGCCCCAGCCGGCCGAAATCCTTGAGCAGCCAGTTGTAGGCCAGGAAGGCCGGGGTCACGCCAAAGGCCACCACGTCGGCCAGGGAGTCGTACTGCACGCCGAACTCGCTCGCCGAGCGGGTCAGCCGGGCGATCTTGCCGTCCAGGCCGTCCAGCACGCAACTGATGAGAATGGCCAGGGCGGACATCTCGTAGCGGCCTTCCATGGCCATGATCATGCCCATGAAACCGGCGCACAGGCTGGCCGTGGTCATGAGATTGGGAAGGATGTAGACGCCCTTGTGAAAGGACAGCTTGCGGCGCTCTTCTGACAGCACGTGTTTACGCTCTTTTTTTGGCGACCGCCGTCTGGCCGGCAAAGACCTTGTCGCCGACGGCAACGATTGGAACGTATCCGCTTGGCAGGTAGAGGTCAACTCTGGACCCGAACTTGATCACGCCGAAGCGCTCGCCGCGTCCCAGGCGGTCGCCAGGCCGGGCCCAGCAGACGATGCGCCGGGCGATGAGCCCCGCGATCTGGACCATGGTCCACTCCCCGCCCTCGGCGTCGCGCAGGCATACGGCGTTCCGCTCGTTGTGCACCGAGGCTTTGTCCAGGCTCGCGTTGACGAACTTGCCGGGATGGTAGCGGCAGCCCGAGATCTCGCCGGCCACGGGCACGCGGTTCACGTGCACGTTGAATACGTTCATGAACACGCAGATGGCCAGGCGCGGCTCGCCGGTGAACGGGTCGGCCATCTCGGCCACCTTGACCACCTTGCCGTCGGCCGGCGACACGGCCAGGCTCGGGTCCTCGGGCGCGATGCGCTCGGGGTCGCGGAAGAAGTTGATGGTCAGCGCGGTCAAGACGAGGAAGATGACCGCGGGCACGGCCCAGCCCAGCAGGGCGAAGGTCAGCGTGGCCAGGACGCCGAAGGCGATGTGTACGAATCCCTCGCGGCAGAGGCCGAAGGTTGGCTTTTGCATGATCTCTCCTTGATGAGCGGGGCTAGCGCACTTTGCGGATGACCTGAGAGAGGGCGCTGCCCTTTCTCAGACTCTCTCCCGGCAGGAGAATGATTCCCCTGCACCCCCATTTCATGTGCAAAATGCTCTAATTTCTCGACGCCTTGGGGCTTTCCGCACCGCCCGAGGCCAGCTCGGCCACATCGGCCAGATCCGGCAGACAGACGGCCAGGTCGCGCGCGAAGCCGGCGCGATCCTCGTAAAGGATGGCCGAAAGGCCCACCTGCCTGGCCACGGCGACGTTGCTCCGCGCGTCGTCGATGAGCAGGGCCTCGGCCGGCCGCGCCCCCGTGGCCGCCAGCGCCAGATGGAAGAACTCGGGCTCGCTCTTGGTCCAGCCGTGGTCCCAGCTGTTGAAGACCTGCTCGAACTCGGCGAAGAAGCCGTGGGTCGCGTCCAGCTCGGCCAGCCAGTTGACCTGATCGCTCAGCATGGCCGCCGTGAAACCTCTGGCGCGGACGGAACGCACGACCTCGATCATCCATGGCCTGGGCACGAAACGCGAGAGGACCTCCCGCCGCCAAGTCTCGGGCTCGCCCACGCGCAGGTCCAGGTCCTCGCGCACGGCCCGCCAGAAGGCGGCTTCGTCGCAACGCCCGTACACGTAGCCGGTCTTGAAGATGACCCGGCGCACGTCCTCGAAGAAGGCTTCGGGCTCCCGGCCGTTCCGCGCCGCGATGACCCGCATGCCCTGGGCAAAGCCCTCCTCGGCCAGCACCCCGCCGAAGTCGAAGAAGATAACCTTGATCGCCATGTTGTCCATGAAAGCTCCGGGTGGAAAGCAAATCTGCCTAGCCGCTCGAGCCCTTGACGTCAACACATACCGGCCGGCCGGTTTCCGCCGGCCACGACTTTCCGCGAGTCCGTTTTCGGGGTGGCGCTGGAGCAGGAGCCGATCGACGCCGAACCGGAACGCGCGTCCCGCACCCGTTCCAAGCGCCCTGCCGGATCGCCCGTGATCCATACAAATCTTGGGATATCCTCCGCTCCGGAACGACATAGCAATTCCCGATCAAGAATACGGCGTTTCTGATGACTTTTTCCCGCACACAAGAGTATGTTTGATGTGGGCTTTCCCAGGAGTGCCAAGCATGGCCGACGATAGCGCGTCGCAAAAGGCGATCATCCGCAAGCTGGAAAAGGCGCTTGCCGCCGAGCGCGAGCTGACCGGCTCTCTGCGGGACCAGTTGGAGGCCGAGCGCGGTCGCGTCAGGGAGCTTTGCCGGGACAATCCCGACCAGCACAGGCTCCTGGACGGGATGCCGAGCATCATCGTGCGCTTCGATGCCGACCTGCGCTGCCTGTATATCAACCCCGCCATACAAGACGTGACCGGGCTTCCCGTCGAGCACTTCATCGGCAGAAAGATCGACGAGTACAGCGAGCCCGCCAATTTTCTGCGCACATACGAAAAGCACCTGAAAAAGGTGTTCGCCACCGGCAAGCCCGCGTTTTTCGATTACCTGTACCAGACCCCCAAGAGCCTGACCTATCGCCAGATGATCATCTGGCCGGAGTCCGCGAAAGGCGGCAAGATCAACTCCGTGCTCGCCGTGTCTCACGACCTGAGCGACGTGAAAATCCTGGAGATGCGGCTTCGCGAGGCCAAGGAGGCCGCCGAGGTGGCGAACCGGGCCA
The DNA here is from genome assembly GCA_023433925.1 of Pseudomonadota bacterium. Classification (GTDB taxonomy): domain Bacteria; phylum Desulfobacterota; class Desulfovibrionia; order Desulfovibrionales; family Desulfovibrionaceae; genus Desulfocurvibacter. Next base: position 3,228 of record JAEYTO010000038.1, on the reverse strand, counting down.
AAAGCGCCTTCCTGGCCCGCATGAGCCATGAAAGCCGCACGCCCTTGAACGGCATCATAGGCACCATCGAACTCGCCCTCGCGAGCGACCTCAACCCAAAGACCCGCGGCTATCTGCGGATGGCCAGGAAATCCGCGCTCACGCTCCTCGGCATTGTGAACGACCTGCTCGACCTCTCGAAGATCGAGGCCGGACGCATGGAGCTTGACAAGACCGAATTCGCCCTGCGCGACATGCTCGGGGATCTGTTGGACGACATGACCATGCAGGCCGCGAGCAAGGGCCTGCGCCTGGAGAGCCGCATCGGCGAAGAAGTGCCTTCACACGTGGTCGGCGATGAACTCAGGCTTCGGCAGGTCTATGTGAACCTCATCGGCAATGCGATCAAGTACACCAACCAGGGGAGGATAACCGTCAAGGTATCCCTGGCAAGCCCCTCGTCCGAGGCGGCCGGCCGGTGCGGCCGGCTGCGGTCCGGCTCGATATGCCTGCTCTCCGAGGTCAACGACACCGGCATCGGCATTCCCGAAGACCGGCTGAAAAAGATATTCGAGCCATTCACCAGGTACGCCCGCGCGCATCATTCCGGCACGGGCCTCGGCCTGTCCATCGCCAAGCTGCTCGTGGAGCTCATGGGCGGCGTGATCTGGGTCGAAAGCCGGCCCGGCGTGGGAAGCTCCTTCGCCTTCACGGCCTGCCTGGAGGCGGCCGAGGACGAGAAGCCGGCTCCGATCCAGGAAGGCGAAACGGTCGCCGTCCCCAAGGGCAAGCCGCTGCGAGTCCTTCTGGCGGAGGACAACGAGGTCAACCGCCTGGTGGCCATGGACATGCTCGCAATGCTCGGCCATTCCGCCAAGGCGGTTGAAAATGGGCGGCAAGCCCTGGAAACATTGCAACAGGAGCCTTTCGACCTCGTGCTCATGGATGTGAACATGCCGGAAATGGACGGGGAAGAGGCCACGCGCATCATCAGGCGCTCGCCTCCCCAAGGGGTCGATCCGCATATTCCCATCATCGCCATGACGGCATACGCCCAGAGCGGAGACCGCGAGCGGTTTCTCGCGGGCGGGATGGACGACTACATAGCCAAGCCCATAGACCTGAAGGAGGTGAGCCAGGTGCTGGAGCGCATGAGCCATCCCGAGAAGCGCTTCGCAGGTGGACATAAGTTTTCAGATTAGCTGATGTTCCCTCACAAAGGGCGCGGGTGGCGCCCGACTCTCGACTACATTTCGCTTCTGGCTTATAAGCCATGCGTAGCATCCGCCGGCAGCCTGCGAAGAACAGGCCGCACGTGCCAGGATGGCCAGCCGGATGCGCAACATCCATGAGCGATGCGTGAGCCTTTCTCAAGCATCGCGAAGTTGAAAAGCCGGAGCGGCTTTTTCAGCAGTCAGACAGGAAACACACCTTCCTTATCCAATCCGCTGTAAGCGCCTGACGCCGGTCGGGATACATCAGGAGTAGTCACGCAGTGCTCCCCTTGATTCTTCTTTTTTCAATCATCATCATCGCCCTGATCCTGTTCATCGGCGGATGGATCCCTGTCGATCTCGTGGGGCTTCTGGTGCTGGCCGCCCTTGCGCTGAGCGGGCTTGTCAGCCCCACCGAAGCCCTGGCCGGGTTCAGCAGCTCGGCCGTGATCACGGTATTGGCCTTGTTCATCATTTCCGCCGGCCTGTCGCGCACGGGCGTCGCGTACAGCCTCGGCCGGCCGCTGCAACGCTTCGCCCAAAGCCGCGAATGGGTTCTGATCACCGTGCTGATGATCACCGCCAGCATTCTTTCGGCGCTCATGAACACCACCACCGTCGCCGTGATCCTGCTTCCCACGGTCATGGACCTGGCCCGGCGAAGCGGACGGCCGCCCTCCCGCCTGCTTCTGCCCATGTCCCTGGGCTGCCTCCTGGGCGGGCCTTTCACGGGCATCTCCACCTCCACGAACATGATGGTCACCAACATGATGGAGAACGCCAGGCTGACCCCGTTCGGGCTTTTCGACTTCACGCCCATCACCGGGGCCATCGTCCTGGCGGGCATAGCCTTCGTCATCCTGTTCGGCCTCCGGCTCCTGCCCCGGCGCGGCGCGCATTCCGGGAATGCGTCCAACGCCGTGGAATCGTCTTATGAACTGGGCGCCCACATTTTCTCCCTGACCATTCATCCGGGTTCCCCCCTGGCGAGGCGCACGCTGAGCGAAACACGGCTTGGATCGGCGCTCCATCTCACCGTCGTGGCCCTGCTGAGAGGGGGCGAGATGCGCCTCTCCCCACGGCCCACGGAGCGCATCGAAGCCGGCGACACGCTCATCGTGCACGGATCCGTGAGGCACCTGCAATATTTCCGCGGAAGCCATCACCTGCGCATCTCCTCCTCTGATGATGTCACGGCGCGCGTTTCGCAACGCCTCCGGATCGTCAGGGGGATCGTCGGCGACGCCTCCTCTCTGCTGGGCGCGACGCTGGCCCAAAGCTCCCTGAGACGGAAGCATCGCGTGCACGTGCTCTCCCTCGAGATCGCCGGCCAGGCGGACAACAAGAAACTGCTCCACCATCCCCTGGCCCAGGGGGATGCGCTCATCCTCATGGGCGAGGAGGAGGCCCTGGAGAACCTCGTGCGTCTGGGGCTCCTGGAGCGGCTTGACGTCCTGGAACGCGGCCCGGGACAGGAAATCCTCCAGGGCGCGTCTTTCATGTCCGTGCATGTCCCATCCGGCTCCATCCTGACGGACCGGAACCTGACCGAAAGCCGCCTGGGGAATGCTTTCGGCCTGACCGTGGTGGCAATGGAGCGGGATGGGCAGCTGCTGCCCATCCCCACGCCCGAGGAGGTCATCCAGGCGGGAGACACCCTTGTCCTGCACGGCGCAAAGAGCGATCTCGAAGTGTTCCGGGGCTTGCAGGAACTGGTCATCTCGGAAGCCTCGCCCAGCGTGACCGCCGAGCTGGAGTCGCAGCAGGTCTGCGCCACGGAAGTGCTGCTCTCGCCCCGGACCCGTCTCACCGGAAGGACCCTGGCCGATCTCCAGTTCCGCGAGCACTACGGCTTGAACGTCTTGGCCATCTGGAGAAACGGCCGCGCGCACAGGACAGGCTTTCAGGAGCTTCCCCTCCAGTTCGGAGACGCCATCCTCGCTTACGGCCCACGAGAGAACCTGGCGGCGGTGTCGCGCGACCCGGACTTCCTCGTTCTCGACAAGTCGGCGGCCCAGGCGCCGCTCCTCAAGAA
>JAEYTO010000034.1 GCA_023433925.1 Pseudomonadota bacterium | reverse complement strand
GAGAGGCCCCTTTTTTCAAAAAGGGGCCTCTCTCGCAAAAACGGATTTGTCAGCGGCCTGCCTCCCTGGCTCGAATGCAATCCGCCAGGGTTCGTGATCGCCCGCGAGGGCCGGGCGGCGGTCCATGCGCGATCCGGTGCCCGATGCGGCTGCCGACGAGCAGGGGGCTGGATGCTCAGTTGGCTGTCGGCGTCTCCGATTCGGCCTGGAAGACCGGCCTGCGCCCCACGCCGAAGTAGGCGAAGCCGTTGGCGGCCATGGCCTCGGGCTGGTAGAGGTTGCGGCCGTCGAAGACGATGGGGGCCTTGAGCAGCCGCTTCATGCGCTCGAAGTCGGGGTTGCGGAACTGGTTCCACTCCGTGACCACGGCCAGGGCGTCCGCTCCGTCGAGCACCGCGTACTGATCCGTGGATATCTCCAGGAGCGCGTTCTCGCCAATGGCCTGCCTGGCCGTCTCGGCGGCCACGGGGTCAAAGGCCCGCACGCGCATGCCGGCCCCGGTCAGGTCGCGGATCGTGGCCAGGGCGGCCGCCTCGCGCACGTCGTCGGTGTTGGCCTTGAAGGCCAGGCCCCACAGGGCCAGCGTCTTGCCGGCCACTCCGCCCTGCTCGGCGAAGTAGGTCTTGATCTTGCCAGGCAGCACGAGTTTCTGGCGGTCGTTGACCTCGTCAACGGACTCCAGGAGCTGCGGCGCGTAGCCGTGATCCCTGGCCGTGCGGATGAGGGCCTTGACGTCCTTGGGGAAGCACGAGCCGCCGTAGCCCACGCCGGGGTAGATGAAGTGGTAGCCGATGCGCTGGTCCGAGCCGATGCCCATGCGCACGTCGCGCACGTCCGCCCCGACCTGCTCGCAGATGTTGGCGATCTCGTTGATGAAGGAGATCTTCGTGGCCAGCATGCAGTTGGCCGCGTACTTGGTCATCTCGGCGCTGCGCACGCCCATGACGATGAGCTTGTCGCGGCTTCGAGCGAATGGGGCGTACAGCGTCTCCAGGAGCTTGGCCGCGTGCGCGTTTTCCGTGCCCACCACAACCCGGTCGGGCTTCATGAAGTCGTTGACCGCGTCGCCCTCCTTGAGAAACTCGGGGTTGGAGACCACATCGAACTCGATGTCCACCCCGCGCTGCCGCAGCTCCCCGGCGACGATCGCCTTGACCTCGTCGGCCGTGCCCACGGGCACCGTGGATTTGTCCACCACGATCTTGTAGTCCTGCATGGCCTGGCCGATCTGCCGGGCCACCTGGTGCACGTAGCACAGGTCGCAGGAGCCGTCGGGCCGCGAGGGCGTGCCCACGGTGATGAAGACGAACAAGGCGTCCTTGAGTCCGGCGGCGAGGTCAGTGGTGAAGGTCAAGCGCCCCTCGGCCGTGTTGCGGGTCACGAGCTGCTCGAGCCCTGGCTCGTAGATGTGCACATGGCCCTTGCGCAGCATCTCGACAACCTTGGGATTGACGTCCACGCAGCAGACCTTGTTGCCCATCTCCGCGAAGCAGGCCGCCGAGACAAGCCCGACATAGCCCGTGCCCACGATACAGATATTCATCAAGCACCTCTGTGAGTTGGTGTATCCGTTGCCGCCGCGTAGGCGTAGGCGCAATCCGCTTGCGCCGTCAACGCCGGAGCGAGCGTCTCAAGGTCAAACTGCTCTAGGGCCTGTTTATGCTATGTAAAAAAATGGCTATTATAGCAGCTTATGCTTAAGGCGATTTCCCTGGACCCTTATCTTCATTCATAAACCGCTTTAGTGTGAACAGCCCTAGCCCCCGGCGGGTTGTCCCGGCCCGCGCGGCCTGTTTCTCGGCAGGCCGCCAAGGAAAGAAAGCGCGAATGGCCAGCCAGCCCGAGGCCGCTCCGAAGCGGCGCGCGTGCGTTCCGGGTCCTCGCGCATCACAGGCTCGCGTAGCGCTCGATCCGCTTCTTGTACTCCAGGATGCCCTGGACGATGCCGTCGGCCAGCAGGTCCTGGTAGCGCGGGTTCTTGAGGCGGTCGGCCTCGGTCTTGTTCGTCAGGTAGCCGGCCTCCACGAGGATGGAAGGCATCTTGGCGCCCATGAGCACGTAGAAGGGCGCCTCGCGCGTGCCGTGGTCGCGCACGCCGTAGGACCTCTGCACCGAGGCCAGGGTGGAGGCCTGCACGATCTTGGCCAGGTCCGTGGACTCGCGCACCTTGGAGTTCAGCATGAGGTCGGTCAGGATGACTTGCAGGTCCGAGATGCGCTTTTCCGAGACCGAGTTCTCCCGCGCGGCCACGCGCACGGCGTCGGGCGTCTTGGCCAGGTTGAGGGAGTAGATCTCCAGGCCGTGGATTTCCCTGTTCCGGTTGGCGTTCACGTGAATGGACACGAACATGTCGGCCTTCTGCACGTTGGCCATGGCCGTGCGCTCCTCAAGCGGGATGAACACGTCCGTGGTGCGCGTGTAGAGGACGCCGAAGCCCTTGGCCTTTAGCTTCTGGCCCACCTTGAGGGCCAGGGACAGCACGAGATCCTTCTCCTGGAGTCCCCAGGCCGTGGCGCCAGGGTCCTTGCCGCCGTGCCCCGCGTCGAGCATGACCGTCTGCACGGTCAGCCCGAGCTGCTCGATAAGCTCGCCCGCGTGGTCCTGGTTGACGGGCACGGCCAGCAGTGGCGCATCGCCGGCCTTGGCGCCGGCAGTAGGCAGGGGCGGGGACTGGCGCTTGGCGCGCTCGGGGGCATAGACGTCCACCACGAGCCGGAAGGGCTCGGGCAGGGTGAACACGTGGTAGTTTTGCAAGTCCTGGAAGTCGAGCACCACGCGGGCCATGTTGGCCTGGTTCTGGGCCGCGCGGATGCTGGACAGGATGCCGTCGCCCACGCTCAGGGTGCGTGACGGGCCGCCGGCGAGCTTGGTGGACTGGAGGTCGATGAACAGCCGGTGCGGCAGGCCCAGGAGCTGGTCGGGCTGGAGGAGCTGATAGCGGAACTCCACCTCGGCATCCAGGTCGATGACCACGCGCGTGTAGTCGCTGGAGCTGCGGTGGCGGATGTCGTTCAGGGTGGCCATGCCCGGGGCCTTCTCGGCGGGTCGGACCACGCCCGAGGCCTTGGTCACGGGCGGATTGGCCGTGACCGGCACGGTGGCCGGCTCCCGCCTGGACAGGCCGGCGTTCTTGCGATCCAGCTCCAGGAGCAGCTCCTTGGCCTGCGCGTGCATGTCGCCCTTGGCGTGGTTGTGCACGATGAGCAGCAGGTCCACGTAGGCCAGGTCCTCTTCGCCCAGCCGCTCCAGGTTGATGCGCGCCTTGCGCAGCAGGGCGTCGTCGGCCCAGTCGTGGTTCGGGAAGCGCGTGGACAGGCGCTGGAAGAAATCAACGGACTTGATGAAGTCGTCCTTGCGCCCCCCGCGCAGGCCCAGCTCCTCGTAGACCCGGCCCAGGTAGAACAAGGACTTGGGCGCGTAGGGGCCGTCGGAGTCCTGGGTGTAGGCGCGGCGGAAATGCTCCTCGACCTGGGCCCAGGCCTGGCGCTGGCCGGACTTGCGCACGTCCTTGGCCAGGGCGTGGAAGGCGTGCCAGCCGGCCTTGAAACTCGCCCCCGCCGAGGCGGCAAAAGCCTGACCTCCCGCCGGCAAGGCCGGCGAAAGGCCCAGAAGCAGGGCGAACATGAGAGCGGCGGCCAGGGCCCACCGCAGGGACGGTGCGAACTCGCGCATGCTACTCCACGGTCACGCTCTTGGCCAGGTTGCGGGGCTGGTCCACGTCCTTGCCCAGGTAGTCGGCGACCTCGTAGGCGAAGAGCTGCAAGGCGGGCAGGGCCATGAAGGCGTTGAGCGGTCCCCAGACCTCGGGCAGCAGCCAGGGATGGTCCACGGTCAGGTCCAGGCCGGGGTGGGTCAGGGCGATGATCTTGCCGCCGCGCGCCTGCACCTCGATGAGGTTCGACTTGACCTTGGGGAACAGGGAGTCGTTGAGGGCCAGGGCGAAGGTCGGGAACTTGGGGTCCACCAGGGCGATGGGGCCGTGCTTCATCTCGCCGGCGGGATAGCCCTCGGCATGGATGTAGGAGATCTCCTTGAGCTTGAGCGCGCCTTCGAGAGCCAGGGGGTGGCACAGGCCGCGGCCCAGGTAGAGGAAGCTGCGCGCCTCGGAGTAGATGCGCGCAAGCTCCTTGGCCTTGTCGCGCATGGCCGGCAGGCTCGCTTCCAGGACCTCGGGCAGGCCCGTCAGTCCGCGCATGGCCTTTTTGCGCACGTCCTCGGGCAAGGCGCCCTTGCGCCAGCCCCAGTACAGGGCCAGCAGGGTCAGGAGGGTCAACTGGCTGCACATGGCCTTGGTGGAGGCCACGCTGATCTCGGGCCCGGCCTGGGTGTAGACCACGAAGTCGGATTCGCGGGCGATGGTCGAGCCGACCACGTTGCACAGGCCCATGACCTTCACATCCCGGCCCTTGGCTAGGCGCAGGCCGGCCAGGGTGTCGATGGTCTCGCCCGACTGGCTGATGGCCAGAACCATGTCGTCCTTGTCGAGGATGGGCTCGCGGTAGCGGAACTCGCTGGCGATCTCGACGTTCACCGGCAGCTTGGCCCAGGACTCGATGAGCTGCTTGCCCCACATGCCCGCGTGGAAGGACGTGCCGCAGGCCACGATGTGCAGGCGCTTGGGGATGGGCATGGCCTCGAGCTCGGGCATGGCCACGTCCATGGTCCCGTGGTCCACGCGGCCGAGCAGGCAGTCGCGGATGACGCGCGGCTGCTCGAAGATCTCCTTGAGCATGAAATGCTTGTAGCCGCCCTTCTGGGCCGACTGCACGTCCCAGGTGATGGTGTGCGTCTTCTTCTCGACGGGCGCGAGGGTGGCCGCGTCCATGACCTTCCAGGAGCCGGCGTCCATCTGCACGAGCTCGCCGTCCTCCAGGAAGACCACCTCGCGGGTGTAGGGCAGGAAGGCCGGGATGTCCGAGGCGAGGAAATGCTCGCCCACGCCCAGGCCCAAAACGAGCGGGCTCGTCTGGCGCGCGCCCCAGACCATGCCGGGATGGTTCTTGTGCATGACCACGATGGCGTAGGCGCCCTCGGCCCGCGACAGGGCCCAGGAGATGGCCTTGGGCAGCGAGTCGTGGTGCTTGCAGCCCTCGGCGATGAGGTTGGCCAGGACCTCGGAGTCCGTGTCCGAGGAGAAGGTGTGGCCCTTGGCCGCCAACTCGTTCTTGAGCTCCTGGTAGTTCTCGATGATGCCGTTGTGGATGAGCGCGAGCGCGCCCGTGCAGTCACGGTGCGGATGGGCGTTGCGCTCGACCGGATGGCCGTGGGTGGCCCAGCGCGTGTGGCCCATGCCGTAGGTGGCGTTGAGGACGTTGCCGTCCTCGGCCATGGCCTTCTCCAGCTCGGCGAGCTTGCCCGAGCGGCGCACCACGCAGATGTCGCCGCCCTGGGGCACGGCCAAACCGGCGGAGTCGTAGCCGCGGTATTCGAGGCGCTTGAGACCCTCAAGGATGACCGGAACCGCGGGCCTGTGCCCGCAGTAGGCGATTATGCCGCACATGATGCACTCCCGAGAATGAAAAGGTGTCCATGGTTGGAGCCGCCCAAGCCTTAGGCCTCCGGGGCTTCGCTGGCAAGGGGCTGGTTGGCCGCCTTTTTCCAAAAATCGGGCCAAAGCTCCATGAGCTTGCGCAGGGCGTTGCCCCTGTGGCTGCGGGCGTTCTTTTCCTCGGGCGAAAGCTCGGCGGCGGTCCTGCCCAGGGATGGGTCGAGAAAAAGTGGATCGTAGCCGAAGCCGCCTTGGCCGCGCGGTTTGCGCGTGACCGCGCCCTCCCACGTGCCTCGCGCGGTGATCGTGGCGCCGGAGGGGGCGGCGGCGACCACGACGCTCACGAAGCGCGCCGAGCGGCGCTCCTCCGGGACCGTGGCCATCTCGCGCAGGAGCTTGGCGTTGTTCTCGGCGTCGGGCGCGCCCTCGCCGGCGAAACGGGCCGAGTACACGCCCGGCGCGCCGCCCAGGGCGTCCACCACCAGGCCCGAGTCGTCGGCCAGGGCCGGCAGGCCCGTGGCCGCGCACACGGCTTTGGCCTTGATGAGCGCGTTCTCCTCGAAGGTCTTGCCGGTCTCGGGGATCTCGCCGATGTCCGGGAAGGCTTCCAGGCCCATGACCTCGACGCCCAGGGGGCCGAGCATGGCCGACAGCTCGGCGATCTTGCCTTTGTTGCGCGTGGCCAGCACTACTTTTTGCACTCGCTTCTCCAAAATCTGCCTGGGCGCCCGGTCCCGCCATCATTATGTTATGGTAACCGAAGAGGGCGCGGGCCGGATGGGTGCGGCGTCGTTTCCGTCGGTCGTGGCCCTTGATCCTGATCCAGGGCGTTACAGCCTAGCAATGAACGCATCGAAAAATCAAGTACGGCCGCCTTGGATAGTGACAAATATGCCGCCGTTGGGCAATGGGCCGCAAAGGTCTATGCAGGTCGCGGGATATGGTGTAGGTGGACCCTCTTCCAAAGGAAGGCGCCATGCAGGAAATGCGGACATACAGCGTGAGCCTTGGCTGCCCCAAGACCCGCGTGGACACCGAGCGGCTGCTCGGCGCCCTGGGCGGGGTCCGGCTCGTCGAGCGTCCCGAGGACGCGCGGCTCATCTTCATCAACACGTGCGGCTTCATCGCGCCCGCGGTGGAGGAGTCCGTGCGGACCGTGCTCGACGCGGCCGAGGCCGCCGGCAGGGCCAAGGGCGAGCGGCCCCTGCTGGCCGTGGCCGGCTGCCTGGTCAGCCGCTACACCGCCGAGCTGGCCCCGGAGCTGCCCGAGGTGGACCTCTGGCTGCCCCTGGACGCCCTGGACCGCTGGCCGCTCATGATCGACGAGGCCTTGCGGCGTCGGGGACTGGACCGGACAGGATATTCCGCGCCCGCCGGGCCGGTTCGCCTAGGCGCGGGCGCGAGCTACGCCTACCTTAAGATAAGCGAGGGCTGCTCGCACGCCTGCTCCTTCTGCACCATCCCGTCCATCCGCGGCCGGCTGCGCAGCGAACCCATGGACAGCCTGCTCGCCGAGGCGCGCATGCTCCTGGATGCGGGGGCGCGCGAGCTTGTTCTCGTGGCCCAGGATCTGACCGCCTACGGCCATGATCTTGAAGGCAAGGGCGGGCTCGTGCGCCTGCTGGAAGGGCTTCTGCCGCTCGCGGGCCTGGCGCGCCTGCGGCTCATGTATCTCTATCCGGCCGGGCTCACGGACGAGCTGCTCGGCTTTCTGCGTGCGGCCGGCAAGCCGCTCGTGCCCTATTTCGACATCCCCTTGCAGCACGCGCACCCCGAGATCCTGACGCGCATGGGCCGGCCCTTTGCCCGCGACCCCTGGCGCGTCATCGACCGCGTGCGCGCGAGCTTCCCCGAGGCGGCCATCCGCACGAGCCTCATCGTCGGCTTTCCCGGCGAGACCGAGGAGCACTTCGAGGCCCTGCTCCAATTCGTGCGCGCGGCGCGGCTTCAGCACCTGGGCGTGTTTCCCTACTGGCCCGAGGAGGGCACTGCCGCGGCGGCCATGCCGGATCAGGTGCCCGACGAGGTCAAGCAGGAGCGCGTGCGGCGCGTCATGGAGGCCCAGGAGGAGATCAGCGAGGAGCTTCTGGCCGGCTACGTGGGCCAGGAGATCGAGGTTCTCGTGGATGAGGCGAGTCCCGAGTGGCCGGGGCTGCACATCGGCCGGGCCTGGTTCCAGGCCCCGGAGGTGGACGGCGTGACCTACGTGAGCGGCGAGGGCGTGGCCCCCGGCCGGCTGGTCATGGCCACGGTGGAGGAGGCCGGGGCCCACGACCTTTCGGCCCTGGCCTGACAGCCCGTGGAAAAACAGGCCGCGCGGGTCGGGATGATCGCCGGATGCGCGGCGCCCATGGACGATGCTCGAGCTTTGCTCAAGCATCGCGGAGCTGGAAAAACCGGGACGGTTTACCGACGGTCCGCCAAGCGGGCCGATCCGGTGTTGTCAATGCGCGGGCCTTCTGCTATTGACACGAAAATTTTCGTCAGAGGAGTCTGGAGGTAACTATGACAAACGCAACTGAGACCGTGAGCAAACATTCAATCCAGGGCAACGACGCCGATTTCAACGAGAACATTGATTTCGCCTCGGCCCTGGATAACTACCTGAACGAGGACTTCGGTTCCATCGAGGACGGCAACATCGTCTCCGGCGAGGTGGTCAAGATCGATAGCGATCACGTGCTGGTGGACGTCAATTTCAAGTCCGAGGGCCAACTCCCCATCGCGGAGTTTACCGATAGCAACGGCAATGTGACCGTGCAGGTCGGCGACAAGGTGGACGTCTTCGTCGTGCGCAAGGACGAGGCCGAGGGCACCATCACCCTGTCCCGCGAGCGCGCCCAGCGCATGAAGCTCTTCGACAAGCTGGAGGACGTGCAGGAGGGCGAGAAGACCGTCAAGGGTCACATCGTGCGCCGGGTCAAGGGCGGCTACACCGTCGATCTGGGCGGCGTGGAGGCCTTCCTGCCCGGCTCCCACGTGGACCTGCGCCCCGTGCCCGACATGGACGCTCTGGTGGGCAAGGAGTTCGAGTTCCGCGTCCTCAAGATCAACCGCCGCCGCTCCAACGTCATCGTCTCCCGCCGCGTGCTCCTCGAGGAGCAGCGCGAGCACATGCGCAAGGAACTCCTGGAGACCCTCTCCGAGGGCCAGGTGGTCAAGGGCAAGGTCAAGAACATCACCGAGTACGGCGTGTTCGTGGACCTGGGCGGCCTCGACGGCCTGCTGCACATCACGGACATGTCCTGGCGCCGCATCCGCCACCCCAAGGAGATGGTCAGCCTGGGCGACGAACTGGAGCTCAAGGTCCTGTCCTTCGACAAGGACAACAAGAAGGTTTCCCTGGGCATGAAGCAGCTCGTGCCCGACCCGTGGGAGGACATCACCCGCAAGTACCCCGAAGGCAGCCGCTTCAAGGGCCGCGTTACCAACCTCGTGGACTACGGCGCCTTCGTGGAGCTGGAGCCCGGGGTCGAGGGCCTGGTGCACATCTCCGAGATGTCCTGGACCCGCAAGCTGCGCCATCCCTCCCAGATGGTCCATCCCGGCGACGAGGTCGAGGTGGTCGTGCTGGGCGTGGACCCGGACAAGAAGCGCATCAGCCTGGGCATGAAGCAGGTCAAGCCCAACCCCTGGGATCTGGTGGCTGAGAAGTACCCCGAGGGCACCATCCTTGAGGGCACCATCAAGAACATCACCGAGTTCGGCCTGTTCATCGGCATCGAGGACGGCATCGACGGCCTCATCCACGTCTCGGACATCTCCTGGACCAAGAAGGTCCGCCATCCCGGCGAGATGTTCAAGGTCGGCGACACGGTGCAGGCCAAGGTGCTCACCGTGGACAAGGAGAACGAGAAGTTCACCCTGGGCGTCAAGCAGCTCAATGAGGACCCCTGGAACGAGGTTCCGGGCAAATACCCCGTCGGCTCCCTGGTCAAGGGCACGGTGACGAACATCACCGACTTCGGCCTGTTCGTCGAGGTCGAGGAGGGCATCGAGGGCCTGGTGCACGTCTCCGAGATCAGCCACAAGAAGGTCAAGAACCCGGCCGAGCTGTTCAAGGAAGGCGTGGAGATCGAAGCCAAGGTCATCCATGTCAGCGCCGACGAGCGCAGGCTCGGCCTGTCCATCAAGCAGCTCAAGGATGACGAGGAGCGCAAGAAGCCCCGCGAGTTCCGCACCACGAGCGGCGCGGATACCGGCGGCAGCACCCTGGGCGACCTGATCAAGCAGAAGCTCGAGGACGCCAGTGCCGAATCCAGCGACGACGAAGGCTAGCTTCAGCCGGCGTCATCCGGTCCTTTTCGGACTGATCCTACTCATGGCGGCCATGGTCCTCTTCGGAGGGGCCATGGCCGCCTTTCATCTGCTCCCGGCAGGCGAGTTCACGGGCGCGCGCCTGGGCCTGGTGCGCGTGGAAGGGCTGATCACCGATTCCGAGGAGCTCGTTGACTGGATCAGGGAGCTGGAGCGGGACGAGTCGGTCAAGGGCGTGCTCCTGCGCATCGACTCGCCCGGCGGCGTGGTGGCGCCGAGCCAGGAGGTCTTCGCCGCCGTGCGCGGCCTGGCCGCGACGAAGCCCGTGGTGGCCAGCATGGGCGCCCTGGCCGCCAGCGGCGGATACTATGTCGCGGCCGCGGCGGACGTCATCCTGGCCAACCCGTCGAGCCTCACGGGCTCCATCGGCGTGCGCATGGAGCTTCTGAACATCCGCGAGCTGGCCGAGAAGATCGGTCTGGCCCAGACCCTCATCGCCAGCGGCGAGATGAAGGGCGTGGGCACGCCTTTCCGCGACCTGTCCCCGCGCGAGCGCGAATACCTGACGAGCGTGGTCATGGACATGCACGAGCAGTTCGTGAGCGACATCGCCCAGGCCAGGGGCATGGACCGCGCGCAGGTGGCGGCCCTGGCCGATGGCCGGGCCTTCACGGGCAGGCAGGCCCTGGAGCGCGGCCTGGTGGACCGCCTCGGCGGATTGCAGGACGCCCTGGAGCTGCTGCGCGAGCAGACCGGCCTGAGCGAAGAAGCGCCCATTCTGGAGGGTCCGCCCGAGGAAAAGTTGGGCCTGCTGCGGCTCATTCTCTCTTCCGCCGGCATTGGCCCCGGATCGGCGCATTCGGCCCGCGCGGCCTCGGAGCTCGCCTCCGGGCTCCTGGGACAGCGCTGGGTGTTCCTCTATTAGAGCCGTTTGACTTTGAGACGCCCGCTTCGGCGTTGACGGCGCAAGTGGATTGCGCCGCCGCCTACGCGGCGGCAAGCCATGCCGGCGCATGGCTTGCAGGGCATTCAAAAGCAAATGCTATAACGGCAGACGGCCCCGGCCCGCCTCGGCGGACCGGGGCCGTCCCATATTCCGCCTAGCCGTGCGCGATCTGCGCGCAACGCACGCAGAACCTGGTCTCGGGCATGACCATCAGCCGCCTGGGGCCGATCTCCTCTCCGCATTCCTCGCACAGGCCGAATTCCGGGTTGTCGATGCAGGCCAGCACGCGCCGCAGTCCGATGAGCCTGGCCATGGCCGTATCGAGCGCGGCCTGGTTCACCGCCCTGCTGGCCAGCCCGCCCATGCGGCCGAGCCGGCCCACGGCGCAATCCGGGGACTCGGGCGCGGCCAGCGTCCTGAGCTCCTCCACATGGGCCTCCAGCCCAGCCATATCATCCATGATCCGTCTCTTGAGCGTCGCCTTTTCCATGGGCATCATGGCGGTACCTCCATGCAGAAAAAGGCAGATTAACCGCTCATGGAGCCCCGTTCAAGGTCGAGGAGATATTTTTTCATCTTCAATCCAGGCCCGAATCCGGTCAGGTTCCCGCCCGACCCGATGACCCGGTGTCACGGAAAGACCATGGACCAGGGATTGGTGGCCATGACACGGCCCACGGCCCGCGCGGCCCCGGGCCTGCCGGCCATGGCCGCCAGGCCGCCATAGGTCGTGACCCGGCCGTGGCCCACCTCGCGGGCCAGGGTCAGCAGCACCGTGCGGCGGAAGCCGGACAGGCCTTCCAGGTACAGGGGCAGTTCGGGCCAGTCCACGGGCTCTCCGGCCACGTAGCGCGCCAGGGCCTCGGCCAGGACGCGGCCGTGGGCGCTTACAGGGCCTGGGCCGGCGGGCGCGTCCGGTCCGGCCCAATCCAGACCGATGGCCACGATGAGCCCGTTTGCCCATGAAAGAGACAGGCAGAGCAGGCCTGAGCTGATGATTTCAAAGTTCATGGGGACTCCTGGGGACAGGGTGTTGGAACTCACCTCGGCGCATCGGGTGCGCAAGAAATGTCGAGCCAAGCCGTCAGAATCTTGAACAGCCGGCCGGCGGCACGGCAAAACGCCAACGGTTCATGGCTAGCATGGATGCCAGCCGGGTGAAATGTCTAAAAAACGTGGATGACCGCACCATGGAAGCGATAGCGCGGGCGGCGCGGTTGTCAAGGCATGTTCATTGCAGATAGCGCGGCATGCTCCGCATGGGGTCGAACCAGGCCGGGATGCCGGCTTCAGCGCCGGCCGCCTTGCCTTGCCAGATGTCCTGACGGGCGAGCTCGGCGCGGATGAGGGCGAGCACCGCGGCCTTGTCGCCCGCCCAGGCGGGGGCGGCAAGCTCTCCGGGAGCCGGATCGGCCTGCATGCGATGCACGATCATATCCGGCCGGGTCTCGGCAAGGGCCCGGCAGAGCATGGCCGCATAGTCCGCAAGGGTGAGGGGCGCGTACCGGCCGGCTCTCCACGGGGTCTCCAGGGCCGTTCCCCGCAGCACCAGAAGATTATGGAACTTGATGCCGCGCACGGGCAGGGCGCTCACGGCCCGCGACGTGGCCAGGAATTCATCGGGGCCTTCGCCGGGCAGCCCGGCCATGACATGGGCGCAGACCTTGAGGCCGACCGCCGCGGCCTGCTCGGCGGCGCGGGCGAAGCAGGCGAAATCGTGGCCCCGGCCGATGCGCGCGAGCGTGGCGTCGTTGGACGACTGGAGCCCGAGCTCCAGCCAGGTTTCGGGAATGCCTGCCCCGGCCAGGATGGTCAGCTTTTCGCGGTCCAGGCAGTCCGGCCGCGTGCCGACGCTCAGGGCCGCCAGGCCTGGCAGGCTCAATATCTCCTCCAGGAGCCGGGCCAGGCGGGCGGCGGGGCCGTAAGTGTTCGAGAAGGATTGCAGATAGGCCATGAACAGGGGCGGGCCGGCCTCACGAGCCTTGGCGCGAGAGGTCAGGCGCTCCCACTGGGCCGTCAGGCGCAGCCCGCCAGAAGCCAGGCCCGTGCCGGAGCCGTGCGCGTTGCAGAAGGCGCAGCCCTGGCGCGAGATGAGTCCGTCGCGGTTGGGGCAGCCGGAGCCGGCGTCGAGCGGGACCTTGCGCAGCCGCCTGCCGAAGCGCTGCCGGAAGTAGGTGGCCAGGCTATAGGTCCTGTTCACGGCTGATGCTCGACAGGCCGGGAGCCGCGCCGGGGTGGCGCGGAGCGGGCCGGGAAAGATGATATTTTTTGGCGACTGTTGACAATGCGGCCCTTTTGAAAAAAGAAGGCCTTTGCACACTCAAGTCCCACACTGATTCACCGTATCGGGAAGCGAGGCGATATGTCGAAGATATTCGATAAGGCATTGGGTTATTTCTCCAATGACTTGGCCATAGACCTGGGCACGGCCAACACCCTCGTCTACGTCAAGGGCAAGGGCATCATGCTCGACGAGCCGTCGGTGGTCGCCGTCAAGGAGGAAAGCCACGGCAAGAAGGTCCTGGCCGTGGGTCACGAGGCCAAGAAGATGCTCGGCCGCACTCCGGGCAACATCGTGGCCATCCGGCCCATGAAGGACGGCGTCATCGCCGACTTCGAGATCACCGAGGCCATGCTGCGGCACTTCATCTCCAAGGTGCACAATTCCAGGCGCCTCGTCCGCCCGCGCATCATCATCTGCGTGCCCACCGGCATCACCCAGGTCGAGAAGCGCGCCGTGAAGGAATCGGCCCAGAGCGCCGGCGCACGCGAGGTCTACCTCATCGAGGAGCCGATGGCCGCGGCCATAGGCGCCGGCTTGCCCATCACCGAGCCGACCTCCAACATGGTCGTGGACATCGGCGGCGGCACGACCGAGGTGGCGGTCATCTCCCTGGCCGGCATCGTCTACTCCAAGTCGGTCCGCGTGGGCGGCGACAAGATGGACGAAGCCATCATGCAGTACGTCAAGCGCAAGTACAACATGCTCATCGGCGAGTCCACGGCCGAGATCGTCAAGAAGACCATCGGCTCGGCCTTCCCCAACGCCATCGACGGGAGCATGGACCTCAAGGGCCGCGACCTGGTGACCGGCATCCCCCAGAACATCACCATCACCTCGGAGGAGGTCCGCAAGGCCATCTCCGAGCAGGTGGACGCCATCCTTCAGGGCGTGCGCATCGCGCTCGAGCAGACCCCGCCCGAGTTGGCCGCGGACATCGTGGACCGCGGCATCGTGCTCACCGGCGGCGGCGCGCTCCTGCACGGGCTCGACCAACTCCTGCGCGAGGAGACCAGGCTGCCCATCACCGTGGTGGACGAGCCGCTCAAGGCGGTGGTGCGCGGGTCCGGCATCGCCCTGGACGACCTGGACACGTACCGGGAAGTCTGCGTGGATTGACCCGTACGGCCGGAGGGGGCGGCCTTCCGGCGACTCTTGAATTGGGACGGCTCCGGCATGATTCCCGCGTTCCCCTGATCGCCTCGCGGAAGGCGCGGGAGGATCAGCCCCGGAGCGCCTCGCTCTGTTTCCGGTAGTGCACGGCTTCATCCTACAACTCGCGGACGGAGGCTCATGCGCGCAGGCTTCATCTCCAGGCGATTCCTCCTCCTTCTGCTCGTCGTCGTGTTCCTGTACCTGAGCATGTACACCTGGAATCTTCGCTACGGCTATCTCGACCGGCTCTCGGAGATCACCGGCATGGAGATCGCCGGCTGGCTCCTGCGGCCCGGTAACTGGGTCGCCACCGAGGCGGACCAGCGCTGGAGCCGCTACGTGCACCTGGTGGGCGTCGAGCAGGAGAACGAGCGCCTGCGCGGAGCCGTGAGCCGCATGGCCCTGAGCATGGCCAGTCTGCGCGAGGACTCGGCCAGGGCCCGCCGCCTGGAAAGCTACCTCGAATTCAAGCCGCCGGAGATGTGGGCGCGCCAGGGCGCGCGGGTCATCGCCCACCGGCTCGGACCCACCGGCACCCTGGAGACCTTCCTCGTGGATAAGGGCGGGAGCGACGGCATTTACGACGACGCGCCGGTCATCACACCCGACGGCGTGGTCGGCCGCGTCATGCGCGTCTCGCCGAGCGCGTCCACGGTCCTCCTGCTCAACGACCCCAACAGCCGCATTCCCGTGCTGGGCCGCGACTCGCGCACCACGGGCATCCTCGTCGGCCAGGGACCAGGCCAGCTTCTGGCGATCGACTACGTGCCGCTCAACGAGCCCATGGGCGAGGGCGAGATCCTCGTCAGCTCCGGCCTGGCGCGTGTTTTCCCCAAGGGCATCCCCGTGGCCCGCGTGGTCAGCGTGGAGCGCTCGGATATTTCCCTGTTCAAGACCGTGCTCGCCGAGCCGTTGGTGGACGTGCGCAACCTGGAGCAGGTCCTTGTGCTCACCCGGTTGAGCGGCCAGCCCGCCGCACAGGTCCAGGCCCAGGCCGCCCCGGCGCAGCCGGCGGCCGCCGCGGCCAAGCCGCCTGCCGTGCAACCGCCCAAGCCGCAGGCTGCACAGGCCCAGAAGCCGCTGCCGGGCCAGACGCAACAGACGGCCCAGCCGCAACGCACGCAGCCCGCGCAAACTCAGGCGTCCCGGCAACCAGCTGCGCAGGAGCGCATGGCCCCGGCGCCCCAGGCTTCGGCCAGAACTCCCGCCGTATCCGCGGGCGTGCCGGGCACGCTTCGGTCTGATCAAGCTCCGGCTCCGGCGACGGCTACGTCGGCAGGCCGGTCCGCCGCCCAGGACATGACGCAGCCCGCGCCTCAACCAGCTGCCCAGGATGCGGCCGACCCTGGCAGCCGCAAGCAGCAATCCCCTGCCACCGCGCCGAAGCCGCGGGCCGAGGCCCAGGCTCCGGCCGCGCGGCCGTCCCCGGAACAGGGCTCGATGGCAGTGCCGCCCGCAACTCCGGTCCAAGACTCCCAGGCGCGGCGTCAGCCCGCGCAACCCGCCGACGGCTCGCCCCAGCAGGCGGCCTGGCCTCCCGCCCTGCAAACGTCTTCCGCCCCGGCCCCGGGCCAGACCTCGTCCGCTCAGGCCACAAGCCTGGCATCTCCGGTCCCCGGAGCGGCCGAGCCCGCCGGGCAGACCCCTGCGCAGCCCGCGGCCCAGGCCGCGCAACCAGCGCCTCCTACTCCGGCGTCCCAGTCTCCGGCGCAGCCGCCGGCCTCACCCTCGCCGGCCGCGCCGGCGGAGTAGGCCATGAGCGTGACTCTATTCTGGCTGCTCTTCGCCGTGACATCCATATGGGTCCAGTTTATGGCCCCAGGGCTGGACGCCCTGGCGCCCGGCATCGTGATCAGCCTGCAGCGGGAGCACTGGACCAGGACGTTCTGGCTGGCCTTGGCCTTCCTGCTCGTGCAGGAAGGCATCGGCTCCATGGCCTTCGGCGGGGTCGTGCTGCTCTACGCGATGCTCGCCGCGGGCTTCGTGCTCGGATGCAGGCTCTTCGAGACGGCCAACCTCCTGTTCATGCTCCTGCTCGGCATCTGGTACGGGCTCATGGACCTGCTCGGCCAGTACATTCTGGCGAATTTGCAGGACATCAGCCTGCCGTCGCGCCCGCTCCTGAATGATTTCGCGGTGCAAAGCCTGTACTTTTTCTTCGCATGGCTCGTCGCCCATCATCTCTACGCCCGCAAGGTGACCAGGCATGCCCGTAGCCTATGAGCCGGAAGGGCAGCAGCCCCCGAAACACGGGATTACCCTTCTCCAGGCGCTCGTCATGGCCCTGTTCTGCGCCTTTTCCCTCAGGCTGTGGTACTTGCAGGTGCACAGGGGCGAGCAGTACGCGCAGAAGGCCAGGGAAAACCGCCTGCGCCAGGAGTCGGTCTATGCGCCGCGTGGCCTGCTTTACGACCGCGTCGGCGTGCTCGCGGCGGTCAACGAGCCTGCCTATGCCCTGGGGCTCATCCGCGAGGACGTGGAGGACATAGACCAGACTTTGGCCCAGGTTTCGGCTTGGACCGGCCTGGGCATGGGCGAGCTGCGCGACATTTTCCGCCAGGGTCGCAAGAAGGTGAAGCCTTTCCAGCCGATCATCCTGGCCTCCAACCTATCCTTCGACCTCCTGTCAAGTATCGAGGCCAGCTCGCACCGTTGGCCCGGCCTGGAGATCATGGTCCGGCCGCGCCGCTACTATCCGCACGGCCCGCTGCTCTCCCAGATTCTCGGCTACGTGGCGGAGGCCAACGACGAGGAGATCGCGGCCAACCCGGACCTGGCCCTTGGCGACACCGTGGGCAAGCAGGGCTTGGAGTACGTGCTCGAAAGCCGGCTGCGCGGCCGCAAGGGCCTCAAGCATCTCGAGGTGGACGCATCGGGCCGGCTCCTCAGCGAGAAGGTCATCAACGTGCCCAGCTCGGGCCAGAGCATGACCATGGCCCTGGACCTGGATTTGCAACGCTTCGCGGCCCAGGAGATGGAGAGGATGGGCCACGCCGGTGCCGTGGTGGTCATGGAGCCCTTCACGGGCCAAGTCCTGGCCATGGTCTCCACGCCGACCTTCGACAACAACGCCTTCGCCTCGGGCCTGAGCCAGGACCAGTGGGCGGCCCTGCGCGACGACCCGCGACATCCGCTGCAGAACAAGGCCACCCAGGGCGTCTATCCGCCTGGCTCCACTTTCAAGCTCCTCGTGGCGCTGGCCGGACTGCACGAGGGCATCATCGACACGTCCGAAACGGTGTTCTGCGGCGGCGAGATCAAGTTCGGCAGCCGCATCTTCCGCTGCTGGAATAAGTACGGCCACGGCCGCGTGGATTTCCGGCGCGGTCTGGTCGAATCCTGCGACGTCTATTTCTATGATTTGGGCAACCGGCTGGGCGTGGACCGCATCGAAACCTTCGCCAAGGCCGCGGGTTTCGGTTCCGTCACGGGCATCGACCTGCCCCACGAGAAGGGCGGGCTCATCCCCAGCCGAGAGTGGAAGCGTCAGCGTTTCGGCGAGCGCTGGCAAGGCGGCGAGAACCTGAACTTTGCCATCGGCCAGGGCTATACCCTTGTTTCTCCGCTCCAGCTCGCGCGTTTCGTCTCCTCGCTCATCAACGGCGGCTTCCTGCTCAAGCCCTCCCTCGTCATCATGGAGGAGCCGACCGTCCAGGGCCGGCTGCCCGCCGCGCCACAGCATGTCAAGCTGGTCCTCGATTCCATGGTGGCGACCATCGACACGGATCGGGGCACGGCCAAGCGCCTGCGGCGGAGCGACGCGCGCATGGGCGGCAAGACCGGCACGGCGCAGGTGGTCCGCCTCAAAACCGAGGATCGGGGCAAGAAGACCGAGGAAATCCTTTACGAGTTCCGCGATCATGCCTGGATAGCGAGTTGGGGTGTCAAGGACGGCAAAACCGTGGTCGTCGTGGTCCTGGTCGAGCATGGCGGCCATGGCGGCGAATCCGCGATCCCGGTGGCCAAGGCCATCTACGACTATCTCCTCGGCCCGGTGGGGGGCGCGTCCGCGACCATGGACAACTGGCCCTACATAGCCGGGCTCAACCCGAATCCGCTCGACAAGTACGCGGTCATCTTTCCGGTCAAGGCGATCCCGCAAGCCGCCAAGGCGGTTTCCCAAGCCAGGCCGCCGAGAGTCGCCAAGGCCGCGACGAAGGCTGTCGGGCAGGCTGTGAAGGCTGAAGCGCCCGTGCCGCTTGAGCAGCCCGCGGATCTCTCGACGGTTTCGACCCTGCCGATCGCTCCGGTCGCGCCGGATGCCTCGGTCGTGCCGGATGCTGCCGATGCGCCGGATGCTGCCGATGCGCCGGATGCGGCGGATGCGCAGGAGGGGGAATAGATGTCCTACACCGATCGCCGGCTTCTTCTGCACATCAACTGGGGGCTCGTTGGGCTCGCGCTCATCCTGTTCGGGCTTGGCGTGCTCAACCTCTACTCGGCCAGCGGGTTTCGCCATGAGCTGGGCATGGAAGTCAACCCCTTCTACCAGAAGCAGCTTATCTGGGGAGCCATGGGCTTTTTCGCCATGCTCCTGTTCATGCTCTTCGACTACAGGCACCTCACGATCATGGCCTGGCCGCTCTTCTGGATCATGGTCCTCATGCTCGTGGGCGTGCTTTGCTTCGGCAAGGTGGTCTATGGCGCGCGGCGCTGGCTGGATCTGGGCGTGTTCAGCCTCCAGCCCAGCGAGCTCGCCAAGATCAGCATCCTCCTGCTCGGGGCGCGCATGCTCGCCCGCGAGCCGGGGCCCCTGGGCTGGAAGGCCCTCTTCCAGGTGCTCGCCGTGGGGCTCATCCCGGCCGCGCTCATCATGAAGCAGCCGGACCTGGGCTCGGCCCTGAGTCTGCTGCTCCTTATGGGCGGCCTCATCCTCTACCGCGGCCTCAAGCCCATCATCCTCAAGTTTTCAGCCGTGGCCGTCCCAGCGATCCTGCCGCTTGGCTGGTTCATGCTCCATGGCTACCAAAAGAGGCGCATCCTGACCTTCCTGGACCCGTCCAGCGACCCCCTGGGCTCGGGCTACCACATCATCCAGTCCATGATCGCCATAGGCTCTGGCCAAGTCTGGGGCAAGGGCTTCCTGGCGGGGACCCAAAGCCAGCTGCGCTTCCTGCCCGAGAAGCACACGGATTTCGCCGTGGCCGTGTTCGGCGAGGAGTGGGGTTTCATCGGCAGCATGCTGCTTCTTTCGCTGTTCTGCATGTTCCTGTACCAGATCTGCATCTCGGCGCGCGACGCCAAGGACCGTTTCGGCTCGTTCCTGGCCGCCGGGGTCTTCTTCTATTTCTTCTGGCAAATCCTGATCAACATGGGTATGGTCGTGGGGCTCATGCCCGTTGTCGGCATTCCCCTTCCATTCATAAGCTACGGCGGTAGCGCCACAATAGTGAATTTCAGCCTCATCGGCCTCGTGCTCAACGTGAGCATGCGGCGCTTCATGTTCAAGCAAGGCTGACGATAACTCCAAGCAAGAGAGACGAGCAGCATATGTTCAGCAAGAACGGCAAGGGAGGAAGCATGGCCAAGGACGAGATCAACGCCTTTCTCGGCGCGGGGACCAGCTATGAAGGCAAATTGCACTTCGAGGGCTCCGTGCGCATCGACGGCACCTTCCAGGGCGAGGTGACCAGCGAGGGGACCCTCGTCGTCGGTCAGGACGCCAAGGTCAAGGGGCTCATCCACGTGGGTCAGCTCGTGCTCTCCGGCCATTTTCGCGGCACCATCGAGGCGCGGGAGAAGGTCGTGCTCCACCGCACCGCGCAGCTCGTCGGCACCGTGAACACGCCCACCCTCGTCATGGAAGAGGGCGCCGTGCTCGAAGGCAAGGTGAACATGGGCACCGAGAACGCGGATGCCCAGCCTGAAGATGTCCTTGGCGGCCAAGGCGCCTTTGGAGGCCTGGATGCCTCCTCCGCGTCATCCGAGACTGTTCAGGGCTAGCCGCTTCCCGTTTTCGGCCCCGCCGGCGCCCGAGGCCCGAATCTCGGGTTTTTACCTAGGCTTGCGTGAACTCTGAACTTGCTTCATAGTGAAAAGCGCGTCCTGGAGTGAACAAACAGCTCCGGGGCGCGCTTCTTTCCGTGAAAAGTATAACAATCGGCTAAAGTCAAGGCTTCCTGGGCGCTTCCGGCGCGCCGTGGCCGGAAAAAGCTTTTGACAGGCCCCGGAAAAAGGGATAGAGGCCATCCGTCTTTGACCTAAAATTCACAACCTGAGCTGGGGGCGGTCATGATCGATCTGGATATTACATTTTTCATCCAGTTGGTGAACTTCCTCATAATCTGGATGGTGCTCAACCTCATCCTCTACCGCCCGATCCGCGGCATCATCAAGAAGCGTGCGGAGTACATGTCCGGCCAGGTCGGCGCCATCGAGAAGTTCAACACCCAAGCCGTCAGCAAGGTCAAGGATTACGAAGCCGCTCTCGACGCCGCTCGCAAGACCGGCCTTGACGAGCGTAACCGCATGAAGGTCGAGGCCCAGTCCCGCGAGAACGAGATCGTCGGCGATGCGGGCCGCGATGCCGCCTCCAAGATCTCCGCCGCGAGGGTCGAGATCGAGTCGCAAGTGAAAAAGGCCATGCAGAGCCTGCAGTCCGAAGTGGACAGGATGGCCAAGAAGGCCACTGACAAGATTCTCGCCTAAGGGGCAAGGAGGTAAGGACCTTGAGACGCGTGCAGACGGTGCTTTGGACCACGCTCGTGCTGGTGGCCGCGGCCTGCGTGGCATACGCGGCGGAGAGCGGCGGGGCGGAAGCCCACGGGCTGCCCTGGAAGGATTTTCTCTTCAGGGTGATCAACTTCGTCCTGGTCGTGGCGATCATCTGGAAGTTCGCCGGGAAGCAGATCAAGGACTTCTTCAAGGGTCGCCAGTACCAGATCAAGGCCGAGCTGGAAGACCTTGATTCCCGCCGCAAGCAGGCCGAGATCAAGCTGAAGGAGATGGAGAAGTCCATCTCCAACATCGAGGCCGAGAAGAAGGCCATCCTTGACGACTACCGCAAGCAGGGCGAGGCCATGAAGGCCTCCATCATCGCCGAGGCCGAGCGCAAGGCCGTTCACATCAAGGCTCAGGCCGAGACGGCCGTGAGCCAGGAAGTGAAGCTCGCCACCGAGACTCTGCGCTCCCAGGTCGCCGAGATGGTCGTGGTCGCCGCGGAGAAGATGCTTACGGAGAAGCTCTCGGACAAGAAGCAGCAACAGCTCATCGATGACTACGTAACAAAGGTGGTGCTCAATTGACCGGGAACATTGTAGCACGCAGGTACGCCAAGGCTCTGTTCGCCCTGGGGCAGAAGAAGGGCGCCGCCGAGCTTACGGCTTACGGGAGCGACTTGGGCAAGCTGGCTGAGGTCCTTGCAGCCGACCCCAATGTGCTCAAGGTATTCAGGAACCCGATCTTCGGCGCGGACAAGAAGAAGGCCGTGGCCGAGGCGATCATAAACAAGATCGGCGTGGGGCAGGTGGTCAAGAATTTCGTCCTCCTCCTTGCCGATAAAGAGCGCCTGGCGAACCTGCCCGAGATCCAGGCCTTCTACGCCAAGCTTCAGGATGAGGCCCAGGGTGTCCTGCGTGGAAGACTGACCACGGCGGTCAAGCTGGACAAGAAGCGTCAGGACGACCTCAAGGCCACCTTGGAGAAGAAGTCCAACCGGAAGCTGGTTCTCGACTATGGGGTAGACCCCGCCATTATCGGAGGACTGGTTCTCAAGGTCGGAGATCAAGTGCTGGACGCCAGCCTGCGCGCTCAGCTTCAGATGCTCAAGGAAAACATCAAGAGGGGTGAGTAGGGCCATGCAGATCAAAGCAGAAGAGATCAGCCAAATCATTGAATCTCAGATCGAGAACTACCAGGCGCAGGTCGAGATGAGCGAGACCGGCACCGTCCTCTCGGTCGGTGACGGCATCGCCCGTGTCTATGGCGTGCAGAACGCCATGGCCATGGAGCTTCTCGAGTTCCCCGGCGGCGTCATGGGCATGGTCCTCAACCTGGAAGAGGACAACGTCGGCGTGGCCATCCTCGGCGAGGACACGGGCATCAACGAGGGCGACCCGGTCAAGCGCACGGGCAAGATCTTCTCCGTGCCGGTGGGCGACGCGGTCATGGGCCGCGTGCTCAACCCCCTGGGCCAGCCCATTGATGGCATGGGCCCGCTCGACACGACCCAGAGCAGCCCCGTGGAGATCAAGGCCCCGGGCATCGTCGCGCGCAAGTCGGTCCACGAGCCCATGTACACGGGCCTCAAGGCCATCGACGCCATGACGCCCATCGGCCGCGGCCAGCGCGAGCTGATCATCGGCGACCGCCAGACCGGCAAGACCGCCGTATGCGTGGACGCCATTCTGGCCCAGAAGAACTCCGACATCCACTGCTTCTACGTGGCCATCGGCCAGAAGAAGGCCTCGGTGGCCCTGGTGGCCGACGTGCTCCGCCGCCACGGCGCCCTGGAGTACACGACCATCATCTCGGCCACTGCCTCCGAGCCCGCGCCGCTCCAGTTCATCGCGGCCTACGCCGGCGCCACCATGGCCGAGTACTACCGCAACAACGGCAAGCACGCACTCATCATCTACGACGACCTGTCCAAGCAGGCCACGGCCTACCGCCAGATGTCGCTGCTGCTGCGCCGTCCTCCGGGACGCGAGGCTTTCCCCGGCGACGTGTTCTACCTCCACTCGCGTCTGCTCGAGCGCGCCGCCAAGGTCTCCGACGCCCTGGGCGCCGGCTCGATGACGGCCCTGCCCATCATCGAGACGCAGGCCGGCGACGTGTCCGCGTACATCCCGACCAACGTTATCTCCATCACCGACGGTCAGGTGTACCTGGAGCCCAACCTGTTCAACGCCGGCGTCCGTCCGGCCATCAACGTCGGCCTGTCGGTCTCCCGCGTGGGCGGCGCCGCTCAGGTCAAGGCCATGAAGCAGGTCGCCGGCACGCTGCGCCTCGACTTGGCCCAGTACCGCGAGCTGGCCGCCTTCGCGGGTTTCGGCTCCGACCTTGACAAGGCCACCCAGCAGAAGCTCAACCGCGGCGCGCGCATGGTCGAGCTGCTCAAGCAGCCCCAGTACCAGCCCATGCCCGTGGAGGAGCAGGTCTCCGTGATCTACGCCGGCGGCCGTGGCTACATGGACGACGTGCCCGTGACGGCCGTGCGCAAGTTCGAGGCCGAGTTCCTCGATTTCATGCGCAACTCCAAGGGTGACGTGCTCAAGACCATCCGCGAGAAGAAGGCCCTGGATCAGGATACGGAAGGCAAGTTGAAGGCCGCCCTGGAAGAGTTCAAGAAGGGCTTTAGGGCCTAAGGAGGGCTATCGCCATGCCTTCCCTGAAGGACGTCAAGATCAAGATCTCCGGGGTCAAGAAGACCAAGCAGATCACCAAGGCCATGAACATGGTCTCTTCGGCCAAGCTGCGCAAGGCCCAGGACCGCATCGTGCGCTTCCGACCCTATGCCCAGAAGTTCTACGAGATGCTGGGCGAGTTGGCCTCGGGCGTCGATTCCTCCGCGCACCCGCTTCTGTCGGTGCGCGAGGAGATCAAGACCATCGGCATCGTGCTGGTGACCTCTGATCGCGGCCTAGCCGGCAGCTTCAACACCAACCTCGTCAACACCGCCAAGCGGCTCGCCGCGGCCAAGCGCGCCGAGGGCAAGGCGGTCAAGTTCTACTGCGTGGGCAAGAAGGGCCGTGACGCCATCCGCAAGACGGATTTCGAGATCGTGCGCGCCTATCATGACAAGATGAGCTCGGCCTTCGACTTCTCCCTGGCCAACGAGCTTGGCAAGGAGATCATCGGCTCCTATATCGCCGGGTCGTTGGACGAGGTCGCCCTGGTCTACGGCGAGTTCGAGTCGCTGGCGCGTCAGACGCCCAAGACCCTGACGGTCCTGCCCATCAAGCCCGAGGAGGGCAAGGCCGCCAGCGGCCCGCGCAGCGAGTACATCTACGAGCCCAGTGTGGTGGATCTGCTGGCCGAGCTCCTGCCGAGGTTCGTCAATGTCCAGGTCTATCGTGGACTGCTTGACACCTCCACCAGCGAGCACGCCGCGCGCATGGCTGCCATGGACAATGCGACCAGGGCTTGCGACGACATTGTCGGCGCGCTGACCCTGGCTTACAACAAGGCACGGCAGGCGACCATCACCAAGGAGCTTATGGATATTGTCGGCGGCGCTGAGGCGCTCAAAGGCTAAAAGGGGGCATTAACCGCTATGGCTAACACAGGCAAGATTGTGCAGGTCATCGGCGCTGTCGTGGACGTGGAGTTCCCTGAAGGGCAACTCCCAAACATCCTCAACGCGCTCGAGATCAAGAACCCGAACAACCAGGACGCTCCTGAGCTGGTGTGCGAGGTTGCCCAGCACCTGGGTGACAACGTCGTGCGCACCATCGCCATGGACGCCACCGAGGGCCTCGTGCGCGGCATGGCTGCCGTCGACACGGGCAAGGCCATCGCCGTTCCCGTCGGCACGGCCGCCCTTGGCCGCATCATGAACGTGGTCGGCCGTCCCGTGGATGAGCTCGGACCCGTCGACGCCAAGGAGTTCTGGCCCATCCACCGCCCGGCCCCGGCCTTCACCGAGCAGTCGACCAAGGTCGAGGTGCTCGAGACCGGCATCAAGGTCGTCGACCTGCTCATCCCGTTCCCCAAGGGCGGCAAGATGGGCCTGTTCGGCGGCGCCGGCGTGGGCAAGACGGTCATCCTCATGGAGATGATCAACAACATCGCCAAGCAGCACGGCGGCAAGTCGGTCTTCGCCGGCGTGGGCGAGCGCACCCGCGAGGGTAACGACCTCTATCACGAGATGAAGGACGCCGGCGTTCTGCCCAAGGCCGCCTTGATCTACGGCCAGATGAACGAGCCGCCAGGAGCCCGCGCCCGTGTGGCCCTGACCGCCCTGACCATCGCCGAGTACTTCCGCGACGTGGACGGCGAGGACGTGCTTCTGTTCGTCGACAACATCTTCCGCTTCACCCAGGCGGGTTCGGAAGTGTCGGCGCTCCTGGGCCGCATGCCCTCCGCGGTGGGCTACCAGCCGACCCTGGGCACCGACCTGGGCGGTCTGCAGGAGCGCATCACGTCGACCAACAAGGGCTCCATCACCTCGGTGCAGGCCGTGTACGTGCCCGCCGACGACCTGACCGACCCGGCGCCGGCCACCACGTTCGCGCACCTGGACGGAACGCTGGTTCTCTCGCGTCAGATCGCCGAGTTGGGCATCTACCCCGCCGTGGACCCGCTCGACTCGACCTCGCGCATCCTGGACCCCAACGTCCTGGGCGTGGAGCACTACGGCACGGCCCGCGCCGTGCAGCAGATCCTTCAGAAGTACAAGGACCTGCAGGACATCATCGCCATCCTGGGCATGGACGAGCTGTCGGACGAGGACAAGATCACGGTTGCCCGCGCCCGCCGCATCCAGCGCTTCCTGTCCCAGCCGTTCCACGTGGCCGAGGCCTTCACCGGCCGCCAGGGCAAGTATGTGAAGCTCGAGGATACCATCCGCGGCTTCAAGGAGATCATCGAGGGCAAGCACGACACCCTGCCGGAGTCCGCCTTCTATATGTGCGGCGGCATCGAAGAGGCTGTCGAGAATGCCAAGAAGCAGGGGTAATCCCCTATGAGCAACCAGATACAGCTTGAAATCGTCACCCCCGACCGCAAGGTGCTCTCGGAGAAGGTGGACTACGTGGGTGCGCCCGGCATCGTGGGCGAGTTCGGCGTGCTGCCGAACCACATCCCGTTCCTCTCTGCCTTGGGCGTCGGCAACCTGTACTACAAGCTCGGCGGCAAGACGCACTACGTCTTCATCGCCGGCGGGTTTGCCGAGGTGGGTCCGGACCGGGTGACCGTACTGGCCGAGGTGGCCGAGCGCGCCGCTGAGATCGATCTCGAGCGCGCACGCAAGGCCAGAGAGCGCGCCGAAGCCCGCATGCAGAAGCGTGTGGATGACGTGAACTTCGCGCGCGCCGAAGCCTCGCTTCAGCGGGCCCTGGCCCGCATGCGTTGCCGCGCCTCCGCCGAAGGCGCCGGCACCTGCAATCTCTAGGCACAGACTCAAGCGGCGGCCCTCTTCGGCGGGGGGCCGTCGATCCAAGGACCTCAAGGCAGGCCCCGAACCGGGGCCTGCCTTTTTTTGCTTTACAAGCGCCGCCGGCCTTCCGTACACAGTCCAAGCGCGGATTGCGCAGACCGCGCCTGACTGAACACTCCCGCGCCATCCCCACGGAGACGACATGGCCCTGGACTCGACCATACATGCCCTGGTGCTGGCCGCCGGCAAAGGCACGCGCATGCGCTCGGATCTGCCGAAGGTCCTGCACGCGATCCTGGGCGAGCCCATGCTCTGGTACGTGCATCAGACCCTGGACAGCCTGCTCGCCGACAGGGTGCATACCGTCATCGGTTTCGGCGCCGAGCGGATCGCGGCGGCCTTTCCCGAGCGCCAGGGGCGCTTCGTGCACCAGACGGAGCAGCTCGGCACGGGGCATGCCCTGCAAGTGGCCTGGCGGAGCCTGGCCGACCAGGGCGTGCGCCACCTCCTCGTGGCCAACGGCGATACGCCGCTTTTGCCGGCCGACCGCGTGCGCCAGCTTGCGGAAACGGCCCTGGAGCGGGGGGCGGCCGTGGCCTTTCTGTCCATCACCCCGGACAATCCGGGCGCTTTCGGACGCGTGCTTCGCGGAGACGACGGCGCGGTAAGGGCCATCGTCGAGGCCAAGGACTATGACGTGGATAAGCATGGCGAGGACCGCGGCGAGGTCAACGCCGGCATCTACTTCATGGACATGGAGGCCGTGGCGCCGCTCCTGCCGCTGCTTCGGAACCAGAACAAGAGCGGCGAGTTCTACATCACGGACCTGGTGGACCTGGCCGTGGCCGAGGGCCTCCCGGTTCTGGCCGTGGAGTGCGGCGACCTGCCCGAGCTCATGGGGATCAACTCCCCCTTCGAACTCGTCTGCGCCGAGGAGCGGCTTGCCGCGGCCATCTCCACGGAATGGTTGCAGCGGGGAGTGCTCGTGCGCAACCCGGGCCTTGCGCGTATAGGCCCCAGGGTCGCCCTGGTGCCCGGCTCCGAGGTCTGCGGCCCTTGTGAGCTTTTCGGGCGCACGGTCATCCACCGCGGCGCGCGCGTGGACGCATACTGCTCGGTCCGGGACAGCGAGCTGGCCGAGGGAGCCGTGCTGCGCAGCTTCAGCCATGCCGAGGGCGCCCGCCTCGGAGCCTGGAGTGTCGCCGGCCCCCATGCGCGGCTACGGCCGGGCGCGGTGCTCGAGGAAGGCGCGCATGCCGGCAATTTCGTGGAGATGAAGAAAGCCGTGCTGGGCAAGGGCGCCAAGGCCAACCACCTGACCTACCTCGGTGACGCGGAGGTGGGCGCGGGAACGAATATCGGCGCGGGCACGATCACCTGCAACTACGACGGCAGACACAAGCATAGGACGGTCATAGGTCAGGGCGTCTTCATCGGCAGCAACACGGCTCTCGTGGCGCCCATCACCATCGGCGACGGAGCGCTGGTGGGCGCCGGCTCCACGCTGACCAAGGATGTCGCGCCAGGCGAGCTGGCCATAGCTCGGCAACGCCAGGCGAACCTCAAGCGCAGGAAATAGCGCGGGTGCGCTATTGATTTGCGGCGGGGAAGCGGCTATCATTTCGCTATGGAAATAATAGAACAACTTGAGCACCGCATTGAGGAGCTGCTCCGACGCAAGCGCGAGCTTGAGTTGGAGAACAGGCAACTCAAGGCAGAGATGGAGGAGGCCAGGCGGGGCCGTGACGAGGTTCTTGCCAGGGTGAACGGCCTCCTGCAGCGAGTTCAAGAAGAGACGATGTAGGGCATATGCACGCGCATGTCCCGCTTTACAGTGAATGTACTGGGGCTCGAGGTCTCCTTCGTCACGGACGCCGGCAACGAGCGCGTCTATGATGCCCGTGAGCATGTCGAAAACCAGTACAGCCTTTTACATCAAGACGGAAAGAACGTAAGCAAGGAGAAACTCCTTACCGTCCTGGCCTTGAGCTTGGCGGATGACTACCTGCAGTCAACCCAGAAGCTGCGTGAGCTCGAAGAGAAGGTGAATCGGCTTTTGGAGAAAATAGACTTGGCAAACGTTAAAACGACCATATAGTTGTCACAAGGTTTCCCTGGGGTGTACGTGATTGTCATGTGTCTTTCTGAGCCGATAGTTTAGTTATCGGGTGCTGCTCCCGACCGGGCCCGTGCGCAGCCCGCAAGACCGGGAAGCCTGACGGCCTGGCAGCGGCGCCCACCTGGCAAGCCAGGTTCAAAAGAACTGACAACACGGCGCCCTGGGGCAGCCATATTGCCAACACCTAGGTCGTTGCGGGGCCCCGAGTTGGCGGCCTGCCCAAGTCGAACGCTCCTTTCCGAACCATCTCCACCCTTCGGCCGACTGCGCGTCGCCGCCCTCCTTGCCGGATATCCGTCACGCGACCTGGCCCCGTGTCCAGTGCCAACGCGAACGTCCACCCCAAACCCCGTGCGCAGGCGGGACAAAGCCTGTTGCGATATAGGAGGCGCGCATGAGTTTCGTGTCCATCATGTTGATCCTGGCTGGAGTGGCCATTGGCGCCGCCGCCGGGTACATCCTGCACAAGACCATAGAGTCCAAGCGCCTTGGGGATGCCAAGGACCTGGCCGAGCGCATTCTCGACGAGGCGCGCAAGGAGGCCCAGGCCTCCAAGAAGGAAAGCCTGCTTCAGGCACAGGACGAGATCTATAATCAGAAGAAGGAGCTCGAAACCGAGTACAAGGAGCGTGAGCGCCAGCTCAAGAGCAAGGAAGGCAAGCTCGCCGAGAAGGAGGAGCGCCTGGAGGGCAAGCTTGAGAAGCTCGCGCAGAAGGAGATCAGCGTCATCGATCTTGAGAAGAAGCTCACCAAGCAGGAGCGCCAGCTCGTCGACCGCGAGGAGGCCCTTGTCCAGCGCGAGGCGGAGCAGGCCACCAAGCTTGAGGAGATCTCCGGCCTGACCCAGGAAGAGGCCAGGGCTCGTCTCCTGCAGGAGATCGAGGACAAGACGCGCCACGAAGCCGGTAAGATGATCCGCACCATCGAGATGGAAGCCAAGGAGATCGCCGACAAGAAGGCCAAGGAGATCCTGGCCCTGGCCATCCAGCGCTACTCCGGCGACTACGTGGCCGAGCAGACCGTGACGGCCGTGAGCCTGCCCTCCGAGGACATGAAAGGCCGCATCATCGGTCGCGAAGGACGTAACATCCGCGCCCTGGAGGCGGCCACCGGCGTGGACCTGATCATCGACGACACGCCCGAGACGGTCATCCTCTCGGCCTACAGCCCGCTTCGGCGCGAGATCGCCAAGCAGGCCCTGGAGCGGCTCATCACCGACGGCCGCATCCATCCCGCGCGCATCGAGGACATCGTCAAGAAGGTCGAGCAGGAGATGGAGGTCAAGCTGCGCGAGATCGGCGAGCAGGCCACCTTCGACGTGGGCGTGCACGGCATCCACTCCGACCTCATCCGCCTGCTGGGTCAGCTGCACTACCGCACGAGCTTTTCCCAGAACGTGCTCCAGCATTCGCTGGAGGTCGCTTCGCTGTGCGGCATCATGGCCGCCGAGCTGGGCCTGGACGAAAAGCGCGCCAAGCGCGCGGGCCTCTTGCACGACATCGGCAAGGCCGTGGACCACGAGATCGAAGGCCCGCACGCCATCATAGGCGCGGACCTGGCCAAGAAGTACAGCGAGACCAAGGAGATCGTGCACGCCATCGCCGCGCACCACGAGGACGTGCCGCCCAAGTCCATCATGGCCGTGCTCGTGCAGGCCGCCGACTCCCTGTCCGGCGCCCGCCCCGGCGCGCGCAAGGAGCTTCTGGAGAACTACGTCAAGCGCCTGGAGGACCTGGAGAACGTGGCCAAGGACGTGGAGGGCGTGTCCAAGGCCTTCGCCATCCAGGCCGGCCGCGAGATCAGGGTCATGGTCGATGCGGATAGGGTCACCGACGACAACACCTATCTCCTTTGCAAGGATATTGCCCACAAGATCGAAGAGAACCTGACCTATCCGGGCCAGATCAAGGTCACGGTCATCCGCGAGAAGCGGGCCGTGGAATACGCCAAGTAGCTCTTGCGCCAAACAAGGACGCCAAGGAGCCCTCGGCATGCCGGGGGCTTCTTTTGGGGCTGGCGGTGCGCGGACAAGCGGGAAGGGGTGCCCCAGGCCCGACTCGCCGGGGCTGGAACAGGACGGGCGGCTTCCTGCCGCACGGCTAGAGCCATTTGCAAATGAAATGCGGGTTCCAAGGGCCGCCTCATCAGGAGCGGGCCTTGGCGGGTGGGGTCTGGGGAGGGCAAAGCCCTTCCCAGTCATCTGCAAGTTGCTCTAGCCGCAAGGAATCGAGGGTGCGGCGGCCGCAAGATCGGTAAATCATGCAAGTTGTCGTGTTCTTTGGTGAATTCGGTTAGTTTTCTTCTCGCGGGCGACTATTGAATCCACCCATGAAAGGGGGTATAGGCCACGTCTTGGTCGGATAGGCTGGCGATGAATCGAGCAGCCAAAGGCCGTGCGCGTGGTCCAACCGGTTTTAAGGCAGGACGCGCGCTTTCGACGTTGCTGATGCAGACCCGAAGACGCGGAGCACCACACGCTCCCGCATGGCGGTTTTGCTGGCAGGAGCGCTTGCCCCGGCCTGCCGCGACTGCCGCCATGCAGGCCCGTGCGGTCCCCCGCCGGACCGACGGCCGGACGACGTTCGCCCGACCGCGGGGCAGGCCAGGCGGACAAACCTGCCCGCAGGCACATCTTAGTAACGGAGTCTGTCGTATGTCAGTCGAGTCTTCGGAAAAAGTCACGGAACCATCCAAACAAGGCCTCCTGGCGCGGATCAGGAAGGCCCTACCCGAAACGCCCAAGACCTTCAGCGTCCTGGCCCAGGGCTACGGCCCAGGCCCCATGTCCCGGGACCTCCTTTCCGGCATCACCGTGGGCATCGTGGCCCTGCCGCTGGCCATGGCCTTCGGCATCGCCTCGGGCGCCTCGCCCGAGCAGGGCCTGGTCACGGCCATCGTGGCCGGCTTCATCATCTCCTTCCTGGGCGGAAGCCGCTTCCAGGTCGGCGGCCCCACGGGCGCATTCGTGGTCATCATCTACGGCATCATCGCCAAGCACGGCATGGAAGGGCTCATGGTGGCCACGCTCCTGGCGGGCCTCATCCTGGTCATCTTCGGCCTGTGCCGCATGGGCGCGCTCATCAAGTTCATTCCCTACCCGGTGACCACGGGCTTCACGGCCGGCATCGGCGTGCTCATCTTCACCCAACAGATCAAGGATTTCCTGGGCCTCCAGATGCCGGAGACCTCGCCGGAGTTCTTCGCCCGCTGGGGAGCCTACCTGGGCAACCTGTCCAGCATCGACCAGTCCACGCTGCTCGTCAGCGGCGTGGCCTTCGGGACCATCCTGGCCGTGCGGCGCTGGATACCGCGCATCCCCGCGCCGTTCGTGGCCGTGGTCGTGGCCTCCGTCATGACCGCCGCCCTGGCCCTGCCCGTGGAGACCATCGGCTCGCGCTTCGGCGGCATCCCGCGTTCCCTGCCGGGCATCTCCCTGCCGCTCATCAACCTCGAACTCGTGCGCCAGGTGCTGCCCGAGGCCTTCACCATCGCCCTGCTGGCCGGCATCGAGTCGCTCCTCTCGGCCATCGTTGCCGACGGCATGACCGGCGACCATCACGACGCGAACACCGAGCTCGTGGCCCAGGGCCTGGGCAACATCGCCTCGGTGGTCATGGGCGGCATCCCGGCCACCGGCGCCATCGCGCGCACGGCCACCAACATCAAGGCTGGCGCCTTCTCGCCCGTGGCCGGCATGATCCATGCGGCCTTCCTGCTGGCCTTCGTCTACCTGCTCGCCCCGCTGGCCTCGTACATCCCGCTGGCCAGCCTGGCCGCCGTGCTCATCGTCGTGGCCTACGACATGAGCGAGCTGCACCGCTTCAAGCGGCTGTTCCGGGCGCCCAAGAGCGACATGTCGGTCATGCTTCTGACCTTCGCGCTGACCATCATCGTGGATCTGACCGTGGCCGTGTGGGTGGGCGTGGTGCTCGCCGCGCTCCTGTTCATGCGCCGCATGAGCGAGCTGACCGACGTCCGCCTGAGCGGCCCTCTCAACGACGGCAGCCCGAACACGCGCGACCTGGACGTACCCGAGGGCGTGGAGATCTACGAGATCGAAGGGGCGTTCTTCTTCGGCTGCGCCGACAGGCTGAACACCATCAGCCGGGCTCTGCACAAGCCGCCCAAGGTGCTCATCCTGCGCATGCGTCAGGTGCCGGCCCTGGACGCCACGGCGGTCAACTCCCTGGAGGCGCTGCGGGACAAGTGCGCCAAGCGCGGAGTCACCATCGTGCTGTCGGGAGTGCGCAACCAGCCCCTGGCCACGCTCAGGCGCCTTGGCGCGGACAGGATCATCGGCCAGGAGAACATCACGGCGCACATCGGCGCGGCCCTGGAAAGGGCCAAGGTCATCATCAGTCCGTCCCCGGATGTGCTCACGGGCGCCGCGATTCCGGCGGCGGACAGCGTCTAGGGCAAGGCTCGCGGCCTGCGCTGGCCTCGCTGAGGGGCAGCCCGTTTTCGCGAATGAGTGATGAACCCCGCCGGGCGACGCCTGGCGGGGTTTTCGCGTGCATGGCTCGGGGCGCGCGGCGTCGTAGGCCCGCTCCGCCACGCCGCCCGGTTGCCGTGGCATGTGAATCCGGCTAGGGTGTGCCAGCTTCGGAGGCTGGCACATGCGCATTCTCTTTCTCGGTGACATAGTGGGCAGGCCCGGCCGCGAGGCCGTGTCCGGCGAGGTGCGCCGGCTCCGCGCGGAGCTGGCCCTGGACGCGGTGCTGGCCAACGCCGAGAACGCCTCGGGCGGGCTGGGCCTCAAGCCCGAGGAGGCCAAGCGGCTTCTGGACTCGGGGCTGGATGCGCTCACTTCGGGCAACCACATCTGGAAGTACCGGGAGATCCAGGATTACCTGCACAGGTCGCCCAGGCTCCTGCGGCCGGCCAACTTCCCGCCCGGAGCGCCGGGCCAAGGCCTTGGCGTATACACC
Organism: Pseudomonadota bacterium; assembly: GCA_023433925.1. Lineage (GTDB taxonomy): Bacteria > Desulfobacterota > Desulfovibrionia > Desulfovibrionales > Desulfovibrionaceae > Desulfocurvibacter. The sequence continues at coordinate 14,989 of JAEYTO010000034.1, read as the reverse complement.
GTGGGCGGCGTGCCCTTGGCCATCCTCAACCTTCAGGGCCGCACGTACATGGAGGCATTGGACTGCCCGTTCCGCGCCGCCGACGAGCTTCTGGCCCGAGTGCCCGAAGGCGTGCGCGTCATTCTCGTGGACTTCCACGCCGAGGCCACCAGCGAGAAGATCGCCATGGCCTACCACCTGTCGGGGCGGGTCACGGCCGTGCTCGGCACGCACACCCACGTGCAGACGAGCGACGCCCGCATCCTGCGCGACGCGCGCGGCCAGGGCTTCACCGCGGCCTTGACCGACCTGGGCATGTGCGGCCCCGAGGAGTCCATCCTCGGCATGGAGCCCGCGCCCATCATCTCGCGCTTCATGACCGGGCTGCCCGAACGCTTCAAGGTCGCGGGCGGCGCGGTGCTCATGGAGGGCGCGCTGCTGAGCGTCGACGAGGCCACGGGGCGGGCCGAAGCCATCGAAACCTTCCGCAGGCGGGTCGTATCGTAGGCCGTTGATCGGTTGATCGAAGGAAAAAGGAAAGGGCGCGACCTTGGCTGGCAGCGCCCTTTTGGTTTTTCCGTGGGCCGGTTCGCGTCCCGCCAGGCAGCCCGCGGGGCAGACGGTCACCCGCACCCTCGGCGGACCCCACCTGTCCCCGGCGGTCCTGCAACGCCGATCCGGGCGGCCCAGGGCGGCGCGGGACCCTCCAGACGCACGCTCCTTTCTCTGGCCCGAAGCTGCCGCGCAGGCTCTCCCACGGCCGCATGGCAGGCGCAACAGGCGGCCGCCGGGTCGTCGGGCGCTCCGCCTTGCGCGGCGGCGGGCGCGCGCGGAGCCTGGATGCGCTTGGCCTGCCCGGCGCTGGCGTGGCATGTCGCGCAGTTGCTCACATCCGTGGACACGCTCCAATGCCGCCCGGCCTGGCTGGCGCGCCTGCCATCGGCCACAGGCGGCGCGGCCCTGGGAATCCGGTCGCGGGCAGGGAGCGAAAGGCCGCCATGCATCGGGATTTGCCCGAAGCTCCCGTTGGAAGCCATGGCCGCAAGGCCGGAAGCACGCCTGGAGGGGGTGGTGAGCATGTCCTCCGGGCTCGGCGCGAGGCTGGCTGATCCGCTGGGCAGGGCCACTCGGGCTTGACTGGCCTGGGCGCCCAGGAGGTTGCCGCCGTCGCGGGCAGGCATTCCGCCGGAGACCATGACGGGGAGCCTGGCGCGGGCGGGAGGGACATCGAGCGCGGCGGGCTGGCCCGGCATGGCCGTGGGGCGGTCCTGGGCGATCCGCGGCAGGGCTTTGCGCACGGGCTTGCGCGGGGTCTTGCGTGGAGCAGGGGGCAGGGTCTGGCCGGCCTGGAGCGTACCGCCATCTTGGGCGGCCGGGGCGGCCAGGACGGTCGCTTGCGTGCCGTTGCCGACAGCAGGCTCCTCGGCGGGCGTGCCAGCCAGGGCCGCGAGATAGCCGTCGATGGCGCGGCTGGCCTCCAGGGAGGTGGGCATGACCACGCGCGTCATGGCCAGGATCTCGTTCGTGGAGGAATCGCGCACGATGACCTCGACGATCTGGTAGAGGCTGGCCGGGCCGTTGCCGTCCGCTGTCTGGATTGGGAGCTCGCTGACCCGGAAAAGATCGCCGTCGGAGACCATCCGCCCGGACAGGCTGCCGGAGGCCTGCCGGTCACTGTCCTCGAGCCTGGCCTGGCCGGCTTCGCTCCCTTCGGCGCCGTCCATGGGGCGCGTGGGCGATGTCGTGGCGTATTCGACCGTCAGGCCCTCGGTCACGATGCGCGGAGGCTCGCTCCTCTCCACGACCTGCGCCCATACCGCGCCGGCAGGGCGGCGCGTGTCGTCCGTATCGACGGAGGGATCGCGGTCATCCGTGCCCAGATCGCTCCAGGCCAGGACGACATAACGCTCCGAGTCCGAGCCTTTCCAGGCAGGCTCGCCGGCATCGGCGTCGTTGCCGGCGGCGGAACCCGCGCCTGGGCCGGCCCATAGCAGGGTCGTACCGGCCAGAAGCACGAGCAGGGTCAAGGCGGATAGGAGCATGCACGTATCGGGGATTCTCGGGGGCTGGTGCATACCGCGCATTGTGCCGACTCCTTTAACGTCTAGTTGCGCACAGCATGTCTCCAACAGGCAAAGGGAAGGAGACATCAAGGCACTATACGCGCATCGAAGAGGAACTGAAGCGAAAAGAAGGAAAAAAGCAGCGTGTCTTGAAAAATATGTGGTCAGAGCAGGAATTGGCCGCCGGAGCATTTTGCAAATGAAATGCGGGTATCAAGGGCCCGTGGCCTTTGATGGGTGGGGTCTGGAGAGGGCAAAGCCCTTCCCGGTCATCCGCAAGTTGTTCTAGAGCCTGCGCAACCGACGGCCGTGGCGGTCGGCCCACAGGTAGGCCCCCGCCGCGAGCGCGGTGAAGCCGAGCACGTAGAGCGCCGCGCGGGTGAAGACGCGCATCAGGGAAAAAGCGGCCAGGACCGCGAGCAGGAGCAGCAGGGTGTAGAGGAAGTGCCTGTATTCGGCCATGGCGGTCCGCCGTGGCCGGCGCGGGGCCGGCGGTTTGTCGGTGCAGGGCTGGAGCCTCGGAGTTGAGCATAGCACGAGCTGGCCAAAATGGAAGCCTCATGGCCTGGATCAGGGTCTTCCTCGTTTTCCCTTGACATGGCGGGCTTTCCCCTCAAAACTCCTCTGTTCGCATTCTCGCGCTGGCGGCCGCACACAAGCCGTCAGCGCGCGTATTACAGCTCCACCACCGGCATGAAGCGAGGACAGGCGTGAACATCATGGACGAACTCATCTGGCGCGGGCTCATCTACCAGGTCTCGGACGAGGGCAAGGTGCGCGAGTACCTGGCCACGCCCGGCCGCGCGCTCTACTGCGGTTTCGACCCCACGGCGAGCAGCCTGCACATCGGCCATCTCGTGCCGCTCCTGGCCCTGCACCGCTTCCAGCGCGCCGGCCACGCGCCCATCGCGCTCATGGGCGGCGGCACGGCGCTCATCGGCGACCCGAGCGGCAAGGACGTGGAGCGCCAGCTCATCGAGAAGGAGGCCATCGACGCCTCCATCGAGAGCATCAAGGCCCAGGTCAGCCGCATCTTCGGCGGCGAGGTGCGCTTCGCCAACAACTACGACTGGATCGGCCGCACGACGGCCGTGGAGCTTCTGCGCGACGTGGGCAAGTACTTCACGGTCAATTGGATGATGCAGAAGGAGTCGGTCAAGAACCGCATCCAGCGCGACGAGGTGGGCATCTCCTTCACCGAGTTCAGCTACATGATCCTGCAAGCCTACGACTTCTCCGTGCTCGCCGAGCGGGACGGCTGCATGCTCCAGATCGGCGGCTCGGACCAGTGGGGCAACATCACCGCCGGCGCCGAGCTTATCCGCAAGAAGCTCGGCAGGGAAGCCTACGCCCTGACCTTCCCGCTCATCACCACGGCCGACGGCAAGAAGTTCGGCAAGTCCGAGAAGGGCGCCATCTTCCTCGACCCCGCCCTCACGCCGGTCTGGGAATTCTACCAGTACTGGGTGCGCGTGGACGACCGCGACGTGATCCGCTTCCTCAAGTACTTCACCTTCCTGTCGCGCGAGGACATCGCGGTCCTGGAGGTCACGTTGGCCGAGCGCCCCGAGCAGCGCGTGCCCCAGAAGCGGCTGGCCGCCGAAATGACCAGGCTCGTGCACGGCGAGGCCGGGTTGGCCAAGGTTGAGGCCGCCTCGGCGGCCCTGTACGGCACGGGCGATATCCGCGAGGTCGAGCCGGACATGCTGCGCGCGGTCTTCAGCGAGGCTCCCGGCGTAAGCTACGCCAGCCTTGAGGCCATGCCCGACCTGCCGCAGGTGCTCGTGGACCTCGGGCTGGCCAAATCCAAGGGCCAGGCGCGCAAGGACCTGGAGCAGGGCGGCGTGTACGTGAACAACGCGCGCGTGGGCTTTGACTGGAAGCCTTCGCGGGTCGAACTCATCCACGGCCAGGCCCTGCTCCTGCGCAAGGGCAAGAAAAGCTACGGCCTTGTGCAGCTTGGCGGCCAGTCATGAGCGGAACGCTGCTCGTCGTCTACATCTTCATGGGCCTGCTGGCCGGCGCGGTCATGCCGGCCCAGGCAGGCATCAACTACAAGTTGCGCACGTTCCTGGGCGACCCTGTGCTGGCGTCCTTCGTGTCCTTCCTCGTGGGCACCCTGGCCCTGGCCGGGCTGGCCCTCGTGCAGCGCACGCCCGTGCCGGCCTGGGGCGACATGGCCCGCGCGCCATGGTGGTCCTGGATCGGCGGCTTCATGGGCGCCTACGTGGTGGCCAGCTCCGTGATCCTGGCCCCGCGCCTGGGCGCCACGGCCATGCTCGCGCTCATCGTCTGCGGGCAGATGGTCGCCTCCGTGGTCATCGACCACTACGGCTGGCTCGGCTACCGGCCCGACCCCGTGAACCTGCGCCGGGTCGCGGGCACGCTGCTCCTCGTGGCCGGGGCCTGGCTCGTGGTCAGCGCGAGGAAGGGATCATGACGAGCGGGACCACGATCGGCGGAAAGTCGGGCGGATTCGCGACGGCAGCCTGGCAAGGCTTCGTCTCCTTCGCGCGGCTGGTCAAGATCGAGCACTCGGTCTTCGCCCTGCCCTTCGCCTACTGCGGCATGGTCATGGCCGCGGGCGGCTGGCCGGGCTGGCGGGTATTTATCCTGGTGACCGTGGCCATGGTCGCGATGCGCTCCTTCGCCATGGTCGTCAACCGCCTGGCCGATCTGCCCTTCGATCGCCGCAATCCGCGCACCCAGGGCCGTCCCCTGGTCACGGGCGCGGTCTCGGTGCGCTCCGCGCGGCGCATGGCCCTGGCCACGGCGCTCGTGTTCGTGCTCGCCGCCGCCGGGCTGAACACCCTGGTCCTGTCCCTGACGCCCGTGGCGCTCATTCTGGCCGGCGGCTACAGCTACGCCAAGCGCTTCACTTTTCTCTGCCACTACTGGCTGGGAGCGGTGCTCGGCCTGGCGCCCATCGCCGGCTGGCTGGCCGTGGTCCCGGCCTTCCACATGGCTCCGGTGCTCCTGGGCCTCGGGGTGACCTTCTGGGTCGCGGGTTTCGACATCCTCTACGCCACGCAGGACGTGGATTTCGACCGCCAGGCCGGGCTGCGCGCCATCCCGGCGCGCTTCGGCATCCCAGCGGCCCTGGCCATCGCCGCCTTCAGCCACGCCAACACGGCGGTCTTCTTCCTCCTGGCCGGCTGGGCCGGGAACGCCGGCTGGCCGTACTACCTCGTGGCCGGGATCATCGGCGCGGTGCTGGCCTACGAGCACACCCTGGTGCGTCCCGACGACCTGCGCCGGGTGAACACGGCCTTTTTCACGGTCAACGGGGTGGTGGCGATCATGATCTTCGCGGGAGTGCTCCTGGACCTCTGGCTGGCCTGATCCAAGCTCGAAAAGGAACCGCCCGGCCATGGCCGGGCGGCTTATATGGGAGTCGATCGGCCGGGCTACCGGCCGCTCGTTCCACCTGCTTCCTTTTCCGCGCCGCCCGATCCACGTTCGCGGTACGTGCCGCTGGGCCCTTCCGCCGAGCCGCCTTGGGCGCCGGCCGGGGGCAGACCGTATTCGGGCGTGGTGTCGTAGTCCCGTCCGCCGTAGGTTTCGGCATTGGGCACTTCGGCCGGGCCCGCGCCCTCCTGGTCGCCCACCTCGCCGCCGCCCCGGATATTCCCAGGGTCGCCACGCGGCTCGGGTGGGCCGCCCGGACCAGTCAGGCCCCAGTCGCCGCCTGCGCCGTGCTGGCGTGTGCCGCCGGCGGGCTCATCCTGGATAGCCTGGCCGCCGGTCCGCCCCGAGCCCTCCAGAGGCGACACGCCTCCGGTGACGCCCTGCTCGCGGGTGATGCCGTACTCGTCCGCGCCGCCGGCAGCGCCTCTCTCGCCGACGCCGCCAGCCATCCCTTGTCGGCCGTACTCCTCCTGGCTCAACGTGCCGTCGCCGTCCTGGTCCCGCTCCCGGAATGAGCGTCTCTGGGAGGACTCGGCGTCCAGGGACTCCCGCATCTCGCTCTCGCTGACCAGGCCGTCCCTGTCGCGATCCGCCTGCTGGAAGCCCTGATCCATGGTCATCTGGCCGGCCTGGCCGGCCTGGCCGGCCTGGCCGATCTGGCCGGTCTGGCCGCGTTCGGTCGCGGCGGGAGCCTGGGAGCCGCCCTGGCCAGCCTGCGGCATCCGGGCCATGGCCGGCGTCGCGGAAAGCAGGGCCAGCAGGCTTGCGATCATGGCCGTGCGCTTCACGTTCTTCCTCCGCTGTTCGAGTTTCCACGCGCGAAGCCCAGGCATAGCCCAAGGCCGTGGGGGCGACCTATCGGAGGCCGTCGGTTTTTCCTGTCGGAAGAACCGCGTCTGCCGGAGGGATGCCATCGGACAGGCCTGTCGGAGGATGCGCGGCGCACGATGAGGAAGGATTTCCGGAATACGCGCGGCCGGCTCAGTGTCGCCGACGCCTGGCGCGCAGGCGGGCGTAAGCCAGACAGGCCGGCACGAGCAGCGCGAGCCCCAGGAGCCAGAGGAGCAGCACGCCCGGCAAGGCCCGTCATGTCCGGGACAAGGAGCCTGCTCAGGGCCGCGTGGAGCCACAGGTGCAGGAGATGGAAGAACAGGGGCGCCGAGCCCGCGTGGCCATGAGCTTCAAGGCGATTGCCGGCGCATGCGCCTCACATGAGGCCTGCCGCCTTCCGTCGTGCGACATCCCGGCGCATGGCCTGGAGCGGCGCGGAGTCCGTCATTGGGCGAAGAAGGTGGACTCGCGGCCCGCGGCGTGTATCATGGTCGCTCGATCGGGCCTGGCGCCAAGCTTGACACCTGACACGCCGACGGAGGCGAGGCCATGGACATCTTCGAGGTCATCCAATGCGAGAATAAGAGCATCATGAGCACCCTGAACACCTTGGGCAATACGCCGCCGAGCGATCCCGAGAGCCGGCGGCTGCTCATGGAGGAGGCCAGGGCCAGGATACAGGCCCTGGAGCGCGTGGAGAAGGAGACGCTCCTGCCCGAGCTGCGCCAAGCCGAGCCGCGCGATGACCTGGCCGCCGTGGCAGAGAATGATTTCAGCGAGTTCATGCGCATGCTCGACCAGCTCCTGAGCTCCGGCCTGGACACGCCCCACGAGCAGCACCAGATCGAGGACTTCACCCGCCAGTTCGGCGAGTTCGTGGTCTGGCGCGAGAACGAGCTCTATCCCAGGCTGCGCGAGCGGCTGCCTCGTGACAAGGCCGCCCACATGGCCGGAAAGGCGGAGCGCAGGCTGAGGGAGTTCTGGCCCGGGGGCCACGCCTGACAACTCCGTTTTTGCGAGAGAGGCCCCTTTTTGAAAGGGGCCTCTCTCGCTCTCTCCATCAAAAACTTCCGATATTATTTCGGCATATTGAATGGGCGCCGCAGTCAGAAAACGGGGTTCCAAGGGGGCCGCGCCCCCTTGGCCGCCGGAGGCAGAATAGTAACGCCCTTTGTCAATGATATGAGGGCCGCGCAGCCAGCGATGCGGGCGCTACTGGCCCATGGGGGCGAACGTGTCGGCCAGCGGAGTCCTGGTGTAGCCCTTGGGGGCGGCGAACTTCGCGGCCGGGATGTCGGCCTTCTCGATACGCACCACCTCCGTGTCCGTCTCGGTCTTGCTGTCCGCATGAGAAACGGACTTGAGCGGCCAGCCGGCCTTGTCGATGGCCTGGTACTCGGGAGCCGACTCGTAAGAGTCGGCCATGTCCGCGCACTGGGAGAACTTGGTCATGGTCTGCGGGTTGCCGAGCTCCTTCAGGAGCGCCTTGTCGTTGGCCAGCCAGACTTCCTCGCGCAGGACGCCATCGACCATGACCTTGTAGCGCGTGGTCTCGTAGCCCGCGATCTTGCCGCCGGAACCGGCCTTGACGACCTCGACCTTGGGTTTCTTGACCGCGGGCTTGGGCAGCAGGCCGCCCATGAACTGGGACATGGCGTCCATCATCGTGCGCATGCCGGCGCAGTACTCGTCGAGAGTGCCCTCGGTGTAGGACTTCTCCTCGGGATTGACCATCATGAGGGTGCCCTTGTTCATGTCGATGACCGTCCACAGGTCGCCGGCCTCTTCATTGTCGCTGCGCAGCTTGCCGCCCTGGACGTACAGCTTCGTGCCGTCCGCATCGGTCTGGATGAAGCCGGCAAAGGCGTTGGACGTGGAAAGGACGGCCAGTACGGCCAGCACAAGGCCAAGAGATAGGATGAGCCTCTTCTCCAAACGCATGCGTAAACCTCCTCGTCATGCAAATGATGATTGGTGAAAACGTGTTGAGCAGCGCCCAGCAATTCGCTCGCTGAACACTGGTAGTCTTCATGGCGCGGATGAGCCGGCCTCGTCCAGTGTTTTCCGCTTAGGAGGCCGAAACACCATCCCGGATGTTTCATCGGAAGGGAATCGGTTGATGCGGAGAGATGCGAAGGCTTGTTTCCGTGGAGAGGCTGGACTAAGAAGAGCATGCAACGTGCGCAATGCAGAAATAGCGAAGCCTATGCAGCCAAGAGGGAAATGCGCCGTGAAGCTGCGCTACGATGACCTGAAGCGCATCGCGGCCGAGGTGCGCGCCGAGATGGCCGAGCAGGGCAAGGTGCCTACCGGCACCAGCAAAACTTGCGATCACGAAAAAATAGTACCGCATAGCAGAATGAACTGGATTCAGCAAGTGGCAAATGGGTCGGCTGGGTGCCGACCCAGAACATGAAACAAAGGTATATTACTACATATTGATATAATAATGCATGAGAATAGCTGCGAGACTACCAATTAAAAAAACGTCGATGAATTTCGACAGGGTTCGGACGAAGACACTCTCAAAAAAACTTGGCGTTCTTCTCTCAAGAGATTCACGCCAATACTCGGTAACAGCAGAGAATACTATGGCCAAGCCGACAATAACGTACTCAATTGCCATTCTGGAAGGCCCTCCACTATTTATAAAAACTTATCGGCTTGACGAAAAAAACTTTATGAGAGCCGTTTCTTAAAATCCTCATACCCGAACCTCTTCACCATCCTGAACTCCCCATCCTCCGTGATCTTGGCAATGGATGGCAATTGCAAGCCGTTGAACGTCGTGGTCTTGACCATGGAATAGATGGCCATGTCCATGAAGGCCAGCTTGTCGCCCACGCGCAGGGGGCGCTCGAAGGAATACGCGCCGATCACGTCGCCGGCCAGGCAGGAGTGGCCGGCCAGGCGGCAGTTCCAGGCCTTTTCGCCGGCCGCTCCTGCCGGGCCGGCGTTCTCGCCGTCGCCGTCCGTGAGCAGGGCGCAGCGCGGCCGATACGGCATCTCCAGCACGTCGGGCATGTGCGCGGCGGCGGACGTATCGAGAATGGCGATGTGGCCCTGGTTATGGATGACGTCGAGCACCGTGGCCACGAGCACGCCCGTGTCCAGGGCGATGGCCTCGCCGGGCTCCAGGTAGACCTGCAACCCGTACTTCTCCTTGATCCGGTTGACCTCGCTCACGAGCAGGTCCAGGTCGTAGTCGGGCCGCGAGATATGGTGGCCGCCGCCGAAGTTGAGCCACTTCATGCGCCCGAAGAACTCGCCGAACTTGTCCTCCACGTGCGGCAGCGTGCGCGCCAGGGCGTCGGCATTCTGCTCGCAGAGCGTGTGGAAGTGCAGGCCGACTATGCGGCCGTCGGGCGTGGTCAGCTCGTCCGGCTCGAAGTCCCGGCGCAATACGCCCAGGCGGGAGCCGGGCGAGCAAGGATCATAGATGGGCACCGCGCCCTCGGAGTGCTCGGGATTGACGCGCATGCCGCACTCGATGTCGCGGCCTTGCGTCCGGCAGGCCTCGGTCACGATCCCGCGAAAGCGCTTCCACTGGTGGAAGGAGTTGAACACGATGTGGTCGCAAAGCCGGGCCAGCTCGCGCACGTCGGACTCGGAGTAGCCGGCCGCGAAGGCGTGCACCTCGCGCTCATTCGTGCCCCTGGCGAACTCCTCGCGGGCCAGGCGCGCCTCGTGGGGCGAGCTGGCCGTGCAGCCGTGGAGCGTGCGCGCCACGAGCGGGAAGGTGGACCACATGGCGAAGCCCTTGAGCGCGAGGAGAATCCTGCAATCCGTGCGCTCGATGACCGAGCGCACGGATTGCAGGTTGCGCGCCACAAGCCGCTCGTCCACCACGAAGCAGGGCGTGGGGACGCGGGTGGGGTCTAGCCCTTGAGGAAGACTTCTGTCCACGGCAGCCCGTGCTTGTTGAGCGCGTCCATGAACGGATCGGGATCGAACTGCTCCATGTTCCACACGCCGGGCGCGCGCCACTTCTTCGTGAGGATCATCATGCCGCCGATCATGGCCGGCACGCCAGTGGTGTAGGAGATGGCCTGCGAGCCGACCTCCTCGTAGGCCTTCTGGTGGTCGCAGATGTTGTAGATGTAGTACTCGCGCTCCTGGCCGTCCTTGACGCCCTTGACGATGTTGCCGATGCACGTGCGGCCCTTGGTCAGCGGGCCGAGGGAGCCGGGGTCGGGCAGCAGGGCCTTGAGGAACTCGATGGGGATGATCTTCTGGCCCTTGAAGTCCACGGGGTCGATGCGCGTCATGCCCACGTTCTGGAGGACTTCCAGGTGTTTGAGGTAGTTGTCCGAGAAGGTCATCCAGAAGCGGGCGCGCTTGAGCGTGGGGAAGTGCTTGGCCAGGGACTCAAGCTCCTCATGGTACATGAGGTAGATGTTCATGGGCCCGATGCCCTCGGGGAAGTCGAAGGACTTCTTCACCGACAGGGGTTCGGTCTCCCTCCACTCGCCGTTCTCCCAGTAGCGGCCCTTGGCCGTGACCTCGCGGATGTTGATCTCGGGATTGAAGTTCGTGGCGAAGGGCTGGCCGTGCTGGCCCGCGTTGGCGTCGATGATGTCCAGCTCGCGGATCTCGTCGAAGTGATGCTTGGCCGCGTAAGCCGTGAACACGTTGGTCACGCCCGGATCGAAGCCCGAGCCGAGCAGGGCCATGATGCCGGCCTGCTTGAAACGCTCCTGGTAGGCCCACTGCCACTTGTACTCGAACTTGGCCACGTCGCGCGGCTCGTAGTTGGCCGTGTCGAGGTAGTCCAGGCCGGTCTCCAGGCAGGCGTCCATGAGCGCCAGGTCCTGGTAGGGCAGGGCCACGTTGATGAGCAGGTCGGGCTTGACCTTCTCGATGAGCGCCACGGTCTCCCGGACGTTGTCCGCGTCCAGGGCGTGGGTTTGCACGTCGCGCTTCCACTTGGACTTGACCTGGGCCGCGATGACGTCGCACTTGGACTTGGTGCGGCTGGCGAGATGGATCTCCGAGAAGACCTCGGGCACCTGGGCGCACTTGTGGACCACGACCTGGCCGACGCCTCCGGCACCGACGATGAGCACTCTGGACATGGGCATACCTCCGGCGATAGTCAGAACCACGCAATATATCCGGGTCGGCTATTGTTTGCAATATGGCCGTATTCTATGGCTTCGGCGGCTTGATGCCGTCCTCCCGTAATTCCTCCTCCGCGGCCTGCCAGGCCACGCTGCCCTCGGGAAAGTCGTACCAGCCCGGATCGGCGTAGCCCGGCGCGCGCTCGCGGACCTTGAGCACCGTGACCATGCCGCCCATGGTCGTGGAATCGAACTGGCCGTCCAGGCCGGACATGGGAATGCTGTTCTTCGGCGCGTCCATGCCCGCCATGTTCTCCATGCCGCGGCTGCCCATGGGCATCCAGCCGGGCAGGACCCTGGCCATGCGTTCCTCCACGCCCTGGGTGTCCACGCCGACCATGTTCTCGAAGTCATGGCCCATCTGGTTCATGGTGTGGTGCGTCATGTGGCAGTGGAAGAACCAGTCGCCGGGATTGTCGGCCACAAGCTCGATGTCGCGCGTGCTGCCCACGTGCACGAGCACCGTGGTCTCGGGCCACTGGGCCGACTCCGGGATCGGCCCGCCGTCCGTGGCCGTTATCTTGAAATCATGCCCGTGGATGTGGATGGGGTGATGGTCCTGTGGGCTCAGGTTGCCCAACCGGATGCGCACGCGGTCGCCAAGCTCGGCCACGAGCGGGTGCGTGTGCGGGAAGGCCCGGCCGTTCATGGTCAGCACGTTGAACTCGACCATCTCCAGCGGGTCGGGCCGCGCCGTGCCGGGGTCGATGCGCCACTCCTGGAGCAGTATGGCGAAGTCGCGGTCGGGACGGCGGCCCTGGCGCGGGTGGACCACGAACATGCCGGCCAGGCCCATGGCCTCCTGGGTCATGTCGTCGTAGTGCGAGTGGTACATGAACGTGCCCGCGTCCGGCAGCCAGAACTCGTAGACAAAGGTCGCGCCCGGCGGGATGGGCGGCTGGGTCAGCCCGGCCGCGCCGTCCATGCCGCTGGGCACGCGCAAGGCGTGCCAGTGCACGCTCGTGGGCGCGGGCAGCCTGTTGGTCACGTAGATGCGCACCTTGTCGCCCTGCACGGCCTCCAGCAGCGGGCCCGGCGTGTCGCCGTTGTAGCCCCAGCAGCGGGCCGCGAGCCCTGGCGCGAACTCGTGGTCGATGGGCTCGGACACGAGGTGGAAGATCTTCACGCCGTCGCGAATCGTGAACGGGAGCGTGGCCACGTCGGGCGCGAAGACCGGCTTGTAGTCGCGGCCGGGCTGGCCGGGCGGGAGCCTAGCCCGCGCGACCTCGGCCCAGGGCAGCGGCGGCACGCGGCGGGCTCGGGAAGGGCTTGGGGCGGGCTCATGGTCTTGCCGCGTTGACTGCGCGCCTTCAGCCTGGCCATGACTTCCGTGACCGACATGCCCTGGCGCGTCGGCAGCCTGCTCCTGCGCGGCGACAGGCGAGGCGAGAAGCATGGCGAGCATGGACAAGCTGATCAGCATAAGGCGCGGCATTCCGCTCCTCATCAGCGGCCGCCGCCACTAGCAGTGGCGGCGGTGGCGGTCGGCGTGTTCCCGGCGGCCGCCTCGCCGGGCAGGCGGCCGGACATGAGCTGCTCCAGGCTTGCGCGGGCCAGCCAGTATTCGCGCAAGGCCTCCACGGCCTCGCGCTCGGCGGCCAGTTCGGCGCGCTTGAGTTCGAGCAGGCCGATGGTGGACAGGTTCATGGCCTTGTTCTGCAACTGGCCTTCGGCCGTGATGCTTCGCCGAAGCGGCAGGACCACGGAGCGGTAATGCTCGGCCCTGGCCCGCGCCGACTCCAGGGCCAGCGCGGCGGCGCGGGCTGCCGAGCGGACCTCCACGGCGCGCGCTTCGTGCTCGCGCAGAGCCATGGCCAGCCTTGCCCTGGCCCTGGCGCGCCGGGCCTGGCCGAAGTCGAACAGGGGAATGGGCAAGGCCAGGGATGGCCCGGCGCCCCAGGGCTCGCCAGGGTCCCTTTCCAATGAGGTCCCGATATCCACATCGAGCAGCGAGGCATAGCTCTCCAAACCGGCCGAGCGGGCCAGGGCCGTCAGCTCGTGCCGGCCGGCGGCCAGCTCCAGGCTGGCGTCCACGGCCCGACGCTCCACGGTTTCCAGCGAGGGCTTGTCCTCCGCCAGCGGCGGCAGGCCGCCCGCGGGCTTCCAGCCAGCCTGCGGCCCCCACAGGCCCAGGGCCGCGTTGAGGCCCTCGCGCGCCTGTCCCAAGGCCAGCTCTTCCTGGGCCTGGAGCAGCCTGTCCTCCTCGTGCGCGGCCCTGCGCTGCAAAAGCTCCAGCTCGGTGACGTTTCCGGCGGCGCGCAGCCGTCGGGCCATGTCCCAGGCCGCGCCCGAGGCTTCGGCCATGAGCCGCGCCGCGCGCACGCGCTCCAGGGCGGCCTGGTGCTCGTACCAGGCCCGGCGGGCCGCGAGCATGGCGTCGAGGATGCGGCCCGTGGCCTCGGCCTCGGCGCGGGCCAGCTCGGCCGTGGCCACGGAGCGGCGCAGGGGCGTGTAGAGCAGGCCCGTCAGGCTTTGGGCGATCTCCAGCTCCCAGGTGCCGCCCCCGCCGGAGGTGAAGCGGTACGCGCCGGAAAAGATCGGGTTCTCCACGAGGCCGGCCTGCACGTACTCGGCCCTGGCCACGCCCAGGCCCTCCATGACGGCCTGCACGCGGGGCGAGTTGAGCAGGGCGATCCTGACTGCTTCGTCCTCGGTCATGCCGTTGGCGAGCATCTCACGCACGGCCTGGCGCGCGCGCTCGTCGGACTCGGGTCCGTCACGCCGCTCGGCCGCTTGGCCCGTGCGCGCCGAGACGTCAGCCGATACGGCCCGGATGCTCCCGGACGGGTCGGTCGTGGCGCAGGCGGCCAGGAGGAGCAGCAGGACCGCCGCCCATATCTGTCCGCATGCCGATCGTGGGGAGGGCGCTGCCCTCTCCACACCACTCCCGCCACGGGGATGCTCCCCCTGGACCCGCAATTTTTTCGTCGGGATCGCCTCGGGCTTGGTCGTGCCGACAGCAGTGCGTGGATTTGAGGACACGTTCTAGCGCCCTTCATGGCCAGAGAAGGCCGCAGTGCTTTGGGGTATGACGGCATGGTCGGCGTGGTCGCCTTCCGAAGGCTGCCCGCCGCGTTGCGCATGGCTTTCGCGTTCGCTCGACTGTCCGTCGGCGGGCGGGGAAAGAGTGTTTGGCTGGCCATGCCCGGCATGGCTGCCGGAATCACTGCCGCTGCCGGCGTTCTCCACGGCCGGCATGGCGTGCCCGCCGTGGCCCCCGGCCGCCGCGCGCGGCGGCTGTCCGGGTTCGTCGATGGACGGCTGGCGAAGGGCCGTCACGGGTGCGTTTGAATCGAGCGTGGGCGGCAGCCGCCAGGGGGGCGCTTGGGGCGCGGCCGGATTGGCCGGATGCGTGGTCGGCGGTCCGGCGGGCTCGTATCCGCCCGCGCACGAGGCGCACAGGATGGCCAGGGCTATGGCCCCGGCGGAAAGGACGTGTCGCATGGGCCTGGTCCCGTGTCTTGGGACCAGGTTAGCAGTCCGGGGACGTTGCGGCTATGAGAATCGCGAGGCGCGCGGGGAGGGCGCGCGAACCGGACGCTCGGCAGGAGCGCATGACGCAGGCCGACGGCCAGAACGCCGGAGCGG
>JAEYTO010000059.1 GCA_023433925.1 Pseudomonadota bacterium | reverse complement strand
TGACGGCACCAGCGGCTTCATGATCGACGCCATGGTCGAGTTCAAGGGCCTTGACTTCGCCACGCTGCAGGGCTTCGGCGTCTACAGCTCCCAGAACGACGACGGCGACGGCGCCATGCCCTTCATCGACTCCGACTGGACCATCGGCGGCTCGATGATCAACGGCTCCGCCTTCACCACGGACCTCGGCCCGGCGACCCCCGGCTTCTGGCTGGTCGGCGCGGCCGCCCGCAAGATTCAGTTCCTCGACAAGCTGTCCCACGACGTCATCGCCCTGTACGCCCAGGGCACGGGCGACGCGGCCGGCTTCGGCGTCGTCCCCAACGGTCTGACCAAGGACGACAGCTACTGGGAAGTGGACTTCAACACCCGTTACCAGATCTACGAGAGCTTGGCCGCCATCGTCGAGCTGGGCTACGGCAAGCCGGACTTCGATGACGGCAGCGCCGACGACGCCGCCATGAAGGCCGCCTTCGGCTTCCTGTACAAGTTCTAAGCCCTGTATTCCTTCCGACACGCCGGCCGGAGCCTCAGGGCTCCGGCCTTCTTTTTGGACGGATATGCCCTGCTCGCCATGTTCCGCCAACTCCATTGACTCCGCGAGCTTCCCATAAAAAGCTGTTGAAAAAGTCGTCCCGTTTTTTCAACTTCGCAATGCTTGGGCAATGCTCAATCATTGTTTACGGATGCCACGCATCCGGTGGGCCATCCTGGCCTGCCCGGCCTGTTTCTAAACAGGCTGACAAGCCATGGCGGCTGAGCACATGCAGCCCGCCTTTCCTTCCCGACTCCCTCCCGATCAGTCCAAAAAATTTTACTCACTGCCCGGAATTATTAAATTCCGGCTGCAAAAGGACTTGAAGCCTCCAGAAGCCTTGGATATGATTACTATTGGCGTGTTGGACAAGGCTGCCTTTGACCTTCACAAAAACGCAATCAAAGGAAGACACCATGAAACGCATCGTCACCCTCGTGGCCGCCGTCGCCCTGATCCTGGGCCTGGCCGCCACCGCCTCCGCCGAGCTGGCCGTCAAGGCCGCCGGCGGCTGGCGCGTGCACGGCAACGTGCTCAGCAACTTCGGCGACTTCAACGATGACGCTTCCGACACCTTCGCCGATACCTTCACGGTCCAGCACCGCATGCGCACCCAACTGCGCTTCGTGTACAACGAGAACGTGATGGGCGAGCTGTTCACCGAGTACGGCAACATCACCTGGGGTCAGGGCGCCGGCCAGTACGGTCAGAGAGACAACAACGACCCCAACGAGTTGCACATCAGGCGCGCCTTCCTGCAGTTCCGCCTGCCCGACACCGACGTGCTGACCACGGTCGGCGAGCAGGACGTGACCTTCCCCAGCTCCGGCGCGTTCAGCAACATGGTCCTGGGCGGCGAGGATGCCGGCGCCATCGCCGTGTCCACGCCCATCACGGACATGATCGGCCTGACCGTAGCCTACACCCGCCTGGCAGAGGTCGCTGCCCCGACCTCCGGCAACGACGCCGACGCCTTCCTGGCCGCCGTGCCCGTGGCCCTGGACGGCATGAACATCGCTCCCTGGTTCTCCTACGCCATGATCGGCGAGAACAGCGGCCTTGGCGACCCGGCCGAAGGCGACAACTCCAATGTCTGGTGGGTGGGCGCCGGCTTCGACATGGACATGCTCGATCCCATCGTGATCTACGCCGACTTCGTCTACGGCTCGGCCGATGACGGCTACGACGGCCTGGCTGACGGCACCAGCGGCTTCCTGGTCGACGCAATGGTCGAGTTCAAGGGCCTTGACCTCCTGACTCCGCAGGCTTTCTTCGCTTACAGCTCCCAGAACGACGACGGCGACGGCGCCCTGCCGGTCGTCGCCTCCGACTGGGGCATCGGCGGTTCGATGATCAACGGCTCCAACTTCACCACGGACTTCGGCGCCGCTACCCCCGGCTTCTGGCTGGCCGGCGTCGCCGCCCGCGACATCCAGTTCCTCGACAAGCTGTCCCACGAGGTCATCGCCCTGTACGCCAAGGGCACCGGCGACGCGGCCGGCTTCGGCATTGTCCCTCTGACCAAGGACGACAGCTACTGGGAAGTGGACTTCAACACCCGCTACCAGATGTACGAGAGCCTGGCCGCCATCGTCGAGCTGGCTTACGGCAAGCCGGACTTTGACGCCGGCACCGCCGACGACGCCGCCATGAAGGCCGCCTTCGGCTTCGCCTACTCCTTCTAGGGAACCTCGCCTTCCCTTGCCGACACGCCGGGCCGGAGCCGCAAGGCTCCGGCCTTTTTTTTGAACGGGCTTGCGCCGTCTTGATTGCGCCTGCGATCATGTATACGAAGTGCGTTGCTATCCGCATGTTTTTCATGTGCTGATGGAGCAGGAGCAATGCATGCATCTCAAACCCGATCTCAAGCGCGTTGCCCGTTTGTCGGAAGAAGGCATCGCCAAGGCGGCGACGTCCGATCCCGATGCCCGGTTGACCCATAAGACGTTCCGGCAGCGGGCGGCCCGCGTGAAACATCCCCTGAAAAAGCCGACCGGCCGGCCTCATCGGCCAGGGACAGACGGACCATGAACCTTTTCGACGCACTCGGTTTCCGCTGGGACAGATCGGCGCTGCCGCAAGACATGCCGGCGCACTCCGTGGAGCGGGCCTGCTTCCGCTTCCAGCGCATGCTGCCGGAATTCGTCTGGGATGCCGGCGTGCTCGAAGGCAACCCCTTCACGTTCCCGGAGGTCAAGACGCTCCTGGACGGCGTGACCGTCGGCGGGCGGAAGCTTTCCGACCAGGAGCAGATCCTGAACCTGGCCGCCGGCTCAAAGCGCCTGCTGGAGATGGTCAAGTCCGGCCGATTCCGGCCGGACAAGGCGACCTTCCGCGAGTTGCACGCCCTCGTGGCCCGCAACGAGGCCCTGGAGTGGGGACATTTCCGGGGCGAAGGCCAGGAAACGAGCTACACCCCGGACGTGTCCCTGGGCGAGCACGGCCGCTTCACGCCGCCGCCGACCATGGCCGGAGCGCCGGAGCTCAACCGCATCTTCGAGCGCGGCCTGGAGGCCTTGAGCCGCTTCGCGCCCGCGCCGTTCGAGAAGGCGACGGCCTTTTTCCTGTTCGGCGCGCTGCGGCAATTCTTCTTTGATGGGAACAAGCGCACCTCGCGCCTCATGATGAACGGCCTGCTCATGTCGGCGGGCATCGACGCCATCAGCGTTCCGGCGGCCAGGGCGCAGGAATTCAACGAAAAGATGGTGCGCTTCTACCTCGACAGGGATGGAACGGAAATGCTGCTCTTTCTGCTGGACTGCCACCCGGAAGCCGGGGAGGTGCGCCGCTCGGCCCCTCGCGACGGCCGCTGAAAACTCGCGGGATGCCGGGGAAGGCTTCTTCTCCCGGTCGCCGGAGGCATTCCTCGGCCGGTCCGGCCCGCCTCGACATTTCAACCATCGTACTATATATCCCTGGCCCTGCACGCCGTCATTTCAAGGAGTCCCCATGCCCTGCCGCAGATTCGAGATTACAGGCCCCGAGACGATCGCCGAACTCGCCGCCTGGACCGCCGGCCGCTTCGCCCCGGACGAGGAGCGCGAGGCCAAGGTCGAGGGCGCGGTCAGGGACATCATCCGCGCCGTGCGCGAGCGGGGCGACTCGGCCGTGGTGGAGTATGCGCGCAGGTTCGATTGCGAGGGGTTCGCCGCCTCCATGCTGCGCGTGCCGGGCGAGGCCATCCAGGCGGCCATGCGCGAGGTCCCTGCCGCGGACCTGGAGATCCTGGCCGAGGCCGCCGAGAACGTGCGCGACTTCCACCAGCGCCAGGCCCAGCAGTCCTGGATGACCACGCGCGAGGACGGCACGGTCCTGGGGCAGCTCGTGCGGCCCGTGGACCGCGTGGGTCTGTACGTGCCGGGCGGCACGGGCGGGCAGACCCCGCTCATCTCCAGTCTGATCATGAACGCCGTGCCGGCCCAGGTGGCCGGAGTGCCCGAGATCGCCGTGGTCACGCCGCCGCGCAAGGACGGCACGGTCAACCCGTACATCCTGGCCGTGGCCGGCATGCTCGGCATCGGCGAGGTTCACGCCATGGGCAGCGCCTGGGCCGTGGCCGCGCTGGCCTTGGGCACCGAGACCATCCGGGCCGTGGATGTCGTCGCCGGGCCGGGCAATCTTTACGTGACCACGGCCAAGCGGCTGCTCATGGGCAAGGTGGGCATCGACATGCTCGCCGGCCCGAGCGAGATCACCGTGCTCGCCGACGACTCGGCCAACCCGGCCTGGCTGGCCGCGGACATGCTCTCCCAGGCCGAGCACGACACGCTGGCCGCGGCCATCCTCGTCACGCCCAGCCGCGAGCTGGCGGACAAGGTCGAGCAGGAGCTCGCCCGGCAGCTTGCGACGCTCCCGCGCCGCGACATCGCAGCCAAGGCCCTCCGGGACTGGGGCGCCATCGTCCTCGTGCCCGGCCTGGACACGGGCGTCGAGGCGGTCAACGCCATCGCGCCCGAGCACCTGGAGCTGGCCGTGGCCGACGCCTGGACTCTGCTCGGCAAGGTGCGCCACGCTGGCGCGGTCTTCCTTGGCAACCATTGCCCCGAGTCCGTGGGCGACTATTTCGCGGGGCCGAACCACGTGCTGCCCACCACGCGCACGGCGCGCTTCTCGTCGGCCCTGTCCGTGGAAACCTTCTGCAAGAAGACGAGCCTGATCGCCACTTCGTGCGCCTACGTATCCGAGAACGCGGGCAAGATCGCCCGCTTCGCCAGGCTGGAAGGCCTGGAGGCCCACGCCCGCGCGGCGGAGATCAGGGACAGGAATCTCTAGAACCCATGAGGCCATGACATGAAGACCGTCATCCAGACCGACATCAAGGAATATCCCCTGCTCCATCGCGGCAAGGTCCGCGACATATACGAGATCGACTCCGAACGGCTGCTCATCGTGACCACGGACCGCATCTCGGCCTTCGATGTCGTCCTGCCCGATCCCGTGCCGCTCAAGGGCGCCATCCTCAACCAGATCACCCTGTTCTGGATGGACATGTTCAAGGACCTGGCGGAGAACCACGTGCTCGCCTCGGACCCCAGGGACTTCCCGGCCGGGCTCGCGCCATACGCCGAGGAGCTGGCCGGCCGCGCGGTGCTCGTCAAGCGGGCCAAGCCCCTGTCCATCGAGTGCATCGTGCGCGGCTACATCACCGGCTCGGGCTGGAAGGACTACAGGAAGACGGGCGCGGTCTCGGGCCACAAGCTCCCGGAAGGGCTCAAGGAATCCGACATGCTCGCCACACCCCTGTTCACGCCCTCGACCAAGGCCGAGATCGGGCTGCACGACGAGAACATCACCGTGGAGCAGGCCAAGGACATGGCCGGACGCGAACTCGTGGCCCAGGTGGAGAGGCTGTCCATTGAAATCTACTCCCAAGCTCGTGAGTACGCCCGCTCGCGCGGCATCATCATCGCGGACACCAAGTTCGAGTTCGGTGTGGCCGACGGCAGGCTCCTGCTCATCGACGAGGTGCTCACGCCCGACTCCTCACGCTTCTGGCCCGTGGACGGCTACATGCCGGGCAGGGGGCAGCCGAGTTTCGACAAGCAGTTCGTGCGCGACTGGCTGGAACGGGTCGGCTTCGATAAGAAACCGCCAGCGCCCAGCCTTCCGCGCGACGTGATCGAAAAGACCAGGGACAAGTACCTGGAAGCCTATGAACGATTGACCGGTTCAAAGCTCGATGTATAAATAGGAATCGACTGAAACGAATTCGCATGCGAAAGATCAGCCTCAAGGAGGTTCTCCGTGCTGCTCAAGGATAAGAAAGCCGTCATTTTCGGCTTGGCCAACGACAAATCCATCGCCTACGGCATAGCCCAGCAGTTCAAGCAGAATGGCGCGCGCCTTTGTTTCAGCTATCCTAGCGAAGCTCTACAGAAGCGTGTCGATCCCATCAGCGAGGAGCTTGGCGGCGATTTCACCTTTCCCTGCGACGTGACGTCCGACGAGCAGATCGCCGATGCGGCCAGAATCGTGAAGGAAAAATGGGGCAGCGTGGACGTGCTCGTGCACTCCGTGGCCTTCGCCAACCGCGACGACCTCAAGAACCGCTACATCGATACCTCGCGCGACGGCTTCAAGCTGGCCCTGGACATCTCGGCCTACTCGCTCGTGGCCATGTGCAAGGCCTTCGAGCCCATGCTCGCCCCGGACGCCTCGGTCATGACCATGACCTATCTCGGCGCCGAGCGCGTGGTCACGAACTACAACGTCATGGGCGTGGCCAAGGCGGCCCTGGAAGCCAGCATGCGCTACCTGGCCTGGGAGCTCGGCCAGAAGGGCGTGCGCGTCAACGCCGTGAGCGCCGGCCCCATCAAGACCCTGGCCTCCAGCGGCATCTCGGGCTTCAAGACCATCCTGAGCCATATCGAGGAGCGGGCTCCCCTGCGCCGCAACGTGAGCATCGAGGACGTGGGCAAGACCGCCCTCTTCCTGGCCTCGGACCTTTCCTCGGGCGTCACGGGCGAGGTGCTCCACGTCGACTCCGGCTACCACATCATGGGACTTTAGGCAGGGCTAGCAGACACTCATGCGCCAATTGCTGATCATCCTCGGCATCGCCATCGTCTGGGTCCTGCTCGTGCGCCTGGTCTTCCCGCGCATGGGGATCGGCTGAAATCCGCGCGGCGGCTGCGGTACGCAGCCCAAGGATGAGCGGAACAAGCCGTAGTCCTTGACAGGACCAAGGCCAGGGACTAACAAGCTTCCTCTTGCCTTGCTCTTCCCTCGGCATGGGGAAGGGCCGTTAGACCAAAAGGAGAACATATGCGCAAGTACGAGACACTTCTGCTGTTCAGCCCGGAGCTGTCAGTGGAGAACCGCAAGGAGATCCTGGACAATTTCGGCGCCATCGTGACGCGCGAGAAAGGCCAGACCATTGCGTTGGACGACTGGGGCTCCCGCGAGCTCGCCTATTCCGTGAAGAAGTTCACCCGCGGCAATTACATCCGCTTGGAGTACGCCGGCCCTGGTCCGCTCGTGGCCGAGCTCGAGCGCAACATCCGGATCACCGAGGGCATCCTCAAGTTCGTCACGGTCGTGCTGGACGAAAACTTCCAGGCGGAAGCCGAAAGCATCCAGGCGGAGGAGAAGTAAGCCATGGCGTTCAAGAGACGTTTCGCCCCCAGGAAGAAGTACTGCCGCTTCTGCGCCGACAAGAACGTGGCCATCGACTATAAGAACGCGGACCTGCTCCGCGACTTCATCACCGATCGCGGCAAGATCATCGCCCGCCGGATCACCGGCACCTGCGCCAAGCACCAGCGGAGGCTGACCACCGCGATCAAGCGCTCCCGTCAGATGGCCCTTCTGTACTACACCACCACGCACGCCACCTACGTGCGCAAGAAGACCATCTAGGAGGGGCCGCCATGCCCATGAAGATCATTCTTCGCGCAGACGTGGACAATCTGGGCACGCTCGGCGACGAGGTCGCCGTCAAGCCCGGCTACGCCCGCAACTTCCTCATACCGCAGGGCCTGGCCATGCCCGCCACCGCGGCCAACCGCAAGCAGTTCGAGCTGGAGAGCAAGAAGCTGCAAGCCAAGGCCGACGCCGCCCGCGGCGGCGCCGAAGCCCTGGCCTCCAAGATCAACGGCGCCAAGGTGGTCATCGAGGTGCGCGTGGGCGAGGGCGACAAGCTCTACGGCTCCGTCACCGCCGGCAACATCGCCGAGGCCCTGGCCGCCCAGGGCGTCGAGCTCGACAAGCGCAAGATCGTGCTCGACCAGCCCATCCGCGCCACGGGCGAGTATGTCATCGAGGTGCGCCTGCATCCGCAGGTGCGCGCCGAGCTGAACGTGTCCGTGGTCCGGCTTGGCTACGTCGAAGAGGCGCAGGCCGAGGCAACCCCGGCGACCGAGGCCGCCGAGCCCGCGGCCGAGTAGCGCATGAGCGGGCAAAGGCGCCCTTCGGCGGGGACGTCCGGCAGCCCGCTCACCGAGGAAACCCTCGGCAAGGTTTCCAAGGACATTCTGCGTAAAATCCCCCCCCAGAACCTGGAGGCCGAGCAGGCCGTTCTGGGGGGGGTATTCCTCAACAGCACCGTCTTCACCCAGCTCGTGGACCTCGTGACCGAGGAGGACTTCTACTCCCCGGCCCACCAGAAGATCTTCGCGGCCTTCAAGGAGCTCTTCCGCAAGTCCATCCCCATCGACCTGCTCACCGTCTCCGACGAGCTGCAGCGGGGCGGCCACCTCGACGTCATCGGCGGACAGCCCTACCTGGCCGAGTTGGCCGGCAGCGTCATCTCGGCGGCCAACGCCGTCTATCATGCCGATATCGTCAAGCAGAAGTCCATCCTGCGCCGGCTCATCAGCGTGGCCACGGAGATCATCGGCAACAGCTTCGAGGCCGGCACCGAGGTCGCCGAGCTGCTGGACCACTCGCAGCAGGCCATCTTCCGAATTTCCCAAGATAGCGGGACCAAACCGTACCGATCGAGCGCCGACCTCGTGGGCGAGGTCTTCAACAAGCTCCAGGAGCGCGCCAACCGCGGCGAGCTCATCACCGGCGTACGCACATACTACTCGAACTTCGACGAGATGACCTCCGGGCTCCAGCCCACGGACCTCATCATCATCGCGGGCCGGCCGAGCATGGGCAAGACCGCCTTCGCCCTGAACATCGCCATGAACGCGGCCGTGCGCGACGACGTGCCCACGGC
The DNA here is from genome assembly GCA_023433925.1 of Pseudomonadota bacterium. Taxonomy (GTDB): domain Bacteria; phylum Desulfobacterota; class Desulfovibrionia; order Desulfovibrionales; family Desulfovibrionaceae; genus Desulfocurvibacter. The sequence continues at coordinate 17,125 of JAEYTO010000059.1, read as the reverse complement.
CATCTTCTCCCTTGAGATGGGCATGGACCAGCTCATGATGCGCATGCTGTGCATCCATGGACTGGTGGACCTCAAGAACGTGCGCAGCGGCTTCCTGGGCGACGACGACTGGGCCAAGCTCGTGGACGCGGCCGACGCCCTGTCGCGCGCGCCCATCCTCATCGACGATACGCCGGCCATCACGGCCATGGAGCTGCGCTCCCGCTGCCGCCGCATCCAGATGGACACGGGCCTGGGGCTGGTCGTGGTGGACTACTTGCAGCTCATGCGCGCCAGCCGGCGCACGGACTCCCGCGAGCAGGAGATCTCGGACATCTCGCGCAACCTGAAGGCCCTGGCCAAGGAGCTGCACGTGCCGGTCATCGCCCTGTCGCAGCTCAACCGCAAGGTCGAGGAGCGCACCAACAAGCGCCCCATGCTCTCGGACCTGCGCGAATCCGGGGCCATCGAGCAGGACGCCGACGTGATCTGCTTCATCTATCGCGACGAAGTGTACAACGAGGATTCCCCCAAGAAGGGAATCGCCGAGATCATCATAGGCAAGCAGCGCAACGGTCCCGTGGGAGCGGTTGAACTGGCCTTCATCGGCCGGAGCACCGCCTTCCGCGACCTGTCACACATGCCGGATCCCGCGCCTTCGGAAGTCTCGAGCTTCTAGCCGCGGCCCGGCGCCAGCACCGAGGAGGAGCGCGTGTATTTCGACCCGGTGGAAGGCCTTGATCGGGCCGGGCTCGCCCGACTGCAATCCGAGCGGTTGCGCGCGATCGTGGAGCGCGCGGCCAAGTCGCCCTTCTACGCCAAACGCTTCGCCGAGGCAGGGCTTTCGCCCGAGTCCGTGAACTCGCCCGAGGACATCCGCAAGTTCCCCCTGACGAGCAAGGACGACCTGCGGGCCAATTATCCCTATGGCCTGCTGACCTGCGACCGCGGCGAGATCGTGCGCCTGCACGCCTCCTCGGGCACCACGGGCACGTCCACGGCCGTGCTCTACACGAAGCGGGACCTGGAGCAGTGGGCCGCGCTAGTGGCCCGCTGCATGTACTCCGTGGGCATGCGCAAGGGCGACGTATTCCAGAACATCGCGGGCTACGGCCTGTTCACCGGCGGCCTGGGCATTCACTACGGCGCCGAGCACCTGGGTTGCCTGACCATCCCGGCGGGCGCGGGCAACACCAAGCGCCAGATCAAGCTCATCCGCGACTTCAACGTCACGGCCCTGCACATCATCCCGTCCTACGCGCTCTACTTCGGCATGGTGCTGGAGCGGGAAGGCATCCGGCCCGAGGACTTCCCGCCGCGCATCGCGCTCATCGGCGCCGAGCCGCACACGGACCAGGCCAGGAAGCGCATCGAGCACTTGCTCGGTGTGCGCGCCTTCAACTCCTATGGCCTGTCGGAGATGAACGGCCCGGGCGTGGCCTTCGAATGCGTCGAGCAGGACGGCATGCACGTCTGGGAGGACGCCTACATCGTGGAGGTCCTGGACCCGGCCACGCAGGAGCCCGTGCCCGACGGCCAGGTGGGCGAGCTCGTGCTCACCACGCTGACCCGCGAGGGCATGCCCATCATCCGCTACCGCACCCGCGACCTGACGCGCATCCTGCCCGGCCAGTGCGCCTGCGGCCGCACCCACCGGCGCATCGACCGCATCTCGGGCCGCGCCGACGACATGCTCATCATCAAGGGCGTGAACATCTACCCCATGCAGATCGAGCAGGTGCTCCTGTCCTTGCCCGAGGTGGGCCAGAACTATCTCATCATCATCGAGCGCGAGGGCTACCTGGACCAGCTGCGCGTCAAGGTCGAGATTCGCGAGGAGTACTTCATCGAGGACATGCGTGTGCTGCGCGCCTTGCAGGACAAGATCGCCCGCAGGCTGCACGATGAGATCCTGATCACCCCGCGCGTGGACCTCGTGCAGCACAACACCCTGCCCCAGAGCGAGGGCAAGGCCAAACGCGTGGTGGACGAGCGGGAGAAGAACTAGATGGCCGAAGTCTGGGCCGGGCTGTTCATCTTCCTGCTCGCGGCCGTGCAGTTCCTGCACGTGCTCGGCCTGCCGGCCAACTGGCTGCTACTCGGCCTCGTGGCGGTCTGGAAGTGGCTGCACCCGTCCATGGACGCGGGCTGGTGGTTCTTCGGCCTGCTGGCGGGCCTGGCCCTGGCCGGCGAAATCGTCGAGCAGGCTGTGCAAGTCATTGGCGGCAAACGCTACGGCAGCTCGGGCAAGGGCCTGATCGGCGCGTTCATCGGCGGCTTCGTCGGCGCGATCATGGGCGCGCCCATCCTGTTCGGCCTGGGCGCAATCCCTGGCGCGCTTTTGGGCGCGTACGCCGGCGGATTGATCTTCGAGCTAATGCACGAGCGGCCTTTCGTTGAGGCGCACCGCTCGGCCATGGGCAATATGTACGGCCGCATCCTGGGCAGCGTGCTCAAACTGGCGCTGGGCATCACCATGCTCGTGCTGTCGGCGCCGAGAATTTGGCCGGGGTGATCTTCCTCCAGCCATCGTTGACTGGATAACACCATTCTTTCGTGACGGAGAATCGCATGGCAACGCCCTTCCCCCTTCACCACGGCCGCATGGAATACTTCTGTCTGGGCTGCGGCAAGCGCCACGGCATCGACGAGCTGCTCTACACCTGCCCCGAATGCGGCGGCGTGTTCCTCCTGGAGGACATCGACTTCGACAAACTCAAGGAGAAGTCCGGCGCGCAGTGGCGCGAGCTGTTCGACGCCCGCGCGGGCGAGAAGCGCGCCTTCCTGCGCGGCATCTTCCGCTTCCACGAGATCACGGCCCCGGTGCTCGAAGCCGAGGACATCGTCTGCCTGGGCGAGGGCAACACGCCCATCGTCGAGGCCAGCCCGGCCCTGCAAAAGCGCCTGGGCGGCCAGCGCATGGCCTACAAGAACGACGGCCAGAACCCGAGCGCGTCCTTCAAGGATCGCGGCATGGCCTGCGCCTACAGCTACCTCAAGGCGCTTATCCGCAAGCACGGCTGGGACAGCGTGCTGACCATCTGCGCCTCCACGGGCGACACCTCGGCCGCGGCCGCGCTCTATGGCGCGTACGTGGGCGGGGCCATCCGCACGGTGGTGCTCCTGCCCCAGGGCAAGGTCACGCCGCAGCAGCTCGCCCAGCCGCTCGGCAGCGGCGCGACGGTCATGGAGATCCCCGGCGTGTTCGACGACTGCATGAAGGTCGTCGAGCACCTGGCCGACAACTACCGCGTGGCCCTGCTCAACTCCAAGAACGCCTGGCGCATCCTGGGCCAGGAGTCCTACGCCTTCGAGGTCGCCCAGTGGTACGACTGGGACATGGCCGGCAAATGCATGTTCGTGCCCATCGGCAACGCCGGCAACGTCACGGCCATCATGGGCGGCTTCCTCAAGCTGCACCGGCTGGGCATCATCTCCGAGCTGCCGCGCGTGTTCGGCGTGCAGTCGCACCATGCCGATCCGGTCTACCGCTACTACAGCGAGCCAGACGCGGCCAAGCGCAGCTACAAGCCGGTCAAGGTCACGGCATCCGTGGCCCAGGCGGCCATGATCGGCAACCCGGTGTCCTTCCCGCGCGTGAAGCACTTCGCCGACCAGTACACGGCCATCGGCGGCCGGGACGCCTTCCAGGTCGTGCAGGTCACGGAGCAGGCCATCATGGAATCCATGCTCCTGGCCAACCGCCACGGCCACATCGCCGACACTCAGGGCGGCGAATGCCTGGCCGGCCTGCAAGCGGCCATGGAGCAAAAGCTCATCGGCCGCGACGAGCTGGCCGTGCTCGACGCCACGGCGCACATGCTCAAGTTCATCGGCTTCCAGGACATGTACTTCCAGAACGCCTTCCCGCCCGAGTACGGCGTGACGCCCGATCCGGCCAAGGCCAACGCGCCCCAGCCCGTGCTGTCCATGGCCGACAAGGAGCGCCTGTCGCCCGAGGAGTTCACGCTCAAGGCCGCCGAGGTCGTGGCCTCCCGGCTCGGCGTGGAGCGCAAGGCCTAGGCGGGCCTGAGCGGACCAACCGGCATGGCCAAGAAGATCCGCGCGGACCAGGCCCTGCATGAGCAGGGCTTGGCCGAGAGCCAGGACAAGGCCGCGCGGCTCATCATGGCCGGCCAGGCGTACATCGAGCGCCACGGCCGGCGCACGCTCGTGGACAAGCCTGGCCAGCAGGTCCCGCCGGATGCCGAACTCGTGCTCAAGGACGCCGAGCGCTTCGTGAGCCGGGGCGGTTACAAGCTCCTGACGGCCATCGAGGAGTTCGGGCTGGATCTCTCGGACAAGGTCGTGCTCGATGCAGGGGCCTCCACGGGCGGCTTCACGGACTGCGCCCTGCAGCACGGCGCGCGTCGAGTCTATGCCGTGGACGTAGGCACGAACCAGCTCCACGAGAAGCTGCGCAACGACCCGCGCGTGATCAGCCTGGAAAACGTCAACCTGCGCCATGCCGGGCCGGACCTGCTCCCCGAGCCCGTGGACGCCGTGGTCGTCGATGTCTCCTTCATCTCCCTGACCCTGATCCTGCCGGCCTGTCTCCAGTTCCTGAAGCCCGGCGGCCTGCTCGTGGCGCTCGTCAAGCCGCAGTTCGAATTGGAGGCCCAGGACGTGGACCGGGGCGTGGTGCGTTGCGAAAGCCTACAGCGCAAGGCCGTGGACAAGGTCACGGCCTTCGCGTTGAAGGGGCTTGACTTGCTGTTAACGGGCATCACACCGGCCCGCATCAAGGGCCCCAAGGGCAATCAGGAATACCTGGCCGTCTTCCGCAAGCCTGCCTGAATCGGCGCTTATCCTTTCTCGATTGCCTCGGCGACCCGCGAGTGCTAGACGGTGCGCTACCTAAAGCAATTCCAAATGAACTGCGGGGTCAAGGGGTCCGTGGCCCCTTGTGGGTGGGGTTCGGGGAGGGCAACGCCCTTCCCGGCTCTTCGCAAACTCTGGTAGGTGCGCCCATGTGGCAAGGCATGCTCCTCAGTCTCGCATCCGGGCTGTGCTACGGGTCCCTCGGCGTGCTGGCCAAGTTCGGCTATGCGCAGGGCATGGGCGTGGGCCTCGTGCTCCAGTGCCGCTTCCTGTTCGGCGCGGCCTTCATCTTCGTTTTCCTGCTCGCCACGCGCCGCCGGCTCCTGCGCCTGGACCTGCGCGGCCTGGCCATGGTCGCGGCCATCGGCATGGCGCTCTACTGCGCGCAAAGCTCCTTCTTCTTCCGCTCCGTGCGGCACATCCCGATCTCCACCACCGTGCTCATCCTCTACGGCTACCCCGTGACCGTGACGCTCCTGTCGATCGCCCTGTACAAGCTGCGTCTGACGCGGCTTCTGGGGGGCTCGCTGCTCCTCGTGACCGGGGGCTGCGGGCTTATCTGCTACGACGCCTTCCTGCGCGAGCTGGACGCGACCGGCGTGCTCTACGCCTTCGGCTCCCTGTGCACCTTCACGCTCTACCTCATCGTGGTCCAGAAGGTCATGCAGGGCCGCAATCCGCTGTCCGTGAGCTTCTACATGATCCTGTTCACCGGCCTGGGCTTCCTGATCCTGGAAGGCCCGGCCACACTGGCGACCCTTGCGCCCGCCAACCTGCCCGTGGCCCTAGGCCTGGGCTTCATCCCCACGGCCCTGGCCGTGACCCTGCTCTTCCTGGCCATCGAGCGCATCGGCAGCGCCCACGCCTCCATCTTCTCGTCCCTGGAGCCCGTGGCCGCCCTGCTGGCCGCGCACGCCTTCCTTGGCGAGCCCATCGTCATGCTCCAGGTCGCGGGCATGCTGCTCATCCTGGCGGGCATCATCCTGCCGAACATGACGGCCGCGCTCGCCATGCGGCGAACCAAGGCCGTGGCCGCCGACGTCCGGGCGCGCACTCGAACCTGAAGCGGCAGCGGCCCGCGCAAGCGGGCCACGCCATCAAGTGCTGGAAAAGGTCGCCGGAAAAAGGTCGCGGAGTATCAGGCCGAGGCCGGCTTGCGCTCGCCCATGCGGTCCATGAGCTTGCCCAGGGAGCGCAGGTGCCGCCGCTCCTCGCGGGCCAGGCTCTCGAAGGCGCGCGCCGTGTGCTCGGACCCGGCGGCGCGGTGCAGCCGCAGGTAGAGGTCGAGGGCCTGGGCCTCGAACATCATGGCGGCCTGCACCACGCCATGGGCCGTGGTCAGCTCGCCCTGGTGCTCGGCCAGAAACAGCTCGGCCGGGAAGCCGCCTTCCAGGGTCTCGCTTGCGCGCAGGGCCAGCAGCTCCGCCGGGTCGGCCAAGTCGGGATCATGGTTCCGCGCGATGTTGAAGACCAGGGCCTTGTGGCTTTCTTCGAACTGCGACAGCCGGTGGCAGAGCTTCCTGAGATCCTCCTCCACGGCCCTCTCGGCAAGGCCCGCGTAGAAACGGCCCAGGTTCTCCTCCATGGCGTAGGCCACGGACAGAGCCTCCAGGGGCGTCTCCACGCCCGTGAACTGCTCCATGCCCATGCGCGGCTCGCCCACGGCGTAGCCTTCCCTCCAGGCCGCGATGCCGCCCTCCATGCTCATGACGTTCTCGAAGCCCTGTCCGACCAGGAGTCCGGCCGCGGCGGCGCTGCGCCGCCCATGGGCGCAATAGACGAGGACCGGCTTGCGCGGATCGAGCTCGGCGAGCTTATCGCTCAACTCGGGCAAGGGGATGAGCCGCGCGCCGGGAAGATGGAACTCCTCGTACTCCCAAGGCTGGCGGACATCGAGCACCGAAAGCTCCCCAGGGGCGCGGACGTCGAGGAGCCGCTTGGACTCATCCGCTGACAGCGTCTTGAAGCGTGCGGCCATGCTCTCCCCCTGGCCTTTATGAACGGCTTGAGCCGGTTCAGGGCCTGTGCTACCTGACGACACTTCGGGGCGCCATACTCGGGAATGGATAGCAGGAAACGGAGCCGAGGGCCAGATGAAGCCAAGTCTTACAGGGATTGCCATGTATCAGGCGGGATTGGTCCTGCTGCTCGGTTTGGCCTTGGGCGTGGCCGTCAACGGCAGTCGCCCGCAGGGACTGTCATGGGCGCAGGATTGGTCCGCCACCAAGGCTGCCGCCGTGCCGGAGGATGAGCTCATAACCGCCGAGGAAGCCCTGGCGCTGCATGGCAAGGCCCATGTGATCTTCATCGATGCCCGCCCGGCCGAGGCCTTTGCCCAGGGGCACGTGCCGGATGCCCTCAGCCTGCCCTACGATCCCTTTGCCACGGACCTGTCCGAGCGCATCGCGCGGCTGCCGCCGGACAAGACGTTCATCGTCTACTGCGACGGCGTAGGCTGCCCGCTCGGCAACGACCTGGCCCAGCTCATGCGCCTCGACGGCCTGGAGCGGGTCCTCGTGATGTCCGAGGGCCTGGGCGGCTGGAAAGCCGCCGGCGGGGAGGTGCGCTAGTGCCGTGGGTGCACGTTTTCGCGCGCGTCGTGTTCGGCGGCTTGTTCGTCGTCGCCAGCCTGGACAAGATCCTCCATCCGCGGGCTTTTGCCGAGATCGTCTACAACTATCATCTCCTGCCCGACTCGCTCGTCAACGCCACGGCCATCCTGCTGCCCTGGGTCGAGCTGACCGCCGGGCTGCTGCTGGCCTTCGGCCGGCTGGCCCTGGGCGCGAGCGTCGTCCTGTGCGGGCTCATGGCCGTGTTCCTGGCCGCCCTGGGCTTCAATCTGGCCCGTGGTCTGGATGTGGCCTGCGGCTGCTTCTCGACCGTCGGGGGCAAGGGCTCGCCCGCCAGCGACCTGGCGCGCGACGGGGCCATCCTCCTGCTCGGGCTGCTTGTCATGCGCAGGCAGGCAAGGATCGCCAGGGAGCGAGCCCTCCTAGCAGACTGTTGAAAAAAGCCGTCCTGGCTTTTTTCAACTTCGCAATGCCTGAGCAAAGCTCAAGCCTTGCTCACGGATGCCGCGCACCTGTTCGCATCCGGCGGGCCATCCCGGCCCGCTCAGCCTGTTTTTCAACAGGCTGCTAGGCCTGAGTCCTCCTACCCGAGCGCCCCGGCCACTTCCCGGCCCCACTGACGGCACTTCTCCAGGTCCTCGTCGCCAGGCCGCCAGAGGATCCTCAAGCCTTCGTTGAGCATCTCGAAGCCTCCCTCGCTCAAGCGCCCGGCAATCATCTTGACCGACTCACCGCTCCAGCCATAGGAGCCGAAGGCCGCGGCCTTCTTGCCCTTGAAGCCCATCCCGCGCATCTCTTCCAGGATGCCCGCGATGGATGAGAGCAAGCCCTTGTTGATGGTCGAGGAGCCCACGAGCACGGCCTTGGAGCGGAACACGTCCGTGATCATGATCGTGCGGTCGCTCTTGGCCGTGTTGTAGAGCTTCACGGCAGTGGACGGGCTCGCGGCGCATATGCCCTCGGCAATGGCCTCGGCCATGGCCCGCGTGGCGTTCCACATGGTGTCGTAAAGGATCGTGACCTGATCTTCCTGGTAGTCATCGGCCCACTCTTCGTACTTCTCCACGATGTCCATGGGCCGGCCGCGCCAGATGACGCCGTGGCTCGGGCAGATCAGGTCCACGGGCACGCCCATGGCCTTCAATTCGGCGATCTTCTTACGCACCAGGATGGAGAACGGCGTCAGGATGTTCGCGTAGTACTTGAGCGCCTCGTCGAACAGCTCGCAGGGATCCACGAGGTCGTCGTACATGAGTTCCGAGGCGTAATGCTGGCCGAAGGCGTCATTGGAAAACAGGATGTTCTCCCCGGTCAGATAGCAGAACATGCTGTCCGGCCAGTGCAGCATGGGCGCCTCGATGAACACGAGATCCTTGTCGCCAAGGCTGAGGGTGTCGCCGGTCTTGACGGTCTGGAAGTTCCAGTCCTTGTGGTAATATCCCTTGAGGGACTTGACCGCGTTCCTCGTGCAGTAGACCGGCACGTCCGGGATGCGGCGCAGGAGCTCGGGCAGGGCGCCGCTGTGGTCGACCTCGGCGTGGTTGGCCACCACGGCGTCGATGGACTTGAGATCGACGACCTTCTCCAGGTTCTGGACGAAGTCGCCCGCGAACGGCGACCAGACCGTGTCCACGAGCACGGTCTTCGCCCCGCGCACGAGATAGGAGTTGTAGGAGGAGCCCCGCGCGGTGGTGTACTCCTCGCCATGGAACTTCCTCAACTCCCAGTCGATCTTGCCGACCCAGGTGACATTACTGGTCACGCTGAAGCTCATTTCAACCTCCTTGCCGGTTGAGCGGACATCCAGACGGAATGATCCCGATCCCTGCATATGCCATTGGCGGCGGATTTCAAACCGCATCTGGCCTGGATAGAGCCTTGGATATCTACAAAAATGACTGGAACATAACAAGTCATGTTTGCGGCGGCCCGTGGTTGTGCTAGGCTCGGCGCAACCCTGTCCCCGGAACCTTGGACCGCGAGCGACAAAGCCAAGGCAAGGAGAACCCCCATGAGCGCGAGAAAGCTTCGATGCGTCATCCTGGCCGCACTGCTTCTGCTCGGCGTCTGCTGGACCGTCGCCTCCGCCGCCGAGCAGGATGGAGAGAGATACCCCAATGACCAGTACCTGCTCACGGCCAAACAGCTCCAAACCGTGCTCGGCCGGAACCAAGTCATTGTCGTCGATGTCAGGGATGACGAGAACTTCGACGGAAAACTCGTGCCCGGTGCGTTGCGCATGCCCTGGACGCTCTTCACTCGCGCGGACCCGGCCCGGAACATGGCCGGCGTGTTCGTCGGCACGGCCGAGGCGCGGGAGATACTGGGCCGGCACGGCATCACCCGAGCCGATACCGTTGTGCTCTACGACTCCGTGGCCTGGGATGGCGGGGCTACCGCATCGTACATCTTCTGGGTGCTGGACCTGCTCGGGCACGAACGAATGGCCCTGCTGGAGCGTGGCATCGACGGCTGGGCCGATGCGGGATTGCCCCTTGCCCGCGAGCCGGCCAAGCCGGAACCCCAGCTCTACCAGGCGCCCAGGAGCGAAATCCGCCTGCGCCGTCTGGCCGATGAGAGCTTCGTCGTGGGCTGTCTGGGCGATCCCTCCTGCCAGATCCTCGATGTGCGCTCCCGCGAGGAGTACCTGGGCACGAAGATCACGACCGCCCCGGACGGCACGCCTCTCAAGCCCGGACACATTCCAGGCGCGCTCAACGTGGACTACAGGCTCAACTGGAGCGACCCCGAGACCAAGGCCATCAAGCCCTACGCCGAGCAGCGCGAGCTGTATGGCAACCTGGACCCGCGCAAGGCCGTGATCACCTACTGCCACTCGGGCCGCCGCAGCTCCTTCAGCTACTTCATCCTCCGGCTCATGGGCTTTGAAGACGTCATCCTCTACGACGACTCCTGGCTGGGCTGGGGCCGGCCCGGTGCCGACCTGCCCGTGGAAACCGCCGAGGCCGCGCCGCCGGACGATCTTCCGGGCGCGTCCAGCCGCGCTCCCGCATCCTCAGCCAAGCACGACGCCGCGGGCGACACGCAGGCCGCCACGGCGGATGTCCCGCCACTCCCGCGCGACTGAGCCTTTCCCCATTCAAGGCCGATGCCGTATACTCGCCAGGAGTGTCCGGCATCCGACCTGCAACGAAAGGAGACGACCATGACCATGACCGATATCGCGAAAATCCTCGGCTCCGAGGCTGATTCCCTTCTCGGCCACACGTGCGGGACCATCCCCAAGGAAAAGCTGCACGCGCCCGGGCCCGACTTCGTTGACCGGATCATGGCCGTCGGCGACCGGCCGGTACCGGTCCTGCGCAACATGCAGCTCATCTTCAACACCGGCCGCCTGGCCGGCACGGGCTACATGTCCATCCTGCCCGTGGACCAGGGCATCGAGCACACGGCCGGCTTCTCCTTCGCGGCCAACCCCGAATATTTCGACCCCGAGAACATCGTGCGCCTGGCCATCGAGGGCGGCTGCAACGCCGTGGCCTCGACCCTGGGCGTGCTCGCCGCCGTGGCCCGCAAGTACGCGCACAAGATTCCCTTCCTGCTCAAGCTCAACCACAACGAGCTGCTGACTTACCCCAACAAATGGGACCAGCGGATGTTTGCCTCGGTGGAGCAGGCCTTCGAAATGGGCGCCGTGGCCGTGGGTGCGACGATCTACTTCGGCTCCGAGGAATCCAACCGCCAGATAGAGGAGGTCTCGGCCGCCTTCGAGGCCGCCCACGGGCTGGGCATGGCCACCTTCCTGTGGGCCTACCTGCGCAACCCGGCCTTCAAGAAGGGCGGCAAGGACTATCACACGTCCGCGGACATGACCGGCCAGGCCAACCACCTCGCCGCGACCCTCAAGGCCGACATCGTCAAGCAGAAGCTGCCCACGCTCAACGGCGGCTTCAGAGACATCGGCTTCTCCAAGTTCGATCCGCGCATGTATACCGAGCTGGCCACGGACCATCCCATCGACCTGACCCGCTACCAGGTTGCCAACTGCTACATGGGCCGGGCCGGACTCATCAACTCGGGCGGCTCCTCGGGCCAGGACGACCTGACCCAGGCCGTGCGCACGGCGGTGATCAACAAGCGGGCCGGCGGCATGGGCCTCATCTCCGGGCGCAAGGCCTTCCAAAGGTCAATGAAGGACGGCTCGGCCCTGCTGCACGCCATCCAGGACGTCTACCTGGACAAGAGCATCGGCTTGGCCTAACAAACTGCGGACAAGTCACCTCTGGGCTTAGAGAATCAAGGCAAGGGCGGGCAGGACCCGACCGAGGCAAGTGGGCAGCGCCATGGCTCGCTCCAGCGAGCCATCCAAGCCCGCGCGTATCGCAATGCAGCAGGACGCCCCAGGCGGCCGCAACGGACCGGGACCATGATCGAGCCATCCTCCAGCGCCATCTGGGCCGCCTTCGGCCTGACCATCTTCGCCGGCCTGGCCACGGGCATCGGCAGCGCCCTGGCCTTCCTCACGCGCCAGACGAGCACGCGTTTCCTGGCCACGGCGCTGGGCCTGTCGGCGGGCGTCATGCTCTACGTGTCCTTCATGGAGATCATGCGCAAGGCCCAGGTTTCCCTGGTGGCGGAGCTGGGCGAGGTGCCCGGCACGTGGATCACGGTCGGGGCCTTCTTCGGCGGCATCCTGCTCATCGGGCTCATCGACCGGCTGGTGCCCTGCGCCGAGAACCCCCACGAGGTGCGCCGGGTGGAGGACATCCGCGACCCGGCCCCCGCGCCCACGAACGACGCGCTCATGCGCACGGGGCTGTTCACGGCCCTGGCCATCGCCATCCACAACTTCCCCGAGGGATTGGCCACCTTCGCCGCGGCCATGCACGACCCGAAACTCGGCCTGCCCGTGGCCGTGGCCGTGGCCATCCACAACATTCCCGAGGGAATCGCCGTGTCCGTGCCCATCTACTACGCCACGGGCAGCCGCACCAAGGCCTTCACCTGGTCCTTCCTCTCGGGCCTGTCCGAGCCCCTGGGCGCGCTCATCGGCTACGGGCTGCTCCTGCCGTTCTTCAATGGCCTGACCTATGGCCTGCTCTTCGCCGGCGTGGCCGGCATCATGGTCTTCATCTCCCTGGACGAGCTGCTGCCCACGGCCCAGGAGTATGGGCACCACCATCTGGCCATCTACGGGCTCGTATGCGGCATGCTCATCATGGCCGTGAGCCTGCTCCTGTTCATCTAGGGCCTCCCGAAAAAACGAGAGCCCGGCCAAGGCCGGGCGCTCCAAGACTGCACCGGAAAATCCTCCATCGAAACCGCAAGGCGGCGGGATCGGCAACCCAGGGCGTTGTCGCCGGCTTCAGGGCATGGAGGGCCGTTTTAGGCCGGCACGGCCTCGGCCTGCTCGGCATGCAGGACCGTAAGCTCATGCACGGAGAAAATCTTCTGGATGTCCAGGATGATGATGAACTCGTCGCCCTGGCGGCCCATGCCCTTGATGAAATCCGAGGACACGGCCGTGCCCATCTTCGGCGCGGGCTGGATGTCCTCGGACCTGATCTCGACCACCTCGCGCACGGCATCCACCAGGGCCCCCATGGGCGCGACCTCGTTCTCGTACTCGATCTCCAAGATGATGATACACGTGTTGATCGTGTCCTCGGTCCAGGGCAGGCCGAACTTGAGGCGCATGTCCACCACGGGCACGGCATTGCCGCGCAGGTTGATGACCCCGCGCATGAATTCCGGGGTTCTGGGCACCCTGGTGATGGTGGTCAACTCCAAGACCTCGCGCACCGAGTCGATCTCGACGGCGAAGAGTTCCTTGTCCATGACGAAGGTCAGATACTGGTTCGCTTGACCGATGATCTGGTTAGACACGGCGATCCCCCGTTGTGTTGGGCCTGTGCGGCCGTCATGGCGGCTGAGCGCGCTTGCCGCACGGCGATAAACGGTCGTCATGCATGGGCGTGTTATGCGATATCGCGCTGCGTCCCCATTTCTATCCTACCAGGCTGAGGGCTGCAACAGCTTGAATGAGCGTTCAGGCGAAATACGCCACATCCGCCTCGCGCAAAGCGCCATCCAAACGCGGCTGACGCCAACCGCGGGCATGGGCCTGCAATCGCGACGCATTGTGCGTTTGCCCCAAGTCGAATATGATGACCGAATTCACCAGGCGCTTGCCGCCTCTCACCAAAACCCGCAGGTGTCCCATGCTCACGAGGTCGCTCGCCATCAAGCTGTTCGAAGCCTTCTCCATCCAGCGCTGGAACGAGAAGATCCGGCCCGTGGAGTTGGTGGAGATGGACAAGACCGCGCACAAGATGATCCTGGCCTGGTGCCTGGGCCGCTGCGAGGAAGACGCCGGCCGGACCGTGGACTGGGCCAGGCTCGTGAGCGGCGGCATCTTCGAGCTTCTGCGCCGCATCGTCATCTCTGATATCAAGTCGCCCATCTACAACCGCATCCGCGAGGAGCACCCGGACGTGTTCCGGGAGTGGAACGAGTGGACCTGCCGCCAGATGGAGGCGCACCTGGGCGACGGCCCCATCCGCGAGGAGTTCCGAGCCTACCTCCTGGACAAGGACTATTTCGATCCTCACACCCGGCTCGTGCTCGACGCGGCCCATCATTACGCCACCTATTGGGAATTCCGCATCATCCGCCAGACAAACCCCGACGGCTACCAGATCGAGGAGATCAACACCTCGCTCCTGAACCGCATGGAGCCATATCTGGACCTAGCGGGCATGCGCAGGCTCATGACCAACCATCCCCTGTCCGACTTCATCGACCTGTGCGGCCAGCTCCGCTTCCAGATCCGCTGGGGCCAGACCCCGCGCATCCCGCGCACGTCGGTTCTCGGCCACATGATGCTCGTGGCCTGCCTGACCTGGTTCTTCTCGCGCGAGATTGGCGCCTGCCCCAGGCGCATCCGCAACAACTTCTTCGGCGGCCTGTTCCACGATCTGCCCGAGGCGGTCACCCGCGACATCATATCCCCGGTCAAGCGTTCCGTGGATCGCCTGCCCGCGGTCATCGAGGCCATCGAGAAGCAGCTTGCCGAGAAAGAGATCTTCGGACTCCTGCCGCCGAGCTGGAAGCCCGAGCTGGCCTATTACATCCAGGACGAATTCACGAGCAAGGTGCGCTGCTTGGAGGGCGAGCAGCTGCATGAAGCGGTCGACAGCGAGGAAATCAGCCGCTCGCGCAACACCGACGAACACGACCCCTATGACGGCCAGATCGTGGAGCTTTCGGACAAGTTCGCGGCCTTCATGGAGGCTTACATGTCCGCCAACTACGGCATCCGCTCCGAGGCCATCGAAACGGGCCTGAACATCCGCGACAAATATCTGGGCCAGACAATGGCGGGGATCGATATCGGCAAGCTCTACGCCGAGTTCTGATCCTTGCCCGGCGGCCCCGCCCGGGCAATCCGCCACGGGCCAAGCCAAGCAGGCCTTGCGTCATCGCCGACGAATTCGACGCATCGGCCGGCAAGCCCAACCGCCCGTGGCATGCCGACAACTCCGGCGTTCGGGCCTTCGCGCAGCCCAATCCGCCGCCGACCATTCCCGGCGCATGCCCGTTGTCTTCGCCGTCCATTACGGATATGCCTGGGAGCCGTCTGACAATCGACAACCCTTTAGGCTTTCGGGAACGGAGCACATGCGGACCGCCATAATCCACTACTGGCTCGTGGGCATGCGCGGCGGCGAAAAAGTCGTCGAGGCCCTGTGCGGCCTCTTTCCCCAGGCCGACATCTATACGCACGTCTACGACCCTGGCGCGGTGTCCGAGATCATCCGCTCGCGCACGGTGCGCACGACCTTCATCCAAAGGCTGCCCCGAGCGCGGAGCATGTACAAGCAGTATCTCCCGCTCATGCCGCTGGCCCTGGAGCAACTCGACCTGCGCGACTACGAGCTGGTCATCAGCAGCGAGTCGGGGCCGGCCAAGGGCGTGCTCACGAGCCCGGACACGCTCCACCTGTGCTACTGCCACACGCCCATGCGCTATTTGTGGGACATGTACCACGACTACCGGCGCACGGCGGGCCGGGTGACTTCCGCGCTCATGGTTCCCCTGGCGCACTACCTGCGCCTGTGGGACATTGCCTCGGCCGCGCGAGTGGACGGCTTCGCGGCGAACTCCGAGAACGTCGGGCGCAGGATACGCAAGCACTACCGCCGCGAAAGCGCGGTCGTTCATCCGCCCGTGGACGTGTCCGCCTGTTCTCCCGATCAGCCCAGGGAGGATTTCTACCTGTTCGTGGGCCAGCTCGTGGACTACAAGCGCGCGGACTTGGCCGTGGAGGCCTGCGCGCGCCTGGGCAGGAGGCTCGTCGTCATCGGCGAAGGCGAATGCCGCCGCGACCTGGAGCGCAAGGCGGGCAAGACCGTCACCTTCCTTGGCCGGCAGCCGGGCGAGGTTCTCCTTGAGCATTATGCCCGCTGCCGGGCCCTGCTTTTCCCCGGCGAGGAGGACTTCGGCCTGGTGCCCGTGGAGGCCATGGCCAGCGGCGCGCCGGTTCTGGCCTACGGCCGCGGCGGGGCGCTGGAGACGGTGGCTGACGGCCTGAGCGGACTTTTCTTCGACCGGCAGGATGCCGAGTCCATGGCCGCATGCATCCGCGCCTTCGAGGCGCGGGAATCGGACTTCGACCCGCGGACCATCGCCGCCTCCGCGCAGCGCTTCTCGCCCGAGCGCTTCCAGGAAGGGTTCATGCGCTTCCTGAACGCGCATCCGCCGGCACGCCAAGGAACTCCGCTCTCCCATTGCCCGCGTGAGGAGTCCTGACAGCCGCGAGCCGGGCTCGCGCCGCCCACTCGGGGCTCAGGCGGGCCGGGCCGAGCGCTTCTTGGCGCAGCCGCCGGGCTCGGCGGAAATGAGCGTGGTAAACTGAGGGAGTGTGGTGGCCCCGACAGGACTCGAACCTGTGGCCTACCGCTTAGGAGGCGGTCGCTCTATCCACCTGAGCTACGGGGCCGGAGGCGGGATGCATCCCAAAACCGAGGCGAGAACTTATAGTCAAAACAACGCGCCTTGGCAACCCGGATGTCCCTGCTCCCGCTCGCACGCGACACGCTCGCTTCCGCATTCAGCCAAGACGGCTCATTGACGCAGGCGGATTCTTGTCTTACGCATGCCTCCGAACATGACTTGGTTGCGCAAACAGTTATGCGGGTTGACGGTATGACCAAGAAAGAGCTCCTGCTCGATGCGGCCAAAGAGGTCTTCGGCGAGTGCGGATACACCGACACGACTTTCAAGAAGATATCCGAGCGCGCCGGGGTCGCCTTCGGCCTGCTCACCCATCATTTCGGGACCAAGGAAAACCTCTTCCTCATCACTGGCCTCGAAGTGCTGGCCTCCCTGCACGAGCGGCTGAAGGCCGCCATGGCCGGGGAAAGCAACGGCCTGAACGCGGTCATGGGCTTTTGCCGCGAATACCTGGCCTTTTCCGTTGAGCCGAAGTCGCACTTCATGGTGCTCGTGCGCTGCTCGCCGTACAGCGACCTCAAGGCGAGCGAGAACAAGGAGTCCATCCGCGACGGTTTCCGCACCCTGCTCCAGGACCTGGAAGCCGCCTTGCGGCAAGGTATGGAGGACGGGACCGTGCGCGAGGTCCCGGCCAAGGAGACATCCGCCGCCATCCTGAGCACCCTCGTGGGCGCGGTGCGCACCGAGCTGCTGACCGGCTACGCCCCGCCCAACTTCTACTCGGAAGTGCTGGTCTTCATCGAGCGCAGCCTGAAGCGCTCTCGCGACTGCCAAGGACC
>JAEYTO010000078.1 GCA_023433925.1 Pseudomonadota bacterium | reverse complement strand
GGCGTCGCCCTCCCCGCGCCCCACCCACCAGGGGACACGGGCCCCTGGACCCCGTGTTTTACTGCTGGACGATTCAAGGCGGTCTTGAATCGTCCACGGGAAAAAATGGAGGTCCAGGGGAATCATTCCCCTGGCGGGAGTGGGTCTGGGAGAGGGCAGCGCCCTCTCCCAGATCAAGCAGCGCGCCGCGCGTCCGGCTTCACCCTGGTCGAACTCGTGGTGGTCATCGCGGTCATCGGCATCATGCTCGGCCTGCTCGTGCCCAACCTGGGCCTTGTCTCGCGCGAGGGCGACCTGCGGGCCGCCGTGCGCACCCTCTCGGGCCTGCTGGCCGAAGGGCGCAACCAGGCCCTGATGAGCGGGCAGCCCAGGGCCGTGTGCATTGATCTGTCCAGCGGGCGCTGCTGGCTGGCCGGAGGCGGCGAGCGCCAGGGCCGACGGGCGCTGCCCCAGGGCCTGCGGCCGGCCAGCGTCACGTTCCAGCGCGCCGGGCCGCTGACATCCGGCGTGGCCGAGATCGCCATCCAGGCCAAGGGTCTGGCCCGCCCCGCGCTCATCGTCCTGCGCGGCGGGGACGAGGCCTGGACCCTGTCCGTGCGGCCCTTCGACGCCAGCCTGGCGGTCTACGAGGGCGCGGTGGCCTGGGAGCGCCTGGCCGAGGCGCGGCCATGGTGAAGCCCATGGCCATGAGCCGGGCGCGGCCCGCCACGAGGTCCGCCTCGCGGAATGCGGCCGGGCGCGGCGGGTTCACCCTGATCGAGGTGCTTATCGCCGTGGCCGTGCTGTCCATCGCCATGGTCGCGGTCATCAAGGCCGGGCTGCTCAGCCAGGACGGGCTCATCCGCTCGAACGACGCCCAGGAGGGCATGGCCCTGGCCCTGGCCAAGCTCGACGAGGTGGAAGCCGCCGGCCTCAATGCCTGGTCGCTGCTCAACGGCGACTTCGAGGACGCCGAGGGTTGGCGCTGGGAGCTTGAGATCAGCTCCACGAGCCTGGAGGTGCTCTACCTCGTGCGGATCAAGGTGGGCCGGGGCAAGGACGATCCGCGCCCCGCGCGGCTGGAGAGGCTCCTGTGGCGAAGATAAGGCGCTTCGCGGAAGAGCGGGAAGGGC
Source organism: Pseudomonadota bacterium (assembly GCA_023433925.1). Classification (GTDB taxonomy): domain Bacteria; phylum Desulfobacterota; class Desulfovibrionia; order Desulfovibrionales; family Desulfovibrionaceae; genus Desulfocurvibacter. Next base: position 19,920 of record JAEYTO010000078.1, on the reverse strand, counting down.
TTGGTCCTCCCCGCACCCCACCCACCAAGGGCCACGGGCCCTTGGAACCCGCATTTCGTGCGCGGATCGCCCCAGGGCATCGTGCGGACGAAACGGACGCCACGGCTCTTGGGCCAGCGCACGGCGCTCATGAAACGAGGGTCCAGGGAAATCATTTCCCTGGCGGGAGAGAGCCCGAGAGAGGGCGGCGCCCTCTCTCGGTCCGTCGACGGGCCGCCCAAGCCCAGGCGGGCTTCACGCTGCTGGAGGTCATGATCGCGGCCTTTGTCTTCGCCATCGCCTTCACGGGCATTTTCGGCGTGTACTCCGGGGTCATGGACGTGGCCGAGCAGGTGCGCCATGAGGGCGAGCTCCTGCAAACCGGCAGGCTCGCGCTGCGCCAGATCGGCGATGACCTGGCCGGGCTCCACCCGCCCGAGGCCCCCCAGGCCCAAGGCGGCCAGGCAGCCGGCGACGGGCAACCCCTGCCGGCCCTCGTGGCGGGCGGCGACCTGGAGGAGCAGCCGCCGGACGTGAGCCGCACGCCAGACCTGGCCAGGAGCTTCAGGCGCGGCAAGGTCGTGCTGGAGCTGACGACAAGCTCGGGCCTGGATTTCGAGGACGCGAGCAGCGGCGACAGACTCGTGCGCGTGCAGTACGTCCTGCGACCGCGCGAGGACGCGGGCGTGTTCGACGACAAGGGTCCCCGAAAGCTTGTGCGCAAGGAGCGGCTGGACCTAGACATCCATTCCGAGGATGTCGCGCTGGGCGAATGGACCGAGGTGGAGCTGTGCGACCGGGTAATGGAGCTGACCCTGACCTTCCGAGCCAAGGGCGGCCAGGCCGTCGATTCCTGGGGGCTGTCCGGCCTGGGCCAGCCCGTGGAAACGGGCAGGCTCCCGGCCAGCGCGGGCGTGCGGCTCGTGCTCGCGGACGGGCAGCGCGGCCGGGAGTTCCGGGACACCGTGACCCTGGAGCCGGAGCTGCTCCGGGAGCAGGTCCAGGAGGGCGGCTCGTGAGCCGGGAAAGCGCCCGGCGCGGCGGCGCGCTCATCCTCGTGCTCGTGCTTCTGAGCGTGCTGTCTGTCGTGGCCATCGAGTCCATGCGCCGGGCCCAGATCGAGATCGAGAGCGCCGGGGCCTACCTGGGCGGGGTGCAGTGCCGCGAGCTGTGCACGTCGGGCCTGCGCCTGGCCGCGGCCCTCCTGGAGCACGACCTGCGGGAGAACAGCCACGACTCGCTCTTGGACATATGGGTGACCTTTTTCGAGGACGAGAACGCGGACAAGGCCGTCGAGTTCGAGACCGGCGAGCTGGAAGTGGAGATCCGCCCCGAGAATGGCGGGTTCCCGCTGGAGGCCTTGAACTCCGAGACCGGCCGCGGGGTCATGGAGCGGCTCCTGACCGGGCAGCCCTACGGCCTGGAGCAGGAGGCCGCCGCGCGCCTGGTGGCGGCCATGCGCGACTGGATCGACGCCGACGGGGAAGGCCAGTTCGAGCAGCCGGCCTACGCGGCCGAGGGCCTGACCCAGAGGCCGCGCAACGCGCCCATGGCCAGCCAGGACGAGATGCTCCTCGTGCTGGGCATGCCGCGCGAGCTGTACTTCGGTAACGGGCAGGTCCCCGGCCTGCGCGAGCTGGTGACCGTGCACGGCAACGGCAGGATCAACATCAACACCGCGCCCGCGCTGCTCCTCGCGGCCATGTGCCCGGCCGACGTGGACCGGGCCACGGCGGCCGGCCTGGCCATGGAAATGGTCGAGTACCGCCGTGATCCGGCCAACACCGAGCGGCTGTCCGCGCCGGACTGGTACAGGACGGCCCTGCCGGGCTACGCCCAGGTGACCCTGCCCGCCGAGCTGGTGAGCGTGCAAAGCGACGTGTTCCGGGTCATCGTCACGGCCCAGGTCGGGGCGGTGCGGCGCAGTCTGCGCGCGGTGCTCGGCCGCAAGCAGGGGCAGCCGGAGCCGGACAAGCCCGTTTCGAGGGTGATACTGGAGCGCAAGGTGCTGGGCTGAGGCCCGGCCTGAAGGAGATCCATGGCCGAGACGATCCTGGGCATAGACCTCTCGCCGCACGGCGTGCGCCTGGTGCGGCTCACCAGGCAGTTCCTGCGCCTGACGGTCACGGGCTGGGCCAAGGCCGAGCTGCCCGCCGGGGCGGACATGCCCGCCACGGCGGCCGCCGTGCGCAGGCTGGCCGAATCACGCGGGCTCGTGAGCGACGTGAACGCCCTGGGCCTGGGTACGGGCCAGGCCATGTTCCGTCGTCTGGAATTTCCGTTCACCTCCTCGGGCAAGATCCGTCAGGTGCTCGGCTTCGAGCTGGACGCGCACCTGCCCATGCCCGTGGACGGGCTGGCCCTGGACATGGTCAAGGCCGGCCGGGGCGTGGCGGGCGAGCAGCGCGTCCTGGCGGCGGCCGTGCCGCGCAAGGCCCTGGACGGCTGGCTGGAGGCCTTCGCCTCGGCCGGGCTGCCCCTGCAAGTCGTCGACGTGGCCTCGGACGCCCTGCTGGCGGCGGGCGCGGGACTGACCGGGCTGCCCGGTAAGGTGCTCTTCCTCGATATGGACCTGGGGGCCACGAGCCTCCTGTGGCGCATGGACGGCCGGGCGGCGACCATGCGCGGCCTGCGCTTCGGCCTGGTGGACCTGGCCCAGGCCCTGGCCGGCGAGCCCCTGGCGGATGCCGAGGCCGGCCGACGGCTGCTCGGCCGCTCGGACCTGGCGGCCGTGGCCGCCGCCGGCGGCGAGATCGGCGCGCGCGTGGACCAGGCCTTGGACAGCCTGGCGGCCGAGGTGCTGCTGACCCTGCGCTCGGCGTCCGACGGCGAGCCCCATCGGCCCGAGTTCGTGGTGCTCAGCGGAGGGAGTGCGGCCGCGCGCGGGCTCGGCAGGCTCCTGGAGGCGCGCTTGCAGGCCCCGGTCAAACGCATCTCCCAGCTCGACGGCTTCGGGCTGCGCGCCATGGCCGACGGAGCGCAAGCGCCCAGGGACGAGCTGGCCGTGGCCTACGGGCTGGCCCTGCGCGGCGCGCCCATGATCCGGCCGTCCGAGGCGGGCATGAACTTCCATGCCGAGGGAGCGGCGCTGCGGCGCAGCGCCTTTGACCCGCGCAGGTACCTGGCCCTGGCCTCGGCCTTCCTGCTCGTGCTCGTGCTCGGCTTCGCCCTGTCGGCGGTCACGGACATCGCGCTCAAGCGCCAGCGGCTGGCCGAGCTTGAAGCGCGCCTGGACGAAGCCTACCGCAAGGCCCTGCCCGACGTGCAGCCCGGCTTCACCCGCGCGCAGCTCGCCAGCATCCTGGCCGAGCGCGTGGAGGGCCTGCGCCAGGGCGGACGGGATGATAAGGCCGGCCGCGCCTCGGCCCTGCACGTCCTCACGGCCGTTTCCCAAGCCGTGCCGCCCGACCTGCCCATGACCATCGCCCAGCTCGGCCTGGACGAGACGGCCGTGCGCATCAGCGCAAGCTCCGATGCCTTCGCGAGCGTCGAGCGGATCAAGGAGAACATCCAGAAGGCCGGGCTGGGCGAGGTGGAGATCAAGGGCGCCACGGCCGGCGCGGACGGCAAGGGCGTACAGTTTCAGCTGGAAATTCTGTTCCAGGGAGGCGGGTCATGATGCCCGACAGGCAACTCGTGCTCGGCGCGGCCCTGGCCGCGGCCCTCCTGCTGGCCGTGGTCCAGTGGATCGTGCTCCCCGTGGCCGGCTACCGCGAATCCCTGGCCCGGAACATCGCCCAGGCCGAGCAGAGCCTGACCCGCGTGGCCGCCCTGGCCGAGGACGGCGCCGCCCTGGCGGCCAAGGGTCGTAAGGCCGGACCGCGGGGCAAGCAGGCCCAGGCCGGCCAGACCCTGTTCGCCCTGCTGGAGAGCCTGGCGGCCAAGGGACAGCTACGCCAGAACATCGAGTTCATCCGGCCCTCGGTACGCCAGGACTCGGGCGGGGCGCGCCAGGATGTCGTCGAGATGCGCCTGAACGGAGTGGGCCTGGACCAGCTCGTGTCCTATCTGGAAGCCGTGCGGGCCTCGGGGCGCGGGGTGCTCGTGGAGCGCCTGAACCTGCGCTCGCACGACAAGCGGCCCCTGGACGTGGACCTGGTCTTCACGGCCCAGCGCCGGACGTCTTGAGGCGCACGGGAGAGACATGAAGCGCGGACTGCCGACCATTCTCCTCTACACGGGCTTCGGCCTGGCCGTCATGGCCGTGCTCGTGGCCGCCAAGTTCCCCTGGGCCGCCCTGGCCCCCAGGCTGGCCTCGGCCGTGAACGGTTCGGGCGGCGTGCACCTGTCCTATCTGGAGGCCAAATCCTCGCGCTTCCCGCCGGGCCTCGTCCTGGAGGGCGTGGCCCTGGCCAGCGCCCAGGATCCGGACAAGCCCTTGCTCACGGCCAGCCGCGTCAGGATCTCGCCCCTGTGGGGCTCCCTGCTCCTGGGCCGGGCCGGGGCCAGGCTGCGCGCCGAGTGCTACGGCGGCGGGGTCCTGGCCGACGTGCGGGCCGACGGCCTGACCTCGGCCGAGCACGTGCGGATCGAATTGGAGATCGAGAACGTCGATCTAGGCCGCCACGCGAGCCTCGCCGAGGAGGCCGGCATGCAGGGCGTGCTCGCTGGCCGGATCAGCCTCGCGGGTCTGCTGACCGATCCCAGGGCCATGGAGGGCGGCGGCCAGCTCGGGCTGTCAGGCGGCGCGCTGCGCTGCAAGTCCGCCTTCCTCAAGCGCGAGGACATCCGCCTGGGCGCCATCCAGGTCAGGCTGGCCTGGCGGGGCGGCAAGCTGGAGTTCGAGCGGCTGACCCTGGCCGAGGGCGACCTGCAAGGGGAGCTCAAGGGCGCCTTCCAGCCCGGCCCCCAGGGCAGGGCCGTGGGGGCCGGGCTGCTCTCGGTGGACGGCTCGCTCCTCGTGGAGCCGTCGCTGGTCGATCCGGACAAGGTCCCGGACCAGGACTTCGCGGACAAGCTGCGCCGCCGCCAGGCCTTGCAGCTCCAGTGGAACGGCCCGGTGGCGCCTCTGGTGGGCATGGCCGGCATGCTCAACAGCCCGCCTCCCGGCGCGAAGCCCAGGCCTTGAGAATCCCTGCGGCAACTGAGAGAGGGCGCCGCCCTCTCTCAGGCACTCTCCCGGCAGGGGAATGATTCCCCTACGCCCCCGGTTTGAATGGGCGGGTGTTTTCCTGCTTAATTGCAATCAGCCATAGAGCGTTCCAAGGGCGAAAGCGGCAGGCCCGTCGCGAATACTCGCTCGCAATGATGGCATAATCCCAGCAATCCGTTATCCTGCGCAATGGCGGAAGCCCGTCCGCGCGGCCGGGCTTCCCAGACGAGGGAGCGGAGGGTTCGGGGTCGTGCGCGTTCTTCATCTCGGCAAGTACTATCCCCCGGCCAGGGGCGGCATGGAGTCCTTCCTGCGCGACCTGGCCGAGGCCCAGGCCGCCATGGGCCTCGCGCCGCGCGTGCTCGCGCATGCCGAACGGCCCTGGCGGCCCGGTTCCGAGGACTCCATGGCCGGCGTGCCTGTCACGCGCGCGGCCATCCTCGGCCGGCTGGCCTTCGCGCCCCTGTCGCCGAGCTATGCTCTGCGGTTGGCCAGGCTCCTGCGCGAGTTCCGGCCCGACGTGATCCACGTCCACCTGCCCAACCCGAGCGCCTTCGCTCTGCTTGGCCTGCCTTCGGCCTCCAGAGTGCCGCTCGTGCTCCACTGGCACTCGGACGTGGTCACCGAGGGCAGCCGAAGCCTGGCCCTGCTACATCCGCCCTACCGCGTCCTGGAGCAGGCGCTGCTCCGCCGCGCCCAGGCCGTGGCGGCCACGTCCGCGCCCTACCTGGAGGCCAGCACGGCCCTGGCCCCGCACCGCGCCAAGTGCCGCGTCATCCCGCTGGGCCTGGACCCGGCCAGGCTGCACGCGCCGACCGAGGCCGAGGTCGCCCGGGCCAGGGCCTGGGCGCTCGGAGGCCGCGCGCGGCAGCCGGGGAGGGCGTCGCCCTCCCCGGACCCCACCCACCAGGGGCCGTGGGCCCCTGGACCCCGTATTTTTCAGGCGGACGCTTCAAGGTTGAACCTTGAAGCGTCCGCGAAAGAATCAGGGGTCCAGGGGAATTATTCCCCTGGCGGGAGAGAGTCCGAGAGAGGGCGGCGCCCTCTCTCGGCTACGACGCGGGGCATGCCAGCCGACGACGGCGGTTTCCTCCTTCTCGCGGCAGGACGCTTCAGCCACTACAAGGGCTTCGACGTGCTCGTGCGCGCGGCCGGGCTGCTGCCCCAAGAGGCGCGCGTGGTCATCGTGGGCGACGGGCCGGAGCGGGCCGGGCTGCTGCGCCTGGCGCGGGAGCTGGGCCTTGCGGACCGGGTGCGCATGCCCGGAAGCCTGCCCGACCGCGAGCTGCACGCGCTCATGGCCGCCTGCGACTGCTTCTGCCTGCCGTCCGTGGCGCGCGCCGAGGCCTTCGGCCTGGTGCTGGCCGAGGCCATGGCCTTTGGCCGGCCGCTGATCTGCTCGCGGCTGCCTGGCTCGGGCATGACGGTGGTCAACGAGGAGGGCGTCACGGGCCTGGCCTTCGCGCCGGGCGACGCGGCCGGGCTGGCCAGGTCCGTGCGGCGTCTCATGGCCGACGCCGGCCTGCGCGAGCGGCTCGGCTGGGCGGGCAGGGAACGCTTCGGGAAGGAGCTGGGCATCTCGGCCGTGGCCCAAGCCTGTTACCGCCTCTATGCCGAGCTTACTGCACGAGCCACACGCCGCCCACGAACGGATGGTGGGCCAGGAGCATGAATCCGGGCACGCCCTTGGGATCGCCGAACAGGAGCTGGCAGGCCAGGGAGCGGAACATGGGCCTGTTCAGGATGGTCAGGTGCGGAGCGCCTTCCATGCGCAGGGCCACGGGACCGCCGGGGTCGCCGCCCGCGTGGCGCTCGATCCCGGCTCGGCGCACGTCCACCAGCTCCGACAGAAGCATGGCCTTGTCGCCCGCGAGCAGCAGGCCCTGCCCGATGTCGATGCGCGCGGAGCTGGCCGGCACGAGAAGCGTCCTGGGCGGCGTATGGGATTCCCGTTCGCCGAACAGGTTCCCGTAGTAGTACCACCAGCCCCGGTAGATGATGTCCGTCGTGAGATAGACGAACACGGGCTTGCGCGCGGCCGGGAACAGGAAGGACCTCCAGCCGCGCTCCAGCCCGGCCGTGGCCAGCATGGCTTCGGCCTCGCCAGGCGCGGCCAGGATCTTGCGCAGAAGCTCGGCCGCCGGCCGCGCGCCGCCAAGCCGCCTGGACAGGCGCTGGAAGCCCTGGGGGCCGCGCACGGCCACGAAGCGTATCCAGTTGGCGGCCAGGACCGGGTCCTCGGTGGCCAGGGGCAGGGAGGCCAGGAAGATGCGCTCCGGGTCCTGCGAGCCGCCGTCGATGATCGTGGGCAGGCGCGTGAAGTACTGGAGGAAGTAGCCCTGGTCCCACCAGTTCCAGAGCAGCCCCTTGTTGCCGCGCGCCGGGTTGATGCTCATGGCCAGGGCGGCCTGGGCCGCGTCGAAGGCGGGCCGGAAGGGACGGGACAGGCTGGCGTGCGTGCCGGGGGCCGCCAGGGCGGCCACGAGGAGCGCGGCCAGGACGCGGCGCGGGGTCGGACGAAGCCGCCTTATCCGGGGCAGGTCCAGGACGCCGGCCACGAACAGGGCCAGGCCCAGGGCATAGGCCGGCACGAGGAAGATGACGAAGCGCTGCGCGAAGCCGGCCAGCGCGCCCAGGAGCAGGAAGGGCAGGACCAGGAACAGGACCGGCCAGGCGCGCCGTCTGGCCGCCAGGATCAACCCGGCCACGGCGGCCGCCAGCGGCGGCCAGCCGCCGGCCAGGTCCTTGGCCAGCCGGCCCGGCTCCATGGGCGTCAGCTCGGAGATGGACTGGCCCACCTCGGCGAAGGCCCCGCTGCCCTGCTTGGTGATGAGCCCCAGATGGCCCAGGGCCGAGTCTCCCAGCAGCGAGAGGGAGGCCAGGGCCTGGGGCAGATGGCGGTGCAGGCCCAGACCCAGGATGCCCGCGCCCGCGGCCATGGACAGGAGCAGGCCGAGCTTGGCCAGCCGCTCGGCCCTGGACGACGGGGCCATGAGGCTCGATCCGTAGGCCAGGCAGAACAGGGGCAGGGCCAGCAAGCCCACGCTCGGCCACCACAGGGTCAGGCCCGCCACGCAGGCGGCGCAGAGCGCCAGTCGCGCCAGCCGCGTGCGCCACGGCTCCGGCCCTGCCGGCGGGTTGGCCGGGCTCCAGGCGCTCCATGGCCCGAACACGAAGCCGGTCAGAGCCAGGGCGGCCAGCGTGGGGAAGAACAGGTTGAGCGGGTCGGTGTCGAACCAGCCCAGGGAGCAGCGCACGAACCAGAACGGGCTGGCCGCGCCCGCCAGTCCGGCGGCCAGCCCGCCCCAGGGGCCGGCCACGGCCCAGCCGGCCAGGGCCATGGCCAGGCTGGAGAATGCGGCCAGGACCGGCGGAAGATGGAAGGCCAGCTCGCGGGCGGGAATGGACGTGACTTTATGCAGCATCGCGGCCATGGCGCTCACGGGCGGCACCCTGGCCGGCCGCTCCATGCCCCGTGGCCGCAGCTCGTCCGGGCGGCGATACGTCCCGCCCGCGCTCTCCTCGGCCAAACGCAGGTAGTAGTAGCCGTCGGCCGTGGTCAGCAGCGGCCGGCCGGCCACGAAGGCCGACCCGCCTTCACCGGTCAAGGCCGGCAGCCGGGCCAGGTGCAGGCCGAGGGTCCAGCCGATGCTGGCGGCCAGCACCAGGGCCAGCCAGCGGCGGCTGTTTCCGCGCGGGTCGGGAGTCATGATCGGCTCACTGCCTGGGATGTTCGGAATGCCGCGCCTGGTCGGCGCGCGCGGCGGCCTCGTGCTCGATCCGCTCGCGCTCCTCCAGGCGTTCCTCGAGCATGGCCAGGCGCTGGGTCAGGCGGCGGATCTTGATCTCCATCTTGGAGCGCTCGATGTCCATGGTCAGGATTTTAAGGACGTAGAGCGCGCCGGCAAGGATGAACATGAGGCTGGGCGGGTAGGACACGCCGAGCAGTCCGGCGAGCACGTCGGAGATGCGCGGGAACACGCCCAGGATGAAGGTGGCCGCGGCCATGGCCAGCCACCACACGCTGTAGCGCGTGTGGAGCTGATCGCGGCGCACGAGGATGATGATGGTCAGGGCGATGGCCACGCCCAGGACGCCCGTGGTCCATTGCAGGCTGATCATCGTGCCTCCCCCCGTGGCGGCCGGTTCCGGCGGTTGCCGCGCAGGCTCTTGGACATGGCCAGGATGGAGCTGTGCAGCATGTAGTCGCCCACCGTGAACCAGGTGTTGAAGATTCGCGAATGGCCGTGCAGGCGGCAGGCCATGCTGATGGGCGTCTCCACGATGCGCAGCCCCTTGCTGCGCAGGAGGTAGAGCACGCCGATGTCCTGATGGTCCAGGAGCGTCGCCCGCTCGTCGGCCAGCAGGGCCATGGCCTCGCGGCCGTAGGCCCTGTAGCCCGAGGTCAGGTCGGCCACGCCCAGGGCGGTCAGGCCCCGGAAGAAGCTCCAGGCCGCCTGACGCAGGGGGCTGCCCCGGCTCGTGCACGAGCCGATGGACACGTCGGCCTCTCCGCGCAGGACCGGCTCCAGGACCGTGCTCAGGCAGGCCACGGGATGCTGGCCGTCGGCGTCCATGGTCACGCAGCGCTCGAAGCCGCGGCGCAGGCCGTAGCGGATGCCGGCCTGCATGGCTCCCCAGGCCCCGAGGCCCACGCGCAGGGACAGGACCGTGGCCCCGGCCTCGCGCGCGGCCTCGGCCGTGCCGTCGGAGCTTGCGTCGTCCACCACCACCACGGGCAGGCCGAGCCTGGAGACGACCGCGCCGGCCACGAGGTGCACGGACTCCTGCTCGTCCTTGGCCGGGATGATGATCAGTGTCTCGGCGGGCATGCCGGCTCCGGCGGATGGGTTGGCTGTGTTCTCATGAGGGAGGCCGGGCCAGGCCCGGCCTCCCGCCGTTGGTTGATCGGACTCGCGGGCGCGTGCGCCTGCTCGTCTTAGAGATCATCCGGGATGGCGTCCTGGGCCAGCCCGATGATGTTCGGGTTGTCATCGAGGTCGATCCTGAAGCTGGCCGTCGTGTCGGTGACGTTGTCCGGGGCCAGGTAGTTGACCTCGAAGGTCTCGCCGTTCACGAAGGGCACGCCCAGGAGCGACTTGGACACGTTGTCGGGAGTGCCGCGCCAGAACCAGCCGTTGTTCACGGTCAGGGTGGCCACGCCCGAGACGTTGTCGGCCGGCTGGCCCGCGGGCTCGTCAGTGAGGCCCAGGTTGATGGTCAGCTCGGCGGTCTCGTTGTCCACGATCTGCGCGATGGCGGTCCTGATGGCCGTGGGCAGCCTTGTCGCGCCGGGCTGGACAAAGGTGATGAGCACGTCGCCGTCATCCGCGGTCAGGCCCTGGAGGCTCGTGCCGAGGACCCGCGCCGAGACCGTGGCGGTGTTGTCCGCGGTCATGTCCGCGAAGGGATTGGTCACGGTTTCGTAGCCCACGCCGGCGTCGGCCGGGTTCAGCACCGGGTTCGCGGGCAGGAAGGACACGCCCGCGTTGGAGAGCACGGAGACATCGACCTTGTCGATGTACTGGCCGGTCACGTCCATGCCCTTGCCGTCGAGCACCACGAAGCGCAGGGTGCTCGTGGCGGTGATGTCCTCGGGCGCCTGGCCGGGTTCGAGCTCGATCACGGCCGGGGCCAGGATGAGCAGCGCCTGCGCGGGCGGGTTGGCCACCAGCGCCGAGCCCACGGCCGTGACGGGCACGGTGAAGGCCGGCGGCGTATCGATGCCGAGCAGGTCCGCTTCGAGGGTCAGCGTCTGGCCGACATTGTCGATGGCGGCCTGGATGTCGCCGGCGCTATAGGACGTGAAGCGGTCCTCGATGGCGTCCAGCGGGTCCGGCGCGCCGTTCTCAACGAGAGCTCCCGCCTCGCTCACCAGGGCATCGCGGGCAGCCGCGGTATCCTGGCCGAAGCCTTCAATCTCGCCGTCGATCACGCCGTCGGACAGGTCGAGGCCGAACAGGGCCAGGTAGCCGGCGAAGGAGCTGGAGCCGGCTTCCACGGTCGTCGCGCCGACGCCGGAGAGCACGTCCCTGGCGATGGCCATGGCGACCCTGTTGGCCACGAGCGCGCCGGAGGCCGCCGGGGTCATGTCGTCCCGGGGCAGGGCCGGGCTCGTGAAGGCGTCGAAGGCATCGATGAACTCGTCGTCATCGAACTCCAGGCCAGCGATGAAGGCGTTGGTGGCCATGTTCTCGACCATGGGGCCGTAGTCTTGCAGGAGCATCTCGTCGATGCTTCCGCCCTTGGCGGCCTCGGCGCGCAGCATCCACACCGCGATGGTCGTCAGCGGGGTGACGTTGGCCGTGGCCGTGTCGCCCAGGGCCGCTTCATTGGTCAGCGCCGAGTACCAGGGGCCGACGAAGGGCTGCGAGGCGCTCGTGCCGTCGGCATTGGCCGAGACGAGCACGCTCTGGGGGCCGACGCCGCGCACCCTGATGAGGAAGGGGCCTTGCTGGTCGCCGGGCAGGTCGATCCCGTAGCGGCCGTTCTCATCGGTCGTGGTCGTGGCGATCACCCGGCCGTCAATGCCGAGCAGGGCCACCTCGGCGTTCCGGATGAACGAGCCCGCGACATCGCCGCTCAGGGACGCGCTTGGCGTTCCGCCGCCGCCATTGCCGTCGTCGTCATCGTCGTCGTCGCACGCCGCTGCCCCGAATGCGAGCAGGCAGCACATGAGCACGGTGAGCCATAGCCTTCGATTGAGCATGAAATCCCTCCTCTCTCCGCCAGGGATACAGGTTTCAACTTGACCCTCTGCCTACTTCATCTCCGCTATACAATGGAAATCCGATTCACGAATTTCATTGCACCATGATAAAAACATGCGCAATCGTCTCATCATATTCCCCTTTTGGCTCATGTCTTTGCGGCGCAGGCAACACAAACAAGAGATTGCCAAGGGTAGAAGCACTATATACGTCCATGCCGGAGGGCGAAGGATTTTTTGGCCCACCTTTTCTCAACTGGCCTGTTGCGGCCACTGTGAAGGGCCACTAAACCACGATAACGGTCCTTGTGATATGGCGGAGGCAATCGGAAGGGCGGTGTCGGCAAGGTGGGTTGCGTGGGGGATGATGCCGAATCGGCTCCTGTCCGGGCGGCGCGGAGTCCATGAGCAGGGGAGGCGCGGATGTCGCCGGAGGCAGCCCGGCCTTTGCGCGGCGGCCCTCATCGTCCAAGCCCGTGCGCCAACAGCCTATTGAAAGGCAGGCCGTGCGGGCCAGGATGGCCCGCCGGGCGCAGCGCGTCCGAGGGCTGGGACTGGGCTTGGCCCAAGCCTTGCGAGCCTGAAAAGGTCGGGATGGCCTTTTCCAACGTTCAGTCGGGGCGGGCGGCATGGGAGGGTCCTGCCCGTGAAGCTCTGCCCGGCGTCAGGCCAAGCCATGATCCATGCGGCCGGCTTCCCTTAATCTCCTGAACGTGCGAATGATCAGGCTGGGCATCTCCACGCCATCGCGCCACGCAGGAGGGGACATGCGCGCGCCACGCATCACGGCCATCGTGCTCAACTACAACGGCAGGGAGCTCCTGGCGCCGTGCCTGGACGCCCTGCTGGCCAGCGACTGCCAGGGTCTGTCGATCCTGCTCGTGGACAACGCCTCCTCCGACGGCTCGGTGGAGCTTGCGCGCCAGGCCTATCCGGGGATCGAAATTCTCTCCAATCCCGCCAACTACTACTTCAGCCGAGGCAACAACGAGGGCCTGCGCCTGGCCCTCGGGCGTGACGCCGACTACCTCTTCGTGCTCAACAACGACACGCTCATCGACCCCGGCTGCCTGAGCCGGCTCGCGGAGTTCATGGAATCCCGGCCCGAGGCCGGGGCCTGCCAGCCGCTCCTGTGCTTCATGGACCGGCCCGACCTGGCGGCCTCGGCCGGCATCCGCCTGGGCATCGCGGGCAAGGCCTGGGACCTGGCCTGCGGCGAGCCGGCCGCATCCCTCGGGGACCGGCCCTTCCAGATTCTCGGCGCCACGGGCGGGGCCATGCTCCTGCGCGCCGAGGCCGTGCGCCGGTGCGGCATGTTCTGCGAGGAGTTCGAGATGTACTTCGAGGACGTGGACCTGAGCCTGCGGCTGCGCGAGGCGGGCTGGGAGATCTGGTGCGTCCCGCTGGCGCGCGTGCTCCACGAGTGCTCGGCCACCACGAACCGCACGGGCGCTTGGCGTCGGGGCTACTTCTGCGAGCGCAACAGCTACAAGGTGGTCCTGCGCAACTATCCGTTGGCCAAGATCCTCAAGGCCTATGCTCTGGGGCTGCCCCAGGCCGCCATGGCCGCGGCCTACAACACGCTCCTCCACGATCGGCGCTACGGCCTGGCCATCGCCAGGGCCATGCTCGAAGGGCTGCGCGACCTGGTCCGGCTCCTGCCCGGCCGCCTGTCGCGGCGGGACCGCCTGTCGCGCGGCTATGCCTTCTGGCCCATGGTCGAGGAGTCCGTGGTCTACCCGCCGGCGTGCAAGCGCAACGAGACGTCGTGATTATTCATCCGCCGCTGGACGCGGCCGCTCCGGTCGGCTATTCCTGGCGGATGCTGGGAAGACCCGAGAGAGTCTTGCGCAACGGCCTGGCCGTCCCGCTGGCCGAGACGAGCCTTCCGACGGGCAGGCGCGCCCGGTCGAGTTTGTGGACCATGCTGACCCTGCCCGGCTGGTGGGGCCTGGTCATGTACCGCGTCTTCGCCGACCTGGCCTCGGAGATGCGGCGCTACTACATCAGCTACCTGTGGTGGATCTTCGAGCCCGTGCTGCACATGGGCGTGCTCTACCTCGTCTTCGGGGTCTTCATGAACCGGGGCACGCCGCATTTCGTGCAGTTCCTCCTGGTGGGCGTGGGCGTGTGGAAATGGTTCGCGAGCACCGTGGGCAACGGGAGCAACGCCATCCTGGGCAGCAAGGGCATCGTGCTCCAGGCCTACCTGCCCAAGAGCTTCTTCCCCCTGGTCGTGGCCCTGACCGACATGTTCAAGTTCCTCATCGTGCTCGGTCTGCTGCTCCTGTTCCTGTGGGCCACTGGTTTTCCGCCGGCCGTATCCTATCTGGCCCTGCCTCTGCTCATGCTCGCCCAGCTCCTCGTGTGCCTGGGCCTGGCCTCGCTGCTCGCGGCGGTGGTGCCCTTCTTTCCGGACCTGCGCTTCCTCGTGGCCACGGCGCTCCAGGTGGGCTTCTTCGTCTCGGGCATCTTCTTCGACATCCGCACCGTGCTCCTGCCCGAGCACATGCTGGCCTACCACCTGAACCCCATGGCCACGCTCATCGCCGGCTACCGGAGCGTGCTCATCGACCAGTCCTGGCCGGACTTCGGAGGCCTGGCCTTCTCCATGGCCGCGGGTCTGGCCCTGTGCGTGGCCGGCGCGGCCCTGCTGACGCGCTTCGACCGCACGTACCCGCGCGTGCTGTAAGCCCGCGCCTTGTCATGGAAGCCGCACGCGGTCATGGGCACGGCCCTTGTGGCGGCGCCGGGTAATCATTGCCATCGCCGCGCGATGCGTTTAACGCGCTATTGTATGGAAAGAGCCGTCTCCACGCTCGACATGCCGGCCCAGCCCGGCGGCAAGGCCCAGGGGCTGCATCCAGGGCCTGCCGCGCGCGGCAGGCCCGCGTTCAGCCTGCGCCACGTGGGCTTCGCCTACCCGGTGCGGCAGGGGCTGTTGTCGCGCGGCAGGAAATGGGCCTTGCGGGACGTGTCCTTCGAGCTCTTACACGGCGAGACCCTGGGCATCATCGGCCGCAACGGCGTGGGCAAGAGCACGCTCCTGCGTCTGCTGGCCGGGCTGACCGCGCCCGACCGCGGCGAGCTGGTCAACCACGGCTGCTCCTGCTCGCTCCTGTCGCTCCAGGCCGGCTTCGTGCCCTACCTCACGGGCCGGGAGAACGCCTTCCTGAGCGGCATGACGCTCGGCCTCTCCAGGGCCGAGGTGCGCGAACGGCTCCCGGACATCCGGGCCTTCGCCGAGCTGGGCGAGGCCTTCGAGCAGCCCGTGCGCACGTACTCCACGGGCATGCTGGCCCGCCTGGGCTTCTCCATTGCCTTCCAGGTCTCGCCCGACGTGCTGCTCATCGACGAGGTGCTCGGCGTGGGCGACGAAAACTTCCACCGCAAGTCCTCGCAGGCCCTGCGTGACAAAATCGGCCAGGGCAAGACCGCCGTGGTCGTCTCGCACAGCCCGGCGGCCATTCGCGAGCTGTGCCACAGGGCCGTGCTCGTGGACAGGGGCGTGAGCGTGTTCGTGGGCGGTGTACGCGCCTGTCTGGCCGAGTACCGCAAGGTGCTGGCCGGCGGGGGCCAGGGAGGCTAGGGCGGTTTGCCAAGGGAATCAGGGATCAGGGACTGGGAGGGACGTGCCATATGCTCATCAGGGTCGAGTCGCTCCGGCCGGACGCGGTTCCGGCCGACGTGCGCTATTTCATGGATGACCCCTTGCCGGGCGCGGTCCTGGCCGAGGGCTCGCCGCTCGTGCTGCGAGGCTGGGTCTGGTCGCGCGGCGCGCGCATCGAGGGCATCGAGATTCTCACGATGCGCGGCCGGAGCGTGCACCCCCTGGAGGAGCACAGACCGGCGCTCAACAGGCAGCTCGGCCTGGGCCGGAACGTGGCCCTGGGCTTTCGAGTGGCGCTCGACGCCCGGCAGGCCCTGGGCCGGGTCACGGTGCGCGGCCTGACCTCGGGCGGCCTTGGCTTCCCCCTGTGCAGCCTGGACCTGCGCGAGCTGGACAAGTCCGAGGCCGGCAAACCCAAACGGCTCTTCTTCATGCACATCGCCAAGACCGCGGGCAGCTCGGTGAACGCCCTGGCCCTGCGCCACTTTCCGCCCGAGCGCTGCGTGACGCACGTGGAGAGCTACCATCTCCGGCCGGACATGGACGTGCTCGATCTCCAGGACAAGCTCTTCGTCTCGGGCCACGTGACCGTGCCCGTGGCCCTGGGCCGCCGTTACATCAGCAGGAGCTTCAGCACGTTCACCCTGCTGCGCGAGCCCCTCGCGCATCTGCGCTCGCACATCGCCTGGGTCAAGCGCCTGGGCCTGCCCGAGCACGCCAGGGAGTGCGCGCGCCATCCGGCCTACATCCAGGGCATGGCCCGCCGCCTGAACGAAACGAGCCTCGAGGAGTTCATCGCCGGCATGGGCGAGTTGGAGAGCAACCTGTTCGACAACGCGCAGACCCGCTACCTGGCCAACGCCTTCAGCCGTCCGCTGGATGACGGCCATCTGGAGCTGGCCCTGAGCGTTTTGCGCGGATTCGACCTGGTGGGCGTCAACGAGGAGTTCGACCAGTCCATGCGCGTGCTCGCGCGCTTCATGGGCTGGGGCGAGCCGGAGAGCATGCCGCGCGAGAACGTGGCCGGCCGCAAGTGGAGCTGGCCGGAGCTGGGCATGGAGCCGGGCCACCCGGCCCTGCGCCGGCTCACGCGCCATGACGAGGTCCTGTATGCCGAGGCCCGGCGCCTTTTCGCCGCGGCCAGGGACAAGTGGCTCGCGCGGGAGGTGGCCCAGTGAGCGTGGAGGCGCATATCTCCATGGTGCGGGTGCTCGCCGCGGGCGAGCTTCCGGAGACGCGGGCTGCCGTGATCAGGCGCGTGGACCTGGAGCCTCGGGGCGACGGGCCGGACAGGGTGGCGCTCCTGCTCATGGAGGGCCAGGCCGTGCTGCGCCTGAACTATGTCCGCTGCCACTACGTCGACGGCGGTTGCCGCTACGTGGACAAGTTCGAGCACAACGCGGACTTCCGCGAGGACCAGACCTACTACTTCGTGAGCCAGTCCCCGCGCCTGACCTTCAGCACGGGCGGCCAGGACCTGAATTCGGTGGAGGTCAGCGCGTACTTCCTGGAGACCGGCCCGGAGGTCGTGCGCAGCGTGGTGCGCAAGCTGCGTCAGGAGATGCTGGCCGCCCACGGGCTCATCAACGTGCGCAGCGCCCAGGTCCAGCAGCTCAGCCAGCAAGTCGAGGCCATGCGCCAAAGCCTGACCTGGCGCTTCTCGCGCGCCATCCTCGATCCCCTGGACAGGCTGCTCGGCCCCAGGGCGCTGGGCAGCGTCTCCGGCCTGCTGCGCCGCGCGGAGCCCAGGAACGGGGAGCAGGGCGACGTCGCGTACCGGCAGTGGACGCGGCGGCACGACACGCTCTCGGACGCGGACCGCGAGGCCATCCGCCGGCGCATCGAAGGCTTCGCCCGCAAGCCGGTCATCTCGGTCATCATGCCCGTCTACAACACTGACGAAACCTACCTGCGCAAGGCCATCGAGTCGGTGCTCGGCCAGCTCTATCCCCACTTCGAGCTGTGCGTCTCCGACGACGCCTCCACCAAGGCCGGAGTGCGCGAGGTGCTCGCGGAGTACGCGGCCAGGGACGGGCGCGTCAAGGTCTGTCTCCGGCAGGAGAACGGGCACATCTCCCGCTCGTCCAACTCGGCCCTGGAGCTGGCCGGCGGCGAGTTCGTGGCCCTGCTGGACCATGACGACGAGCTGGCGGAGCACGCCTTGTACATGGCCGCCGAGGAGCTGAACCAGAACCCGGACCTGGACTTCCTCTACAGCGACGAGGACAAGATCGACGCCGAAGGAAGGCGCTTCGCGCCGCACTTCAAGCCGGACTGGAACCCGGACATGCTCCTGTCCCAGAACTACGTGTGCCATCTGGCCGTGCTGCGGCGCTCCCTGGTCGAGAAGGCCGGCGGCTTCCGGCCGGGGCTGGAGGGCAGCCAGGACTACGACCTGTTCCTGCGCGTCTCGCGCCTGACCAGCCCCGAGCGCATCAGGCACATCCCGCACGTGCTCTACCATTGGCGGGCCATCGAAGGCTCCACGGCGCTCAGCATGGACTTCAAGAAGTACTGCATCGAGGCCAGCCGCAGGGCCGTGGACGAGCATTGCCTGGCCCTGGACATCGGCGGCCGGGCGGCGGCCGGGCAGCCCGAGTGCATTGGCCGGGTGCGCTTCAGCCTGCGGGATGGCCCGCGGGTGAGCGTGATCATACCCACCAGGGACAGGGCCGACCTGCTCGTGCCCCTGGTCGAGGACCTGTTCCAGCGCACGGACTACAGGCGGCTGGAAGTCATCGTGGTGGATCACGAGAGCACGGATCAGGATCTTCTGGACTTCTACGAACAGAACGCCGCCAATCCCGCCTTCAGGAGCCTGCCTTTCTCCGGCCCGTTCAACTACGCGGCCATGAACAACATGGCCGCGGCCAAGGCCTCGGGCGAGCTGCTCCTGTTCATGAACAACGACATGCGCGTGCTCCACGCCGACTGGCTGGAGGAGATGGCCGGGCACGGGCTGCGGCCCGAGATCGGCGCGGTGGGCGCCAAGCTGCTCTATCCCGACGATACCGTGCAGCACTGCGGGCTCGTGCTGGGCATCAAGGGCGGCGTGGCCGAGAGTCTGTTCACCGGCCAGCCCGCCGGCCACGTGGGCTACGCGGGCCGCACGCACATCCTGCAAGACGTGTCCGCCGTGACCGCGGCATGCATGCTCGTGCGGCGCGGGGTCTTCGAGGAGAGCGGCGGCTTCGACGAGTTCAACCTGCCGGTGGCCTTCAACGACGTGGATCTGTGCCTGCGCCTGGGCCAGGCCGGATACCGCATCCTGTTCACGCCTTTCGCCAGGCTGCGCCACCTGGAGTCGGCCAGCCGGGGATCGGACACGACGGCCGCCAACCTGCCGCGCTTCCGCCGGGAGCTGGACTACATGCTCCGGCGCTGGAGCCGCGAGCTGGCCCAAGACCCGGCCTACAGCCCCAATCTGAGCCTGGACGACACGCGCTGCTCGCCGGCCTTCCCGCCCAGGGCCGGCAAACCCTGGCGCGATTCAGGCGAGGCCTGATGGCCGAAACTCGGCTGTCTTGGCAGACCGCTGAAAAAAACCGTTCCGTCTTTTTATCCGCTCCGCAACGCCTGAGCTTCGCTCAGGCGTTGCTCACGGATGCCGCGCGCGCCTGTTCGCATCCGGCGAGCCATCCTGGCCCGCACGGCCCGTTTCGCAACAGACTGCCAGGCTACTGATGCATGCGGCACGCATCCTGCACCAGGCAGGTGCACCGAATGTAGCACAGGCAAGCAACGCACTGTTCTTTGTATGGACAGTCCAGCCCGGGAATTACCGCCCACGCGCGCCGTTCCGCTGGCCAAAGGGCCGGCGGAACGCGGCTGAAGGCGACCTGGCCGGGCTCATGGATGACCAGGAAGGGTCCAGTCGGCGCGGGTGCGTGTGAAAAAAACGTAACTGCATCATCCGGGCTGGATATGATCGTCTGCCGTTTCGTCTAACAGAGCACTATGCAATCAGAGCTGCTTTCGCCAGAATTTGTGGCGCGTGTGCAATTCTGTTCGCCAAGGACAAGAGACATTGTAGTGATACTGTGCAATGTTATTGAGGGTGTTATTTATAACTCCAATGATTAATAAGGGTGGTATTTACACACATCTGAATAATTTTTGACAGCTCATTAGTCGCCTTGTAGACACAGCATAGGCTGTTCATTCATTTCACTAGGAGGGTATCCATGAAAACCGTCAAGCTGCTTCTCATCTGTCTCGCCGTATTTGGGGTGGTCGCCGTCTCGACTCCGAACATGGCTCAGGCCTTCACGGCCACGGTCGAACGCGTGGTCGTCGATCCCGCGGCCAACAAAATGTACGCCTTCTTTTCCGTGAACCCCGACAGGCCCCGCTTCCTGCATCCCAGGCTGATCAACGAGCAGCTCGCCCTGCTCCTGAGCGCCGTGAGCACCGGCCAGCAGGTCGACGTGGCCCTGACCACGGTTCCCGAGAACCCGGGCGCCTTCACCATCCGCAACATCGGCCTGCGCCAGTAGCCGGCCTGCCGAGGCATATAGCGAGGGGGGGGGG
>JAEYTO010000077.1 GCA_023433925.1 Pseudomonadota bacterium | reverse complement strand
GCCGAGCGGCCCCTCGAAAACTCGGGCCGCTCGGCCGCGCCGGGGGCAAGTGGTCTTGTGTCTTGGGCGGCAAAGCTTCCTGTGATATACTACGCGTGCACGGGCGAGGACCGTTTTCCCACGGAGCGCACCCCGCGCGGGATGGAAAATTGCGAAACGAAGCCATTTGACCACCTGGCCTTAGAGCCCCAAGGATTGCAGGAAAATCGGCCATGCCGCCGGCCGCGCCGAGGCTCCAGCGGGCGTCGCCGCCTTGGGCGACGACCGGAGCGCAGGGTCCAGGGGCCGGTGGCCCCTGGCGGGAGAGGGTCCGGGAGAGGGCAGCGCCCTTTCCCGGCTGATCCGCACGATGCTTGTGCGGCAAAAGGATTGGAATGAAGCAGGGTTTCTTCGAAGTCGTCTCCACGGCGCGATTCCGGGAGATCCTCGGCGGTTTCGAGCCCCTGGACGCCGAGCGCGCCGGGCTCCTGGAGGCCCACGGCCGCTTCCTGGCCGAGGATGTCCTGTCCCGCGAGGATCTGCCGCAAGCCGGCCGCTCGTCCATGGACGGCTATGCCGTGCGCGCGGCCGACACCTTCGGGGCCTCGGAGGGCAACCCGGCCTACCTGGAGTGCGTCGGCTCGCTGCGCATCGACGCCGCACCGGACTTCGCCCTGGAGCCGGGCGAGTGCGCGGCCATCACCACCGGCGGCATCCTGCCGGAAGGCGCGGACGCCGTGGTCATGGTCGAGCACACCCAGGAGCTTGGCGGCGGCACGGTCGAGATCCGCAAGTCCCTGGCCCCGCACGATAACATCATGCTGCGCGGCGAGGATGCCCGCGCCGGAGAGGTCGCCCTGGCCCGAGGCACGCGCCTGCGCGCCCAGGAGATCGGCTTCCTGGCGGCGCTGGGCTTCGATTCCGCCCTGGTGCGGCGCAAGCCGCGCGCGGCCGTGCTCTCCACGGGCGACGAGCTGGTGGACGTGTCCGCCGCGCCGCGCCTGGGCCAGGTGCGCGACGTGAACACCGTGGCCGTGTGCGCCCTGGTCTCCGAGGCCGGGGCCGAGCCCGTGGCTCTGCCGCGCGCGCCGGACAGGCTGGAGGCCATCGTCTCGGCCATGGAGCGCGGCCTGACCGAATGCGACATGCTCTTCCTCTCGGGCGGCAGCTCCGTGGGCGCGCGCGACCTGACCGTGGAAGCCATCGAGCGACTGCCGGGCAGCCGGCTGCTTGTACACGGGGTGCAGGTCAGCCCCGGCAAGCCGACGATCCTGGCCACGGCCATGGTCCAGGGCCGGAGCAAGCCGATCTGGGGCCTGCCGGGCCAAGTCACCTCGGCCCAGGTGGTCATGCACGCCTTCGGCATGCCCTTCCTGCGCCACTTGGCCGGCGACCCGGCCGCCTTCGACACGTCCCGCCGGCCCACGCGCAAGGCCGAACTGGCGCGCAACGCGGCCTCCAACAAGGGCCGCGAGGACTACCTGCGCGTGAGCCTGACCGAGAGACCCGGGCGTCCGCCCCTGGCCCTGCCCAGACTCGGCAAGTCCGGCCTGCTCAAGACCATGCTTCAGGCCGAGGGGCTCATCGTCATGGACGCGGGGCTCGAAGGCCTGGCCGCCGGCAGCGAGGTGGACGTCTGGCTGCTGTAGGGCGGGAGCCGGAGCGCTGCTCGTGAAACTTTTCCGGCCTAGCCACGACCCGCGAAGATTCGAGTCACGCTTGCTGAAGGGCTCCGCCCCTGGGCAAGCATGGCCGCCGCTCGGGTGGTTCGAGCCGAAACCCGCAAGACAGCCTCTTGCCCGCGGACTGCCTGGTCTTACCTTGGCCGAACAAATCCGCATGATGCATGGTCGTTAATCAGGAGAGAGCGCGTGCAGCCCAAGAATTGCATCAAGAAAAAGATCGAGGTGGAAGAGGCCGACAAGACCTTTGTCTTCGATGACAGCGACTTTGTGCGGCCCGACCCCGACGCCCGGCCGGCCAATCTTTTCCTCGCGGGCTTGCGGGGCTGCGGCAAGTCGGCCCTGGGCCGGCTCGTGGCCGAGCGCACGGGCATGGAGTTCGTGGACACGGACCTGCTGGTCGAGGAGAAGGCCGGCAAGTCCATCGCGGAGATCGTGCGGGACAGCGGCTGGGAGGCCTTCCGCGACCTGGAAAGCCAGGCCCTGGCCGAAGTCTGCGCCCGCACCGGCCAGATCGTGGCCACGGGCGGCGGCATGGTCCTGCGCCCCCATAACCGCAAGCTCCTGCGCGAGTGCGGCAAGACGCTCTACCTCATGGCCGACGTGCCCGTCCTGCTCGCCCGTCTGACCGCCGATCCAGACCCGGCCCGCAGGCCGGCCCTGTCCGACGGCTCCCTCGCGGATGAGCTGCGCCGCTGTCTGGCCGAGCGCGAGCCGCTCTACATGGAGATCATGGCCGGGCTCCTCCAGGCCCACAAGCCCCTGGACGAACTCGTGGAGGACGTCCTGGAACGCTTGCCCCTGCTCGCCTAGCAATCTGTTGAAAAGAGGCTGGGCCGGCCATCCTGGCCCGCTCGGACTGCTGACAAGCCAGTTTTTGCGAGAGAGACCCCTTCTTGAAAAAAGGGGCCTTTCTCGCGCTCTCTCCACCAAAAACTTTTGATATTATTTCAGTGTATTGTCAGGTGACGCAGCTGAGAAACGGGGTTCCAAGGGGACCACGCCCCCTTGGCCGCCGGAGGCAGAATAACAATGATCCGAGAGGGCCATCCTGGCCTGCTGGATGCAGCCATTGCGGAGTTGGGAAAAACCAGGACGCCTTTTCTCAACAGTCCAAAGCCCGAGGGCCGGGGCCATGGGATTCGCGATCAAAACCCCCGTCAAGCGCTGCCTGACGGGGGTTTTGATTCGCGGAGCATCGCTGGGTTCGGCCTGGGCCAGGCGAAAACGCCCCCGGCACGCCGCCAGCCATCCTACCAGCGCCGGGCGAGCAGCCGCCTGGCTCCCAGGGGTATTTGCTGGATGAACTCGTCGCCCAGGCGGTTGAGCGGCACGATGCTGCCATCGATGACCACCGCGCGGGGGTAGAAGCTCAGCCCCCGGTAGGCCGGCGGGAGCTGGAAGCCGTTCTTGCGCGAGAGGATGGCCGAGACCTTGCGGCAGGGGGCATGGACGACGAGCGCCTCGGGGAAGAAGCCCGCGCTCGTGAGCCTTGCGCCGTAGAGCTGGAAGATCGTGCGGTTGATGAGCGTGAAGTCCTCCCGGCCCAGCCGCTCGTGCATGGCCGCCACGGTCTCGTTGCACACGAAGTGCGGCGCCTGGGGCATGGCCTCGTAGACCGCCGGCTCCCTGGCGTTGCCCAGCACCACCTCGCCCAGGCCCAGGTCGCTGAAGACCTGCGCGGTCCTGCCTCCCACGTGCGCGTCCACCTCGATGCCCACGGCGCGGATGTCGCGGAACCCGCCGCGCCAGGCCTGCACGATTTCGGCCAGCAAAAGGATGCCCGAGCCCGTGCCGATGTCCAGGGCGCGGAACTCCTCGCCCGCGGAGGCCGGCCCGGCCGGGGTCGAGGCGATGGCGCGAAAGATGTGCGCGGTCTTGGGTACGTCGGCGAGCATGCGCAGGGCGAAGCTCCAGGCCCGCAGCCTGGCCATGAGCCCGGCGTCGGCCACGGCGTCCTCGCTTCTGTGGCGCGCGAAAAGTTCGAAAAGGGACGTGATCTCGCCCAGGTCCACGGCATGCTTGTGCGAGCCGGGATGCGCATAGGCATGGAAATATTTGACCACGAGGTTGAGCACGCTCACGTCGTTCACGTCCACCTTCGGGTCGCACAGAAGCGCCACGTCGCGTATGAGCGGCGTGCGCCGGTAGATCTCTGGCCGCAGGATATCCCGTGAGGGCAGCGGCTGACGCAGCAGATCGAGCGCCGCGGAACGGTACGCCAGATCTGGAGCAGGAGGAGGCACCATGACCGATCACTCCCCTTTTACAGGTTCATTTCCGCGCCTGGGCCGCGAAAGCCGCGGGAGCCTCGCGGGCCATGAGAGGCGGACGGGCAGATTTTTCCCTGACGGGAGCAATCGCAAGATTGGTGCCCGAGGCTATCTGGCAAGATGTGCCGAGAGGCCGGTGCGGGGACGATAAACAAGGCAGCCCCGCCGGGCGAAGCATGCCCAGGGAGCCGCAGCGCCAACCCTATTCCTACCTCTTGAGTTAGGAATGAATCGCTTGGCGTAAAGCTGTACGGATGCTAAGCTGAAAAATGCTCCACACGATTCCGGGCATGGCTTGTGAAAGCCATGCCTCATGCATGATTCATATTTGATTCATGCATGAACATCGCCATACCGGAACATCACTAATCAGGAGGTTGATCATGTTCAAGATTGCCGTGCCATCCCGCGCCGGGATGGTCGATGGGCACTTCGGCCATTGCGAGGCCTTCACCATCTTCAGCGTCGAGGACGGTAAGGGGATCGTCAACGAGGAGCAGCTCACCCCGCCTCCGGGCTGCGGCTGCAAGTCGAACATCATCCCGGTCCTCGTGGAGATGGGCGTCACGGCCCTGGTGGCCGGGAACATGGGCGAAGGCGCGGTCGTACGGCTTAAGCAGAGCGGCATCCAGGTCGTGCGCGGCGCTTCCGGCCCGGTGCGCCAGGCGGCGCAGGCCTTCCTCGACGGCCGGCTCCAGGACCGCCAGGAGGTCTGCATGGAGCACGGCCATCACGGGTGCCACGGCGATCACGGCTAGGCGCGCCATCTGGGCGCGACATCCTGGCCGGGAAGGCCTCGCGGAGCCGATACCGAACCGTCCCGCCCTGCTCCAGCCGAAGATAAAAGCTCCCGGCATGGCCGAGAACCCCGGACTGCCGACAAGCCCTTTTTTGCGAGAGAGGCCCCTTTTTGAAAAAAGGGCCTCTCTCGCGCTCTCTCCACCAAAAACTTTTTATTATTTCAGCATACTGCCGGAGCGCGCAGTTGAAAAACGGGGGTTCCAAGGGGGCCGCGCCCCCTTGGCCGCCGGAGGCAGAATAGAAACGACCTTTGGCAATGACCTTGGGCTCCCGGCATGGCCTGGAGCCTTTTCCGCGTCCTACTTCATTCCGTGCAGCCGCCTGACCCGCTCCAGCACGGGCGGATGGCTGTAGTGCAGGAAGACGTGCAGCGGGTGGGGCGTCAGGTTGGACAGGTTGTCGGCGCTGAGCTTCTTGAGGGCGAGGGCCAGGGCGCCGGGCATGCCCGTGGTGCGCGCGGCGAAGCCGTCGGCCTCGCGCTCGTGATGGCGGCTGAGCGCGCCCGAGGCGATGGACAGCAGCAGCGACACGGGCGCGTAGAGGATGAGGAAGAAGACCAGCCCGGCATATACGCTCATCCGTTCCATGCCGAAGGCGGCGAACAGGCCGGGGCTCGTGATGAAGGCCTGCATGAGCGCGAAGAGCAGCCCATTCCTGAGAATGGAGGCGACCAGCCCGCGCCTGATGTGCCCAAGTTGCGAGTGGCCCACCTCATGGGCCAGCACGGCCACGATCTCGTCCTCGCCATGGCGCTCGACGAGCGTGTCGAACAGGGCGATGCGCTTGCGCCGGCCCAGGCCGGTGAAGAAGGCGTTGGACTTGCTGGAGCGCTTGGAGCCGTCCATGACGAAGATGCCCGCCAGGTCGAAGCCCTGGCCTTGGGCGTAGCCCTCGATGCGCTCGCGCAGAGGGCCTGGCTCCATGGGCGTGAACTTGTTGAACAGCGGCAGGATGAGCGTGGGCCCGACCACGGCCAGGGCCAGCATGACCGCGCTGGTCAGGGCCCAGGCCGCCAGCCAGGCCCAGCCGCCCAGGGCCTGGAAGAACCACAGGAGCGCGGCCAGCAGCGGCGCGCCGATGGCCACGGACAGGGCCAGGCCCTTGAGCAGGTCCTTGACGAACAGGGCCGGAGTGGTTCTGTTGAATCCGAAGCGCTCCTCGATGACGAAGGTGTCGTAGACCCGGAAGGGCAGTGAGACGAGCGTGTTGGCCAGGACGATGGCGCCCACGAAAAGCAGGCCCGTGGCGGTCTCTGGCAGTCCGAGACCGCGCAGCCACTGGTCCAGGGCGTTGAACCAACCCAGGAGGATGGCCGCCAGAAGGAGCGGGGTCTCCAGCCAGTCCGACAGGGTGGCCAGCTTCTGGTTTGCGCGAGTGTAAGCCTGCGAGCGGCGGTATTCTTGCGGGTCGTACACGTCGCGGAACTCGGGCGGCAGCTCGGGCGACAGGGCCCGCGCGTTGAGCAGGCGCGAGAGATTCTCCAGCGCGAAGCCGGCCAGGATGGCCGCGAGGATGATGGCGAGGTAGGGATTCATGGGCATACCGTTGTGCAAGGGCTTGTGCCGAGGCCGCCAATGAGCGCGGCGATCCGCTTCCACGGCGACCTCGTCGGGCTGGTCAGCCCCGGCGGCCGCGCCAGGGCTTTATCCTATCCCGTGGACCGGCGCGCGTCCATCAAGGACGTCATCGAGTCGCTCGGCGTGCCGCACAGCGAGGTCCACGCCATCCGGGTGGACGGCCGCGAGGTCGCCTTCAGCCACATCCTGGAGGACGGCCAGGCCGTGGACGTCTTCCCGGCCGCGCCGCCCGTGGACGTGACCCGGCCCACGCTCCTGCGACCCGCGCCCATGCCCGCCGTGCGCTTCGTGGTGGACGTGAACGTGGGCCGGCTGGCCAACCTCCTGCGCATCCTGGGCCTGGACGCGGCCTTGGGCAACGACTGGGACGACGCGGCCATCGCGGACCTGGCCGAGGCCGAGGGCCGCATCGTGCTCTCCCGCGACCGCGAGCTGCTCAAGCGCTCCAAGGTCGTCCACGGCCGCCTCGTGCGCGCCTGCGATCCCGAGGAACAGCTCCTGGAGGTCCTCACGCTGTTCGGGCTGCGCGGCCCGTTCGCGCGCTTCTCGCGCTGCCTGCGCTGCAACGTGCCCCTCCTCCCCGTGGCCAAGGCGGACATCATCGACCGCCTCCTGCCCAAGACAAGAAAATACTACGACACGTTCTCCATGTGCCCGTCCTGCGGCCGCATCTATTGGGCAGGCTCGCACTTGGACAAGCTCGCCGAGCGCTTGCGCGGGCTGGGGCTGGGCCCGGAGGACGAGGCAGGCAAGTAGACCGGCAAGGTGCTTGTCCCCTTATCCTGTCCAGGATAGAAGAAAAAATGAAACTTCAGTGAGATCCTCGAACGGCTTCGCCGCATACCGCCCCGGCCCGTAGCGCGCACGGGGAGACACGGGCAAACATCAGCGGACGGGAACGCACCGATGACGGATCGAACCAGGAAATGGCTGAAACGGGCCGCGTGGGGCGGGGTGATCGTCATCGTCGCCGCGCTGCTGGCCAGGCGGTACCTCAAGGAAGATCAGGGCTTCGAGGGCATCGCCAGCAGCAACGGGCGCATCGAAGCCACCGAGATCGACGTGGCGACCAAGCTGGCCGGCCGGGTGCAGGCCATCTTCGTCGATGAGGGAGACTTCGTGACCGTCGGCCAGGTGCTGGCGCGGATCGATACGGATGTACTGGAAGCGCAGCTCCGCCAGGCCCAGGCGCAGGTGCGGGAGGCGGAAAGCTCGGTGGCGACCGCACGCAGCCAGCTTGCCCAGCGGGAAAGCGAGAAGAGCGCGGCGCAGGCCACGGTGGCTCAACGCAAGGCGGAGTATAGCGCCGCGCGGAAGCGCTCGCTCCGCTCCTCGGCCTTGGCCGAAAGGGGCGCCAGTCCGCGGCAGCAGGCGGACGACGACCTGGCCGCCATGCAAAGCGCCTGGGCCGCCGTGAGCGCGACCCAGGCGCAGGCGGCGGCCGCCGAGGCGGCCATCATCACGGCCGGCTCGGAGCTGCACAGGGCCCAGTCGAGCGTCGAGGCCGCCAAGGCCGCCGTCGAGCGCATCCGGGCCGACATCGCCGACAGCGAGCTGAAGGCCCCGCGCGACGGGCGGGTGCAGTATCGCGTGGCCGAGCCCGGCGAGATTCTCGGGATCGGCGGCATCGTGCTGAGCATGCTCGATCTGTCCGACGTGTACATGACCTTCTTCCTGCCCACCTCCTCGGCGGGCCGGGTCGCCATCGGCTCCGAGGCGCGCCTGGTGCTCGACGCCGCGCCTCAGTACGTCATCCCGGCCAAGGTGTCCTTCGTCGCCTCCGGCGCGCAGTTCACCCCCAAGGAGGTGGAGACCACGAGCGAACGGCAGAAGCTCATGTTCCGGGTCAAGGCGAAAATTTCCCCGGACCTGCTCAAGAAGCACATCACCTACGTCAAGACCGGCTTGCCGGGAATGGCCTACGTGCGGATCGACTCGCAGGCGGAATGGCCCCCCGCGCTGGAGGTGAAGATCCCGCAATGACCGCCGGCGAATCCACGAGCCCCACGGCGGGCGCGGCAGAGCCGGTCGTCCGCCTCGCCGGCGTCAGCCTGCGCTTGGGCAAGACCATGGCGCTGGACGGGATTGACCTGGACATCCCCGGCGGGCGCATGGTGGGCCTGATCGGCCCCGACGGCGTGGGCAAGTCCAGCCTCATGTCGCTCGTGGCCGGCGCGCGGGCCATCCAAGAAGGCCGCGTGGAGGCGCTCGGCGGCGACATGGCCGACGAGAGCCACCGCGAGCGCGTCGGCCCGAGGATCGCCTACATGCCCCAAGGTTTGGGCAAGAACCTCTACCCCACCCTGTCGGTGGAGGAGAACTTGCAGTTCTTCGGCCGGCTGTTCGGCCAGGGCGCGGCCGAGCGGCGACGGCGCATCGATGCGCTGACCGCCAGCACCGGCCTGCATCCGTTCCTCGCGCGGCCGGCCGGCAAGCTCTCCGGCGGCATGAAGCAGAAGCTCGGCCTGTGCTGCGCGCTGATCCACGACCCGGACCTGCTGATCCTCGACGAGCCGACCACCGGAGTCGATCCGCTGGCGCGCAATCAGTTCTGGAGCCTGATCGGGAACATCCGCGCCGAACGTCCCGGCATGAGCGTGCTCGTCGCCACCGCCTACATGGACGAGGCCGATGACTTCGACTGGCTGGTGGCCATGGACGCCGGCAAGATTCTCGCCAGGGGAACCCCGCGCGAACTGCGCGAGCGCGCCGGCGCGGCTTCGCTGGAGCAGGCTTTCATCGCGCTGCTGCCGGAAGAGCGCAGGCGTGGCCACGAGCCCGTGGAGATTCCGCCCCTGGCCGATGCCGGGGAGGCCGACATCGCCATCGAGGCCCACGGCCTGACCAAGCGCTTCGGCGATTTCGTCGCCGTGGACCATGTCAGCTTTCGCATCCGAAGCGGCGAGATATTCGGCTTTCTCGGCTCCAACGGCAGCGGCAAATCCACCACCATGAAGATGCTCACGGGCCTGCTGCCGGCCAGCGAAGGTCAGGCCAAGCTGTTCGGCCGCGAGGTGAATCCGCGCGACATGGCCACGCGCCGGCGGGTCGGCTACATGTCGCAGGCCTTCTCGCTGTACACCGAGCTTACCGTGCGCCAGAACCTGGTGCTGCACGCGCGCCTGTTCCAGGCGCCCGAGGCCGACATTCCGGCGCGCGTGGAGGGGATGATCGCCCGCTTCGGCCTCGGCGACGTGCCCGACGCCCTGCCGGACAGCCTGCCCCTGGGCATGCGCCAACGCCTCTCGCTGGCCGTGGCCATGGTGCACGGGCCGGAGCTGCTGATCCTCGACGAGCCGACCTCGGGCGTCGATCCCATCGCCCGCGACACCTTCTGGCGGCTGATGATCGATCTGGCGCGCAAGGACAAGGTCACGATCTTCATCTCCACCCACTTCATGAACGAAGCCGAGCGCTGCGACCGCATTTCCCTGATGCACGCGGGCCGCGTGCTGGCCAGCGGCGCGCCGGCCGAGCTGGTGCGCGAGCGCGGCGCTGCCGACCTGGAGCAGGCCTTCATCAGCTATCTGGAGGAGGCCGGCACGGGCGAGGCGGGAAAGCAGCCCCAGGGCAGGATGATCGCGCCAGCCGCCCCGGAGCCCGAGACGCCACGCACGCCGAGCCGGCGCTTCAGCCCCAAGCGCGCGTTCAGCTACACCCTGCGCGAGACGCTGGAGCTGCGGCGCGACCCGGTGCGCGGTACGCTGGCCCTGCTCGGCAGCCTGCTCCTCATGTTCGTCATGGGCTACGGCATCAGCATGGACGTGGAGGACCTCAGCTACGCGGTGCTCGACCGGGACCAGACCTCTCTGAGCCAGTCCTACACGCTGAACCTCTCGGGCTCGCGCTACTTCGTCGAACGCCCGCCCATCACGAGCTACGACGAGCTCGACCGCCGCATGCGCAGCGGCGAGCTGTCGCTGGCCATCGAGATCCCGCCAAACTTCGCCCGCGACGTGAAGCGCGGCACGCCCGTGCGGATCGGCGCGTGGATCGACGGGGCCATGCCGCAGCGCGCCGAAACCGTGCGGGGCTACGTGCAGGGCATACACCAGAGCTGGCTGGCCGACATGGCCGTGCATCGGCTCGGCCGGGACATGTCGGGCGGTCCCGTGGTCGTCGAGACGCGCTTTCGCTACAACCCGGAGATCAAGAGCCTGCCGGCCATGGTGCCGGCGGTGATCCCGCTCCTGCTGCTCATGATCCCGGCCATGCTCACGGCGCTGTCGGTGGTGCGCGAAAAGGAGCTCGGCTCGATCATCAACCTCTACGTCACCCCGGTCACCCGCACCGAGTTCATGCTCGGCAAGCAACTGCCCTATGTGGCCCTGGGCATGCTGAACTTCCTGCTCATGACCCTGCTGGCCGTCACGGTGTTCGACGTCCCGGTCAAGGGCAGCTTCCCCACCCTGGCCCTGGCCGCGCTCATCTTCGTTCTCTTCTCCACCGGCTTCGGCCTGTTGGCCTCTACCTTCACCCGCAGCCAGATCGCGGCCATGTTCGTGGCCATGATCGGCACGATGCTCCCGGCGGTCCAGTTCGCCGGCCTGCTCAACCCGGTATCCTCGCTGGAGGGCTTTGGCGCGTTCATCGGGCGGATCTATCCGGCCTCGTACTTCCTGACCATCAGCCGCGGCGTGTTCAGCAAGGCCCTGGGCTTCCACGACCTGCGCGCGTCATTCTGGCCGATGCTGCTGGCGGTTCCGGTCATCATCGGGCTGTCCATCGTGCTCCTGAAGAAGCAGGACTCCTGACCCATGAGAAGCTCCACCATATACCGCCTGGGCGTCAAGGAGCTGTGGAGCCTGTTCCGCGATCCGGCCATGCTGGTGCTGATCGCGTACACATTCTCGGTCTCGATCTACACCGCCGCCACCGCGGCCCCCGATTCCCTGCACAACGCCGCCATCGCCATCGTGGACGAGGACGGATCGCCCTTGTCCCTGCGCATCGCCTCGGCATTCATGCCGCCGTATTTCATGCACCCGGACATGATCTCGCTGGCCGAGGTCGATCCGGCCCTGGACGCGGGCGAGTACACCTTCGTGCTCGACATCCCGCCGAACTTCCAGAGGGACGCCATGGCCGGACGGTCGCCCACGGTCCAGCTCAATGTCGACGCCACGCGCATGAGCCAGGCCTTCACCGGCAGCAGCTATGTCCAGCGCATCGTCATGGAGGAAACCAACAGGTTCCTCGGACACTACGACGGCGCAGCGCCCCCGGTCGGACTGGCGCTGCGGGCGCGCTTCAATCCCAATCTGACGCAGGCCTGGTTCGGTTCGGTGATGGAGCTCATCAACACCGTGACCATGCTGTCGATCATCCTGACCGGCGCGGCCCTGATCCGCGAGCGCGAGCACGGCACCATCGAGCACCTGCTGGTGATGCCGGTCACGCCCGGCGAGATCATGCTGTCCAAGATCTGGTCCATGGGGCTGGTGGTCCTGCTGGCCACGGGGCTCTCGCTGGCTCTCGTCGTGCAGGGCGCGTTGCGTGTGCCCATCGAAGGCTCGCGGGCGCTGTTCCTGGCCTGCGCCGCGCTGCACCTGTTCGCGACGACCTCCATGGGCATCTTCATGGCCACCGTGGCGCGCTCCATGCCCCAGTTCGGCCTGCTGATGATGCTGACGCTGCTGCCGCTGCAAATGCTCTCGGGAGGCACCACGCCGCGCGAGAGCATGCCGGAGTTCGTGCAGGACGTGATGCTGGCCGCGCCGACCACGCACTTCGTGTCCGCGGGGCAGGCGATCCTCTACCGTGGCGCGGGAATCCAGGTCGTGTGGCCGCAGTTCCTGGCCCTCGCCGCCATCGGCTGCGTGTTCTTCGTCATCGCGCTGGGCCGCTTCCGCAAGACCATCGGCCAGATGGCCTGACCAGGCCGGGAAGGCCTTGCCCCGACTGCGGCGCCCCTCTTACACCAGCCCGTGCAGCGGCCCGCCGGGCGCGCCCAGGGCGTCCACGCGCTTCTCCACCTCCGGGTCGGGCTCCAGCGCCGGGGCGTGGTAGGTCTTGAGCCGGGCGTCGATGACCGCCGGGCCTTGGCAGCCCCAGTGCTTGCAGCGCACGAACGAGCCCGCGCCGTAGATGTCCGTGGCCGGGTCCGAGCGGGTGAAGGCCACCCACAGGAAGTTGTCCCAGTCCCTGGCCGCGAAGGCCGCGTCGTCGCAGACCACGACCCAGGGCAGCCCTTCCAGGCCGCCGATGGACCCCAGATGCCCGGCCAGGGCCTCCATGCGCGGGTCGTGCTCGTCGCGGCCCCGGTCGTGTCTGGGCGCGGAGACCAGGACGATGCCCGGCGCGAACACGCGCGCATCCCTGAAGCCCTCGGGCAGCGAGAAGCCCGCCGGCAGAGCCGTGGCCAGCTCGCGCTTCTTCCCTCCGCAGGCCGCCAGCACGAGCTTGGAGCCCTGGTTGAGGCTGATGCCCGAGTAGTCCAGCGTGTCCATGGTCGTGCGCGTGATGAAGTGGAAGTCGCGCGCCAGATCCATGCGCTCCAGCAGATGCCTGAAGAATCCCGGAATGTCGTGCGCCGAGGGCGGGTTGTCCTCCCTGGCCAGGATGAGCACGTACTTGGACAGGGCCGTCTGCGTGTTGCCCAGCAGGCTCATGGCGTTGGTCAGCAGTTCCTGGGGCTGGCGCTCGGCCGCGTAGGGCACGTAGCGCTCGCTGCCGATGGCCAGCAAGAGCGGGTGCACGCCGGCGGCGTCCACGGCGTGGACCTCGTGCACGCCCGCGAAGACCGTGGGCACGAGGGCGGCGGTC
Source organism: Pseudomonadota bacterium (assembly GCA_023433925.1). Classification (GTDB taxonomy): domain Bacteria; phylum Desulfobacterota; class Desulfovibrionia; order Desulfovibrionales; family Desulfovibrionaceae; genus Desulfocurvibacter. The sequence continues at coordinate 9,920 of JAEYTO010000077.1, read as the reverse complement.
AGTTCGTGGATGAACGCGCCGAAGACCGTGTCCTCCTGCGGCGGCCGGCCCACGGTGGTGAACGGCCAGATCGCGCCCTGGCGGTGGAAGACCTTCTGGACCCTGAGCACCGGAAAGTCGTGGGCCAGGCTGTAGTAGCCCAGATGGTCGCCGAAAGGTCCCTCGGGCTTCTCGCCGCGCTCCACCACGCCGCAGATGCAGAAGTCGGCCTCGGCGAGCATGGGCAGGCCGTTGGGCGCGGCCGAGCCGTCGATCATGTCCACGCGCCTGCCGCCCAGCGCGCCCGCGAACAGCAGCTCGGCGATGCCCTCGGGCAGGGGCATGACCGCGGCGAGCGTCATGGACGGCGGCCCGCCCACGAAGACGTTCACCGGCAGGGGCCGGCCGGCGGCGATGGCCTCGGCGTGATGGTGGCCGATGCCGCGATGGATCTGGTAGTGCAGGCCGATCTCGCGGTTCTGCTCATAAGTCGCGCCCGAGAGCTGCACGCGGTACATGCCCAGGTTCGACCCGCCGAAGCCCGGCTTGGACAGGCTCTCGGAATAGACCTGCGGCAGCGTCACGTAGGCCCCGCCATCCATGGGCCAGGAAATGAGCTGCGGCAGCTCGGAGATGCGCGTCTCCCGAGCCAGGACCGGGCCGGACTTCACCGTGCGCGGCAGGGCGTTGTACAGGGCCCTGGGCGCGCCCGCGTAGCTCCATGGCCGGCGCAGGGCTTCCTTGAGCGCTACGGCCGGATCGGCCTTGGCCTTCATGAGGCGCTCGACCATGGGCAGGGCGTCGCGGAAGATGTGGCGCGTGCGATCGAGCGTGCCGAACAGGTTGGCCAGCATGGGGAAGCGGCAGTTCTTCACGCGCGTGAACAGGAGCGCCGGCCCGCCCTTGCGGTAGGCCCGGCGCTGGATCACGCCCGCTTCGAGGCGTGCGTCGATCTCAACGTCGATGCGGCGGAGCCAGCCCCTGGCCTCGAGGTCGCCGATGCACTCGGAAAGGTTGCGATAGCCCATGCGGAAAGCCTCCGGCGGTTGAGAGAAGGAGAATCCTTCTGAAGAAGGCTTCTCCTTCTCCCGAATCCCCATCCTTTTCCAAGAACTTTTTTGGGATCAGGCGGGCGAAACGGGCGGCGGCTATCTCTCCAGCAGCTTGATCCTGCGCACGTCGCCCGACTGCATGGTGTACACGCGGTTCTTGTAGCCGATCCTGATGGGATGCATGCCCGTGCGGCAGGCCGTGACCGTGAGCAGGCCCTCGGTGATCTCGATTTGCAGGGAGTGGCCGCGATAGCGGATGCGCGTCCTCATGCGCTCCATGGGCTCGGGGATGCGCGGGTTGAACCACAGCACGTCGCCGCGCATCTCCATGTCCGTGTAGCCGCGCTGGATGATGTCCACGGCCCCGGCCATGGCGCCGGTGTGGATGCCCTCGGGCGTGGTGCCGCCCTGGATGTCCTCCACGTCGCTCTTAAGCGCCTCGCAGAACAGGCTCCAGGACTTGCGGCGGTCCAGGCGGCTGAGCACGCGCGCGTGAACCACGAAGCTCAAGGTCGAGCCGTGGGAGGTGCGCGCCAGGTAGTAGTCGATGGTGCGCGGGATCATGGCCGGCTCGAAGGGGTAGCCGAGCTGGCTGAACATGCGCTCGATCTCCTCGCGCGAAAAAAGGTAGAGGAGCATGAGCACGTCGGCCTGCTTGGAGGCCTTGAAGCGGTTGGGCGTGTCGCCCTCGGCCTTGAGGACGCGGTCCAGCCGCTTGATGTCGCCGTACTTCTGGCGGTAGCCTTGCCAGTCGAACTCCTCCAGCCGCTCGTAGTGCTCGAACTGGGCCGGTATCCGGCCGTCGGGCGTGTCGAGGAAGACCAGACGCATGCGCTCGCTGATGTGCTCCCAGCGCGCAAGCTCCTCGTCGTGCAGGTACACGCGCTGCCTGACCTCGGAGGCGATGTCCTCGGGCATGAGCTCCAGCAGCCGCTTGGCCTCGTCGATGGTCCAGGCGGCCATGAAGTTCGTGTAGAAGTTGTTGTCCAGGCCCGGCCTGTCGCTCCAGGGATAGCCCTCGTGGTACTCGTCGGGACCCACGACGCCCTTGATCTCGTGGCGTCCGAGCTCCGCGTTCCACTCGCACAAGGAGGCCCAATACCTGGCGATCTCCAGGAGCATTTCCAGGCCGTAGAAGGCCATGAACTCCAGGTCGCCGGTGACCTGGTAGTACTGGCTGACGTTGAAGGCGATGGCCGCGTTCACATGGCGCTGGAGATGCGTGTTGTCCGGCCCCCACTCGCCGGAATTGGGGTTCAGGTGCATGACCTGGCTCTCCTCGCGGCCGCTGCTGCCGCTCTGCCAGGGGTACATGGCGCCCCGGCGGCCATGGGTCCTGGCCATGGCGCGGGCCTCGCGCAGGCGGCGGTAGCGGTACATGAGCAGGGAGCGGGTGATCTCCGGGATGCGGAAGTTGAGCAGCGGGAAGATGAACAGCTCGTCCCAGAAGATGTGCCCGCGATAGGCCTCGCCGTGCCAGCCGCGCGAGGGCACGCCCGCGTCCAGGCCGCGCGTGTTGGGCGAGGAGGTTTGCAGGAGGTGGAAGGTGTACAGGTGCAGGATCATCTGGAAGCGGTCGCGATCATCCTCCTTGAGTTTGAAGCGGATGTCGAAGTAGCCCCAGATCTGGCCCCAGGTCTGGGCGTGGTCGTCGAGCAGCGGCCCGAAGTCGCCCAGGCGTTCGATGTTCTCGCGCGCGGCCAGACCGGCCTCGGAAATGGCCCGATCGCGCGAGGTGAACAGGGTCACGACCTTTTCCACGCGCGTGGGCCTGCTTTGTTCGAGTTTCAGGCTGAAGGTCTGGCCCACGAGATCCTTGTCCCGCAGCGGACCGCGCTCCGGGCGCACGGCCTCGCCGCCGTGCGCGGCGTCGCTTCCGGACCCGTGGAAGGCCCTGGTGCGCAGGGCCATGGCCACCTCCAGCAGCGACTGCTTGGTGCGCACCGTGAGCCAGACCGTCTCCTCGCCATCGGAGCCGGATTCCAGGCCTTCCAGATGCTCGCCGCGCAACGCCCGGTAGCGCGGCACGCCGTTGTTCGTCACGTTGCCGTCCAAGGCCGAGCGGAACTCCAGCTCGCCCGACCAGTCCAGCGGCGTGAGCGTCAGGCACTGGGCGGCCGCGTGCATGTGGCGCATGTGCACGAGCCTGTGCTCCTCGACCTTGGTGCGCCTTCCTTCGGCGTCGATCCAGGTGAAGGTCCGGATGCTCACCCCGCGCTTGAGGTCCAGGACCAGGCGGTAGCCGGACAGCTCCTCGGGCCGTGGCGAGAACCACTCCCCGCCGGGGCGGCGGAAGGACAGGTGCAGCCAGTTGGGCATGTTCACCAGATCCTCGTTGACGAGGTCCCTGCCCCTGATCTCGCTCTTCAGGCGGTTATAGCCGCCGGCCAGGTAGGCGCCGGGATAGTGCGTCCCGTCGTCCGAGGCCCAGAAGCAGGCCCCGCGCGTGACGAAGTAGCCGTTGCCCAGGGCCGTGAGCGACTCGCGCAGCCCTTCCTGGTCGGGCCGGTAGTCGTCGTAGACCAGGGCCCACTCGCCCAGGTCCCTTGCGCCGGCCTTGCTGCCCAGGGCCTCGGGGCCTTCGGGCGCGCGTATCTCGCGCAGCCGGTCCAGGAGCCGCCCCAGGAAGTGCTCGACCTCGGCCGGGTCCAGGAGCGTGTAGTCGGCCTGGGTCTCGCCGGGCAGGTCGGACACGAGGATGGGCACGCCGCGGCCCTTGATGGCCCGGAAGGCGTCCTCGTCCGTGGTGTCGTCGCCGATGTACACGGGCACGGCCTTGCCGCCGCCCAGGTCCAGGGCGTCGAGGATGTACGTGAGCGCCCGGCCCTTGTCCCAGTCCATGCGCGGCTTGACGTCATAGACCTTCTTGCCGCCCGAGAAGCGCAGCCTGGGGCAGCCGGCCTCGACTTGCTCCACGACCTCGCGCAGCCGGGCCATGTCCTCCTCGGCCACGTTGCGGTAGTGCACGGCCAGGGAGAAATCCTTGCGCTCGACCCGAGCGCCGCGGGTGCCCGCCAGCCGCTCCTCCAGCTCCGAGGCGCAGCGCGCCACGTCGGGCAGGAACTCCTTGGCCGGCTCGTAGTCCATGGATCTGCCGTCGGGCGCGAGCATGCTGAAGCCGTGGTCGCCGGCATAGGCCAGGCCCGGCAGGTCCATATGCTTGCGCACGTCGGCCAGGGCCCGGCCGCTGATGACGCCCACGGTCGCCTCTTGAGCGAGCTGCTCGACGGCCTTGCGCATGGACTCGGACAAGACGGCCTTGTCGGGCGTGCTCACGATGGGCGTGAGCGTGCCGTCGTAGTCCAGGAACAGGGCCAGCTCCTTGCCTTCGGCCCGGCCGATGATCTCGTCCAGGCGGTCCAGGGCCGAGGGCAGCGCGAGCCGCTCATGCGTTGCCTGCTTGTTCATTGGCGCACCTCGATCTCAGCCAGGTCCGTGACCACCACGTGCGCGCCGGAGCGCGCCAGGGCCGGACCGTGGCCTACCCGGTCCACGCCGACCACGAGCCGGAAATGGCCCCGGCGGCCGGCCTCCACGCCCGACTCGGCATCCTCGAACACCGCCGCCCGCGACGGCTCGACGCCGAGCAGCTCGGCGGCCTTGAGGAACGCGTCCGGGGCGGGCTTGCCGGGCAGGCCAAGCTCGGCCGCCACCAGCCCGTCCACGCGCACGTCGAACAGGTCCGTGATGCCCGCGGCGTCGAGCACGTCCCGGCCGTTCCTGCTCGACGTGACCACGGCCGTGCGGAAGCCCTTTTCCCGCAGCGCGCGCACGAGCGCCACGGCGTGCTCGAAGACGCGCACCCCGCCCTGGCGCAGGAGCGCGCGGAACATCTCGTTCTTGCGGTTTCCCAGGCCGCGGATCGTCTCCTTGTCCGGCCCGTCCTCGGGCGAGCCTTGGGGAAGCTCGATGCCCCGGGAGGCAAGGAAGGTCTTCACGCCCTCGTAGCGCGGCCTGCCGTCCACGTGGCGCTGGTAATCAAGGCCGTCGAAAGGCGCCTGCTCGCGCCCCTCGCGCCTGGCCCACTCGGATAGATACTCGTCGAACATGCGCTTCCAGGCCAGGAAGTGCACCTCGGCCGTGCGGGTGATGACCCCGTCCAGGTCGAAGATGACCGCGTCGAAGTCGGCGTGCGAGATGGCCGTGCGCTCGCGCCTGTCGCCATGGGCCATGATGGACCTCCTTGGCCGGCGTCCGGCGTGTGACGGGATGCCGGTCATGGCTCGAGGCTAGCAGATCGGGACAGGCTTGGAAACCCGAGGCGGAGGGATTCGCAGGGCAATCGCATATGACTTGTGACCAGGCGATTCGCTCCCACTCATCAGGTCAACCTGGGCTTCAACGCAACTCAGGTGGCCACTCGGAGCAGCGTTTGAGGCTGATTTTTGCGAAGAGGCGGACGCGCCGTGCACGTAGCCGAGAGAGAGGGCGCGGACTCGCGGTGGAACCCGCTCCTGATGCCGCGCTTGGCGGCCAGGAGCTGGAGGAGCTTGTCGCTGGTGGCCAGGATCGGCTCGGGGATGCCGCTTTTTCGCACCTCGTCCAGTGATGTAGCCGTCCACGAGGTCCTGGAAGGGCTCGGCCACCTTGTCCGTGTCGAGCACGGCGTACTGGTCCCTGCTCTCCAGGAGGTTGCGCGCGACCTTGGCCGCGATGCGCGCCAAGCGGGCGCCCTTCTTTAATTTGTTAAACTCCGGGAGAACGTGGTAGGGAACGAGGACATCGTTCTCGAGCCCGTTGCGCAGCTTGCGTATGCACGCCGGGTCTTCAAGCAGAACATTGGTGTCGACGATGAACCGTTTGCGCTGATCCATCCGCTCACTTGGCTCCTTGTGGATGTATTGTGGAGGTTGCATGGGGACGATGGCGGCAAGGAAGGACGACTACCGGAGCATAGCCCCGGTCTACGACATCTCCACGCGCTGGGCGCTGGCGCCCTTGCGGCGGGCGATCCTGGACCTGGCCTTGAGGATGGGGCTGGCCGGCGAAGGATGCTTCCTGGACATGGCCTGCGGCACGGGCGTGCTCCTGGCCATGCTCCGCGAGCAGGGCATCCGGGCCGTGGGCCTGGACCTGTCCGCGGCCATGCTGGACAAGGCGCGACGGCGCGGGCTGGCCGGAAGCCTGCTGCGGGCCGACGCGACCCTGCTGCCCCTCAAGGCCGGGAGCTTCGACTGCGTGAGCATCGTGCTGGCCCTGCACGAGAGCTCGACGCCGGTGGCCGAGGCCATGCTGCGCGAGGCCGTGCGCGTGCTGCGGCCCGGCGGCCGGCTCATCCTGGCCGACTGGCTCGCGCCGCGCGGCGCGCAAGCGCACGTGGCCCACTGGGCCACGCATCCGGTGGAGCGGGCCGCCGGCCGGGCGCACTACGCGGGATTCCGGGAGTTCCTCCGGGCCGGAGGCCTGGAGGATCTCGCCGCGCGGCAGGGTCTGGTCGTGGAGCACCTGGAGCGCCGTCTCCTCGGAGCCCTGGGCTTGGCCGTGGCCAAGCGGGCCTGATGCTTGCCGCACGATAGCGCGCGCCCGTGACGGTTCCATTACGGATGGCGGGGCCGCGACCGTCCGAGCGCCTTGCGCGAGAACCGGTGAGGGCGCCGCCCTCCTAGGGCCCCACCGCCAAGGCCCGCTCCTCATAAAGCGGCCCTTGGAACCCGTTTCACGGGCGGAGCTTTCAGCCCATCTCCACGTCTCCGGCCAGCAGGCCCTCGGAATCGAGCATGTCCATGAGCCGGGCGCAGTCCTCGGCCAGGTAGTCCGGCCCGGCCGCGCGCAGGGCGTCCGCCGTGGTCCCGCCGCTGGACACGGCCGCCGTGGCCGTGCCCGCGCGTCGGCCCACGAGCACGTCCATGGGGTGGTCGCCGACCATGAGCGTCTCCTCGGGCCGCGCGCCGAGGCGCTCCAGGGCCGCCAGCAGGTGGACGGGGTCCGGCTTGACCCTGGGCGCGCTCTCGCGCGCGAGGAGGCAGTCCACGTGGGCCGCGATGTCCGGGAACACGGTGGTCACGGCCGGCGTGCAGTTGCGGGTGATGACCGCCGTGCGCACGCCTCGGACGCGCAAGGCCGCGAGCATGGGTCGCGTGGACGGGAACAGGCTGCCGGCGGAGGCGGCCTTGATCTCCATGTCCATGATGAGGAAGCGGCAGCGGGTGTGGAACTCCAGGGACAGGTCGCGACCCTGGCGCTCCAGGACCAGCCCGGCCAGGTGCTCGACCCACTCCAGGGCGGGCAGCCCGTCGGGGCTCACGGCCTCTTCCAGGAATATCTCGGCCAGTGCGGCCAGCCGACGCTTCATGAGCGCGAAGTCCAGGTTCTGGACGGCCAGGGTGCCGTCGAAATCAAAGGCCAGCGCGCGGAAAGGTGTCTTGGGCATGCCCATCATCAATGCGCTGTTTTGCTCCGCCGCGTCAAGCCGCCCAGGGCTCAGGGCAATAAAATCAAATCATTTCAATTTGCCAACCATACAAAATCTTGCTCCTGGGCCTCGTAAACGGCCGGAGCAAGCGGCGCGCCCGGCCTGCGTCGAAGATGCGTGGTCAGGCTCCCGGCCATGCCGGCGGCAAGATCCACCCATGAACAGCGGGTTCCAAGGGCCGCCTCGTCAGGAGCGGGTCTTGGCGGGAGAGAGCCCGAGAGAGGGTGGTGCCCTCCCTCGGTTCTTGTGCATGCGAACCAGATCCAAGTCATGTTCGATGCTGGCGCCCAGAGGCCGGTTTGGGGTACACGTCAGGTTGGGACCGGGTTGCACAGACCGCGAGCCGAGAGGCCGCCCAAGCGAGCATGCATGACCTCATAGTCATAGGGGCCGGGCCGGCCGGGACCGCCGCGGCCCGCCGCGCGGCCCAGTCGGGCCTGAGCACGCTCCTGCTGGACAGGGACGACTTCCCGCGCGCCAAGGCCTGCGGCGGGGGGCTGACCCTGCGCGCCTTGGACGCCCTGGCCTGCCTGGGCGTGCGCCTCCCGGACAGCCTCGTCGAGCGCCGGCTCATGGGCGCGCGCGTGAGCGTCGGCGGCCGCAGCGTGGAGGCGCGCACGCCTTTTCCCGTGGCCGTGACCGTGCTGCGCGAGCGTTTCGACAGCCTGCTGCTCGATGCGGCGGTTTCGGCCGGAGCGCGGGTCGAGTTGGGTTGCCGCGTGGACTCCGTGACCCAGGATGACGGCCGCGTGACCGTCACGGCCGGCGGCAAGGCCTGGCGGAGCCGCGTCGCGGTCGTCGCCGAAGGGGCCTCGGGCCGGCTCAAGCGCGCCGTGCGGCCGAGCGGCCGCGAGCCCTTCTGGGTCTTCCTGAGCGCCGACCCGCCCCTCAACGGCCAGGTGGACGATCACGGCCTCATGCACATCGAGACCGGCCTGACCCGCACGGGCTATGCCTGGATCTTTCCCCGCCGCAGGACCGCCAGCATCGGCCTCGGCGCGCTGGCCGGCGACAGCCTGGGCTCCAGGCGCATCCTCGCCGGCTACCTGACCCATCACGGCTTCGACGGCGGGCTTTGCCGGCGCGCCCACATCGTTCCCCTGGGCGGCGTGCGGCGCAGGCTGGCCGCAGGGCGCGTGCTCCTGGCCGGCGACGCCGGCGGCTTCGCCGACGCCTTCTCCTGCGAGGGCATCGCCTACGCCCTGCTCTCGGGCATGGCCGCGGCCCAGGCCGCGAGTCAGGCCATGTCCGGCGACCCCGCGCGCGACCTGGAGCGCATCTACACAGGCCTGTGCCGGCCCACCTTGCGCCAGCTCAGGCACTCGCTCCTGACCCTGCGCATCCACAACGCCCTGCCGCCGGCGCTCCGCCGGGCCATCATCCTGGACCAGGGCTGCCTGTCGGCCTACCTGGACGTGGCCGCGGCCAGACGCGGCTACCCGAGCTTCCTGGCGCGGGTCGCCCGCCGCCTGCCAGGCCTGGCCATCAAGACCCTGCGAGGCGCGTAGCCGGAGCCCGGCATCGCCTTTCTTTCGCCCTGCTCCCGCCGCAAGTCCCGACGCGCCGCCAAGCCTCCCGGCCGCCAAGCCCATGCGGTCGCCGGGGCTCGGGACGTATGTGCGCCGGAGTGCGGCGTATCAGGGCGCTCGTGCATCCTGCCGCGCAGGTCCGGGGGCCGGCCCCTGGCGGATGGGCAGGGGCGCGGCCCGAATCCTCCGGCCCAGGCCATGGCGATCCGCCCGGCTGTCCTCATCACGTCAGCGTTAATTCTAATTGAGTAGGCCGGTGCGTGGGGTAGGTTGTACGAGATAATGGGAGGCTGGACTACGAACACTGCAAGCTGCACGAGGAGGTCAATGGATGGAGTTTCTCGAAGAAGCCCTCAAGATCGTCAAAGCGCAGGCCGGAGTCCGGCAGATGACTCCGGAAGAGATCCTTTCCATGTCCAAGAAGGTTTGCCAGGGGCTCAAGGAGGTCGCCGAAGGGACTGGCAGGGAGCCGAGCGAGGAGGAGTGCGCCATGACTCCCGAGGCGGCCATCAAGGAGCGCAGCATCACCTGCCTTGAGTGCGGAAAGAAGTTCAAGGTGCTCACCAAGCGGCACCTGTCCCTGCACAACATGACCCCCAAGGACTACAAGGCCAAGTGGGGCTACAAGAAGACCACCTCGCTCATCGCCAAGGGCCTGGCCCGCGAGCGCCGCAAGAAGATGGGCGAGCTCAGGCTGTGGGAGAAGCGCGGCGGAGGCGGCGAGAAGGGCACGGCCTCGGCCTGATCGCTGACGTTGCCGGCCGGTTTCGCCAAGGCCCCGGGCGTTGCGCCCAGGGCCTTTTTTCGTCGGCCGCGCGCCCTGGCGATGCAGGACTCCCGGCTTGGCCGCACGGATGCGCCGGCCGGAAAGCGCGCCCCGTTGCATGCCCCGGAGACCTCGGGAGTCCAGCGGCTGGCCCAGGGCGGCAAACGAGCGAGGGGGGGGGG
>JAEYTO010000115.1 GCA_023433925.1 Pseudomonadota bacterium | reverse complement strand
AAAACGTCCAGGTTCTGGCTCACCACCTCATCGCCTTTCTTGGCGAATTCGTCCCTGATGAGGTTCTCCAGCCAGGAGCGCTCCAGGCAGAGCAGTTGCGCAAGCACCCCCAGGGCGGCCACGTTCTCAAACATGGGCTTGGGGCAGAGGGCCTTGAAGGGGATGGAGAGCCCGGGGTGCCCCAGGCGGTCGATGGCTTCGTCAGCCAGCACCAGGGCCCGGGAGGTGAGCTGGGTGCGGTGCAGGGCCACGGTCTCGGCGTTGAGGGCCACCAGCAGGTCGATGCTCTCCCTGGGCCCGTGGATGGCCTCGTGGCTGACCCGGATGGCGTAGGTGTTGTGCCCGCCCCTGATGCGGGACATGTAGTCCTGCGTGACCACGATCTCGTAGCCCGCGCGCACCAGGGCCTTGGCCAGGAAATCGCCCACGGTGACGAGGCCCTGGCCGGCCTCGCCGCCTATGACGATGGAAACGCAAGTGTCCGACATGAACGTCCTCCAGGTCGAATGAAAAGGCGAAGCGGCCGCCGGATGTCCGGCGGCCGCTTGATAATGCTTGTCGCAACCCGCCAGGGGGCTGCGCCGTGAGGTCCGGGCCGCCGGGATTAAGCGTTGGCCCCGGTGGGCGGCGTGAACACGCGGGTGGCCAGTTCCTTGTCCAGCATGTAGAGCGCGGAGGGGTCGTTCTCAACCAGCTTGAGCTTGTTGATCACGTCCTGCACGCTGGCTTCCTCCTCCACCTGCTCGTCGATGAACCACTTCAGGTAGGAGGCGGTGGCATGGTCGCGCTCGTCGATGGCGAGGTCCATCAGGGCGTTGATGCGCGCGGTGACGCCCTGCTCGTGCTTGAGCGTGTCCAGGAAGGCGGCCAGGGGGCTGGCCCAGGAGTTCTCGGGGGCTTCCAGGGTCTGCAGCTTGATGCGCCCGCCGCGCTCGAAGGTGTAGCCGTAGAACTTGGTGGCGTGGAACTTCTCTTCCTGCTCCTGCACCTTCATCCAACTGGCGAAACCCATGAGGCCCATGTCCTCGAAGTAGGAGGCCATGGACAGGTACAGGTAGGAGGACCACAGCTCCCACTTGACCTGGTCGTTGAGGGCCTGATTCATTTTATCGCTGAGCATGTGCTACTCCGCCTTCCACAGGCCATGGAGGTTGCAGTATTCGCGGGCAACGATCTTCTCGGCCTGGATGCAGAACTCGGCTTCGGGGGCCATGCCGGGTTTGAGCTCCTGACGGTAGACCTTGCCATCGGCCATGACTTCGATGAACTCGATCCAGTGCTTTTCTTCCATGGGGTGGGCAACGCTGCCGACCTTGACCTTGAAGCCGTTGGCGGTCTTCTCGATCACGGGAACGTGCTTCTCCTTGGCGGCGTCAACGGTGTTGGCCGCAAAATACTTCATGGGCTCGCCGCAACAGGTCAGATCGCCGTCGCCGGTGTGCAGGACTTCAACGATGTTGCCGCAGAGCGCGCATTTGTAGATACCGTGCAGTTCGGACATAGTGTCTCCTTTGCTTGTAACGAAGGTGAAAGGCCAGCCGCCCCGGGAAACCGGGCGGCCGGGCATCTTCACCAGCTAAACCACTTTCGAGCGGTTTCCGCAAGGGCTTTCAGAGGGGGCTATTTGAGGAATTCATAAACGTAGCGCACCGCCAGGAACAGGATGCACGCCGAAAGGAAGGCCTTGATATACTTGGCCGGGACGTACTTCTGGCAGCGCGCTCCCACGTACATGCCCGCGAAGCCGCCCAGGCCGAAGAGCGCTCCGAGGGTCCAGTCGGGGGCCACGGCGAGTTCGGGCCAGAACGGGGCGATGGCCTGGTAGAAAACCACGCCGGAGACACTGGTCAGAAAGGTGCCCATGAGCGCCGCGCCAGCCACGGTGTAGACCGGTAGCCCGAAGAAGGCCACGAAGAAGGGAGCGATGATGGCCCCGCCGCCGATGCCGTACACGCCGCCGATGATGCCCACGATGAAGCTCAGCATGAAGATGCCGACCGAGGAGACGTCGAAGACTTCGCCGTAGAACTCATAGCGTATGCGCGTGGCGCTGAACTGGAGGACGCGCACCGTGGGCAGAGGCTCGCCGGATTGGGCGGCCTTCTGCTTCCAGGCCTTGACCACCTCCTGGAAGCGCTTCTCGGCCGAGGCCTTGTCCTGGCCCGGGGCCTTCTTCCTGGTCAGGTCGCGCACGAGCCTGAAGCCGATGTACAGGAGCACCAGGCCGGCGAAGAGCTTGAAGTGCGTCGGGTCGGGCAGCCACTTGACACGCACGATGGCGCCGATGAGCACGCCGGGCAGCGTGCCGATGACGACCATCCAGGTCAGGGGCCAGACCATGCGGCCCTCGCGGATGAAGCGGTAGACCCCGCTCGGGATGGCCACCACGTTGTAGAACTGGTTCGTGGCGCTCACCGAGGGCGCCGTGTAGCCCAGGACCGAGACCTGGAACGGCAGGAGCAGGAAGGCGCCGGACACCCCGCCCATGGAGGTGAAGAAGGAGACGACCAGGGCGGTCAGCGGCGGCACCCAGGGAGAGACATCGATCCCGGCTATGGGAAAGTGCATGGCGGACTCCTCGGGTTACTGTCACGCTTATTAATTTTTTCGTGACAGTTCTTGCCTATCCCAGCCTGGTCGGATTGTCACGAGCAAAACGGTTCTCCCTAATCTTTTGTTTTCGCGATGAAAGCCGTATCCTGGAAGCCAGACGAAGGAGCGCTGCGCAGGCGCTCCGCGCACGGGAGCCTCAAGAGCATGTCAGACAGACGCAGCAAGCCCCCAGGGGCCGGCTTGATCGACGGTCCAGGCGCGAAGGGCGCGGCCCGCAAGCCCGGCGATTCCGGTACGCCGGGATCGTTGGAGCGCATGGTGGAAATCCTGGATCGCGCGGATCGTGTAAATCAGGCTGATCGGCCAGATCGTGCAGATCGGGCAGATCGGGCAGGCCGGGCAGGCCGGGCGGGCCGGGTGCACAGGGGCGACTCCGCCGGAGCGCGCGCCGGAGTGGACCGCCACGGCGCGGCCATGGCCGTGCCCGGCGAGGTGCGCCACCTGGACAGCGAGCAGCTCGCGGCCGTGACCCAGGCCGTCCGCGACTGGGCAGGCAAGAGCGGCCGGCGCGACGTGCGCGCCTCTCGCCTGCGCGTTCTATTGGCCTTTCTGCTCCTGCGCTGGACCGGCGCCAAGCTCGGCGAGGTGCTCGGCCTGGACGACCGGCGCGACCTGGACGCACGGGCCGGAATCGTGCGCTTTCATCGCGGGGTGGCGGCGGATGCCGGCCGGTCCGCCGTGCCGGACGCCCGCTCGGATGTCCGCTCGGATGTCCGCTCGGATGTCCGCTCGGATGTCCGCTCGGATGTCCGCTCGGATGTCCGCTCGGATGTCCGCTCGGATGTCCGCTCGGATGTCCGCTCGGATGTCCGCTCGAACGGCCCGCGGGCTCAAGAGCGCGCCAGCGTCGGCCGGGAAGTGCGCCTGCCCGAGCCGGCCGCGCTCGAAATCACCCGCATCCTGGCCGATCCCGGCCTGGATCGCCTGCGCGGCGAGGTCCTGCGCCTGGACCCGGCGCACATCCGGCGCAAGCTCTATGAGCGGGCCGAGGAGGCCGGGCTGCCGCGCGAGGCGCTCAACCCCACCGTGCTGCGCCGCTCGCGGGCCATCGAGCTGTTGCGCGCCGACGTGCCCCTGACCATCGTGCAGGCCACCTTGGGCCAGTCCTCGCCCGACCTGACGGCCTCCCTGGTGGAATTCGGAGAGGAGGACACGCGGCGCATCATGGCCAGGACCCTGGAGCGCGAGGCCCGGCGGACATCGAGCGCGCGCAACGCCTTCTTTGGCAAGGTCGCCTCGGTGCGCCGGGGCGACATCCAGGCCGAGGTGGAGATGGCCACCCTGGGCGGGCTGCGCGTCGTGTCCGTGGTCACCACGCGCAGCGTGGACGATCTCGGCCTGCGGCCCGGCACGCCCGTGGCGGCCGAGATCAAGGCCCCGCTCGTGTCCCTGGTCAAGGGAGACGAGCCATGGCTGGCAAGCATCGAAAACCGCCTGCCCGGCCGCGTGGAGGAGGTCCGCCCCGGTGAGATCACCGCCGAGGTCGTCACCGCCCTGGCCGACTCCACGCGCATGGCGGCCATCATCACCACCGAGAGCGCCCGCCGCCTGGACCTCGCGCCCGGTGACGCGGTGCAGGTCCTGTTCAGCGCCTTCGCCGTGGTGCTCAAGGTGGACTGAGGACGCGAGAGTTCGCCCGCCACTCGCCGCTTCCTACGCGCCGTCCACCGGAATTGGGATGGACTTTTGCTCCCTGGCGGGCGAAAAAAGCGAATGCTGACTGATCGCTTCTCCACGCAACCAGCCTGAGATCCGACGCGAGGGACGCAACCCATGCTGCTTGGCATCGACGTGGGCGGCACGCACACCGACGCCGTGGTCATCGACGACACGGGCATCGCGGCCACCTACAAGGTCAAGACCGACCACGAGAACCTGCTCCATTCCGTGCTGGCCGTGCTGGAGCGCGTGCGCGAGGAGGTCCCGGCCGGCTCCATCGAGCGGCTCAACCTGTCCACGACCCTGACCACCAACGCCCTCGTGCAGGGCAAGCTGGAGGACGTGGGCGTGCTCGTGTCCGGCGGACCCGGCCTGGACCCGGCCGATTTCATGGTCTGCCGCGACTTCCACGTGCTCCCCGGCTCCACGGACCATCGCGGCAACGTGGTCCGGGAGCTCGATCCCGCCGATGTGGAGCGGGCCGTGCGCGCCTGCCTGGACAACGGCGTGCGGGTCTTCGCGGCCGTGACCAAGTTCTCGCCGCGCAACCCGGCCCAGGAGGCCGCCATCCGCGACATCATCGGCCCGCGCGCGGACTTCGTGAGTCTGGGGCATGAGATGACCGGCCGGCTGAACTTCCCGCGGCGCATCGCCACGGCCTACTTCAACAGCGCGGTCTGGCGGCGCTTCAACACCTTCTGCAACGCGGTCGCCGAGAGCCTGGACGCCTTCGGCATGAACCCCAAGGTGAACATCCTCAAGGCCGACGGCGGGACCATCCCCCTGGCCATCGCCCGCCGCGCGCCCGTGGAGTCCATCCTGTCCGGACCGGCCGCGAGCGTCATGGGCCTGGCGGCCATGTGCGACATCGCGCTGGACTCGGTCACCCTCGACGTGGGCGGCACGACCACGGACATGGCCGTTTTCGTCAACGGCGCGCCAGTCATGGAGTACGACGGCATCCACATCGGCTCGCACGCCACCCTGGTGCGCGCCCTCAAGACGCACTCCATCGGCGTGGGCGGCGACTCGGCCGTATGGTTCAACGGCGATGTGCGCGTGGGGCCGCAGCGCCACGGCCCGTGCATGGCCGACGGCGGCGCGAAGCCCACCCTGACCGACGCCTTCAATTATCTGGGCAAATCGGCCTACGGCGACGTGGCGGCCTCCAGGCGGGGCATCGAGGATCTGGCCGGCCGGCTGGCCCTGACGCCCCAGGAGCTGGCCGAACGGGCCGTGGCCGCGGCCGTGGACCGCATCCGCGAGGCCGTGCGCGAGATGATCGACGAGCTGAACGCGCGGCCCGTGTACACCATCCGCGAGCTGCTCGGGGAGCGGCGCATCACGCCCCGCAAGATCTACGTCGTGGGAGGCCCGGCCGAGGCCATGGCCCCGGAGCTGTTCAAGGCCTTCTCCCTGTCCGTGACCGTGCCGGGCAACCATGCCGTGGCCAACGCCGTGGGCGCGGCCCTCACGCGCACCACGCGCGGCATCGAGCTGTTCGCCGACACCGAGCGCCAGCAGATGTTCGTGCCCTCCCTCGGCTTCGCGCGTACCGTGGAGGAGAGCTACTCCCTCAAGGACGCGCAGCGCGACGCCAAGCGGCTGCTGCTCAACTCCCTGCGCGAGGAGGGCATTCCGTCACGCGAGGAGAACGTGGAGATCACCCAGGCCGCGAGCTTCAACATGGTCCGCGACGAACGGCTGGCGGGACGCAACATCCGCGTCAAGTGCCAGATCAAGCCCGGCATCCTGCACCGCTACAAGGAGCTCGCGGGGAAGCTATGCTGAAGGCCAAGAACTCCCTGGGCATCATCTTCTTCCCGGCCTACGACTGGGCCATCAGCCCCACGCACCCCGAGCGCGAGGAACGCCTGCTCTACACCCACGATCAGCTCGTGGAGGAAGGCCTGTTCGACATCGAGGGCATCAGCGAGCACAAGCCGGGCGTGGCCAGCCGCGAGGACATCGAGCGCACGCACTTCTGCTTCCCGGACGTGGACGCCGTGGCCACGCGCTCTCACTCCATCGCGGCCGGCGGGGCCATCGAGGCGGCCCGGCTCGTGCTTGCGAACCGCTGCCAAAAAGCCTTCGCCCTGGTGCGGCCGCCGGGCCACCACGCCATGAAGGTCGTGCACGGCACGCGCGGCTTCTGCACCATCAACAACGAAGCCGTCATGGTCGAGTGGATACGCGAGACCTACGGCCAAAAGCGCATCGCCATCGTGGACACGGACTGCCACCACGGCGACGGCACCCAGGACATCTACTGGAACGACCCGGACGTGCTGTTCATCTCCCTGCACCAGGACGGCCGCACGCTCTACCCCGGCACGGGCTTCCCCATGGAGACCGGCGGCCCCAACGCGCGCGGCAGGACCATCAACATCCCCCTGCCGCCGCGCACCTCGGACGAGGGCTACCTATGGTGCATCGACCACGTGGTGCGGCCCATCCTCGACGACTTCAAGCCCGACCTGGTCATCAACTCCGCGGGCCAGGACAACCACTTCACCGACCCCATCACGAACATGGCCATCTCGGCCCGCGGCTACGCCGAGCTGAACCGGCGGCTGGACCCGGACATCGCCGTGCTCGAAGGCGGCTACGCCATCCAGGGCGCGCTGCCCTACGTGAACCTGGGCATCTGCCTGGCCATGGCCGGCCTGGACTACTCGCACGTGCGCGAGCCCGACTATGACGAAAAAGCCCTGCGCCAGAGCCCGCGCGTGACCGAGTACATCAAGGCCCTGTGCGAGGAGTTGCCCAAGCTCTACTTCAGCCCGCCCGAGCCGCCGGCCAAGCAGCGAGAGAGCCTCGTGGGCGGCTACTGGGTGCGCCACAAGAACATCTACTACGACACCGACGACATCAACGAAGCGCAGATCGAGTCCGTGCGCCGGTGCGACCATTGCCGGGGCATCCTGCGCATCGAGACGCGCTCCACGCGCAGCAAGCTCGGCGTGGGCATCGAGGTTCCCGTGGGCTCGTGCCACAAGTGCGTGGAGGAGGCCTACGGGCTGCTGGAGCAGGACCAGCTCAAGGGCGGCTACCGCTTCATCCAGTTCGTGGACCGGGTGAACAGGAAATACGAGCGCTACGGATTCTGAAGAAAGGCCGGCAAATGGCGGCTGGTCGAGCCGCCTGATGACGCAGGCGGCCAGGCCTGCCCCGAGGAAAGCCCTGCTCCCGATTCACGGGATGAGTCCGACGGCAATCTCCTTGCCCGTGACGCGCCGGACGAGCTAGACTGATCCGAGCCCCGACACACGGGCAAGGAGATCAGCCATGCCTCGCATTCTGCCGATCCTGGCCGTGCTCATCATCCTGTCGGTGATCAACGATCCCTACACGCCGCTTCCCACGCTCCACTCCGCGCCTGTCAGGCAGGATGCCCAAGCCGAGGTGCGCAGCCTGGTTAAACGCTACATCTCCAATTTCAACCGCCGCGACGCCGACGGCATCCTCGATCTGTACTCGCCCGATGCGCGTGTCAGCGTGTCCGGCCCCTCCTCCCGCGAATGGGTTGACGTGGAAGAATACGCGCCCAAGCTCGAAGAGAAGCTCGCCAAGCACGACGAAAGCGGAACCTATATCACCGGCTTCGAGATGGAGCGCCTGGAGTTCCAGGACGGCACGGCCGAGGTGGACATCTCATTGCGATTCAAGCAGGGCGTGTTTTCCGTCACACGAAGCGGCAGCTTCGAGTTGGCCCAGAAGGATGGCGGATGGAAGATCATCGTGGACGATTTCTGAGCAGGCGCGCAAAGCCGGCAATCCGCACGTGACCATCGCGCCGGCACGAACCGTTCGCACTGAATCAGTTCATCCTTGTTTTCAACCCGAATCTCAGCGCTTACGCCAACGACCCCGCCTACATGACAATGGGACCAGCCACTACAAGACACCAGCCACAATAGACCGTCCAGCCGTTTTTAGACCAATATCATTCGCCAGTACGGCCACCAAAGCCCAGTGTATCTTTCTCTTGCCAGGGCGTTGCATCATGGATAACTTCCCCACATCCCAGCCGGTGCGAGCCGGCTTCCGAGGAGGTTCCATGTCGCGCATGCCGGCCGCCATGCTCACCCTGGCCGCCATCTTCATACTGATCATGGCTGCCCCGGCCCGGTCTTCCACGCCTTCGAGCGACCAGGCCGTCATCACCGGCATGGTCAGGCACTACGTCTCTTGCTTCAACCGCCGCGACGCCGACGGCATCCTTGAGCTCTACTCGCCCGAGGCGCGCATCAGCGACAAAGGCCCCTTTTCCAGCGAATGGCTCGATGTGGGCGAGTACGCGCCCAGGCTCAGGGACAAGCTCGCGAAATACGAACGTCGCGGCGCGTTCATCGTCGGCTTCGACTTCGAGCGACTGGAGGTGCGGGGCGACATCGCCGAGGTGGACATCGCCGTGCGCGCCAGGCAGGGCATCTTCTCCGCCACAAGGAACGGCTCCTTCGAGCTGGCCAAGGAAGGCGACGGCTGGAAGATCGTCATGGACGATTCCTGATCAAGCGCAAGGCAAGCAGGCCCGGCCGGGATTTCCGGCCAAGCCTTTCCCGCCCCGCCCCCTGCCGTCTAACGCATTTTGCGAATCAACCGAGAGAGGGCGCTGCCCTCCCTCGGACTCTCTCCCGGCAGGGGCCGCAGGCCCCTGCACCCCAGTTGAATGGGCGTATAT
>JAEYTO010000105.1 GCA_023433925.1 Pseudomonadota bacterium | reverse complement strand
GTCGCCCCTCGCAGAGGGGCGTGGATTGAGACTCCATGCTGCGCGGATAGCGCCGGGCAAGAGCAGCTTGCAAATGAAATGGAGGGCCATGGGGGATCATCCCCTGGCGGGGGAGAGAGAGCCTGAGAGAGGGCGGCGCCCTCTCTCAGGTGATTTGCAAAACGCGCTAGATGGAATGCACCAGATGATAGTCGCTGTTCTTCAGAACCGCGAGCAGTCCCTGGTAGTCGCCGTCGCCGCGCGTGCGGATGACCACGTAGCGCGTGCCCGGCGCGGATTTCTCGCTTGAGGACATGATGTTCAGCAGGCGGTAGCCCTTGGCGCGGATGACGTCGGCCACTTCCTTGATGGAGCCGGGCTTGTCGTCGAGCACGAAGGTGAAGCGCCGGCCGCCGTTGCGCACGCCGGTGATCTCGACGAGGACCTTGAAGATGTCCTTGTCCGAGATGATGCCCACGAGCTTGCCGTCCTCGACCACCGGCAGACAGCCGATGTTCCGGTCGTGGAGGATCATGGCCGCCTCCTCCACGGGCGTATGGGGGGCCGCCGTTTGCACGGGCTGGCGCATGACGCTCGAGACCTTGGTCTTGGCCAGGAGGTAATTGAGCTCGTACACGTCCAGCGACGTGCCCTTGGACGGAAGGTATTCCTTGATGTCCCGGTCGGAGAGGATGCCGACGAGCTTGGCCCCGGTCGCCACGGGCAGATGCTTGATCTTCTTCTCGCGCATGAGGAACGCCGCGTCCGAGATGTTGTCCTCGGGACGCACTGTGTGCACGGGTGAGGTCATCCAGTCTTTCACGAGCATATGAGCGCTCCCTTGGTATGGTTTAGAGCATTTTGCTCTTGAAAATGCTCTGCAAGCCATGCGTCGGCATGGCTTGCCGCCGCGCAGGCGTGGACGCGATTCACTTGCGCCGTCAACGCCGGAGCGAGCGTCTCAATGTCAAACTGCTCTAGACGCCAAGGTACGCCGCCTTGACATGCTCGTCGTTGAGCATGTCCTTGCCCGCGCCCTGCATGGTGATCTTGCCGTTCTCCAGCACATGGGCCCTGTCGCACAGCGCCAGCGTCTGGCGCACGTTCTGCTCCACGATGAGGATGGTCTTCCCTTCGGCGCGTATCTTGCGAATGATCTCGAAGATGTCGCGCACGAGGATGGGCGCCAGGCCCAGCGAAGGCTCGTCGAACATGATGAGCTCCGGGAGGGACATGATCCCGCGGCCGATGGCCAGCATCTGCTGCTCGCCGCCCGAGAGCGTGCCCGACAGCTGCCGGCGGCGCTCCCGCAGGCGCGGGAAGAGGTCGAACACGAGCTCCTTGCTGTGGCTCCGCCTAGCCTTGGCCTGGCCGCGCAGGGAGCCCATGTCCAGGTTCTCCTCCACGGTCATCTCGGGAAACAGCCGCCGGGCTTCGGGCACATGGGCGATGCCCCGTTCGATGAGCTTGTAGGGCTCGACCTTGCCGATGTTCTCGCCGTTGAAGAGGATGTCGCCCGTGCGCGGCCGGAGAAGGCCGGAGATGGTGCGCAGGGTCGTCGACTTGCCCGCTCCGTTGGCGCCGATGAGGGCCACGATCTCGCCCTTGCCCACCGTGAAGGAGACGTCCCAGATGACCTGCACGTCCCCATAGGCCACATCGATTCCGCGGATCTCAAGCACCGTGCGCCTCCCCGAGGTAGGCCTCGACCACCTGGGCGTTTTGACCGATCTCGGCCGGCGTGCCCTCGGCGATCTTCTGGCCGTAATTGAGCACCACGATCCTGTCCGAGATGGACATGATGACCTTCATGTGGTGCTCGATGATCATGATGGTGATGCCCCTGGCCTTGATGCCCTTGATGATCTCGATGGACACGTCCAGCTCGGCGGGGTTGAGGCCCGCGAAGGACTCGTCCAGGAGAAGGAACTCGGGCTGGGTGGCCAGGGCGCGGGCGATCTCCAGGCGCTTGCGCTTGCCTAGCGGCAGGCCCTTGGAGAGCATGTCCTTGTCATCCCACAGCCCCGTGAAGTGGAGCATCTCCTCGGCCACGGCCGAGGCCGAGGCGCGCGTGGGGTTGCGCAGGAAGGCCGAGGCGAGCACGTTATCGAAGACCGACATGCGCTGGAGCGGCTTGACCACCTGGAAGGTGCGCGCGACGCCCAAGCGGCAGACCTGGTGCGGCTTGAGCCCCGAGATGCGCTGGCCCTTGAAGCTGACCTCGCCGATGGAGGGCTTGTAGAAGCCGTTCACGCAGTTGAAGAGCGTGGTCTTGCCCGCTCCGTTTGGTCCGATGAGGGCCAGGATCTCGCCCTGGCGCACGTCGAAGGTGACCTTGGACAGGGCGGCCAGGCCGCCGAAGAACATGGAGATGTTCTGAACGTCGAGCATGCCCATCTAGGCGACCTCCTTGGCCGGCGCCGTCTTGGACTGCCGGCCCGACATGAGCCGCCGCAGGACGGCCGGCAGATCGCCCACCAGGCCGTTGGGCAGGTAGATGATGATGACAATGAGCAGGATGCCGAAGAGCGTCTGGTGGGCCACGCCCAGCGTCGGGATGGAGCGGATGGCCTCGGCGAGCAGGACCATGATCACCGAGCCCACGGCCGGGCCCCATTCCGTGGCCACGCCGCCGACCATGACGACCATGATGATGAGGATGGAGATGTCGCCCAGCGAGAAGACCACCTGCGGGTCGATGTAGCCCATGTAGCTCGTGTAGAACGCGCCGGCCAGGCCCGTGAGCATGGCGCTCACGGTCAGGGCGATGGTCTTGTAGAGCGTGGTCGGGATGCCCATGGACTCGGCCGCGTCCTGGTCCTCGCGGATGGCCACGAAGTAGTAGCCCAGCCGCGAGCGGACGATGACGCGGCTGACGAGGAAGGCCAGCGCGGCGAGGGCCAGGATGACGTAGTAGTAGGGCAGCTTGTCCACCCAGGTGCGCGTGATCATGATGCCCAGCGTGCCCTTGGTCAGGCCGGTCAGGTTCTCGGCCATGATGCGCATGACCTCGCCGATGGCCAGGGTGGCCAGGACGAAGTACGGGCCGCGCAGCCGGAGCACAATGGAGCCCATGATCAGCGCGACGAGCGCCGAGGTCGGGATGGCCAGGAGCAGGCCCCACCAGGGCGAGGCCCCGAAGTGGACGGCCAGCAGTCCGCCCGAGTAGGCGCCCATGCCGAAGAAGGCCGCGTGTCCGAAGGAGACCTGTCCGCAGTAGCCGCCGAGCAGGTTCCAGGCGATGCCGGCCACGGTCCACATCACCGACAGGATGATGATGTGCATGAGGTAGGTGTTCAGCCCGAAAAACGGCAGCAGGGCGAGCGCCGCCAGGACCAGGTATGGTGCGTAGCGTTTCATCGGCTCAGCTTCCTGCTCTTGAGAAGTGAGGCCACGCCGCCCGGAAGGAACACGAGCGCGGCCACGAAGATGACGAATCGTCCGGCCGGGGCCCAGCCCATTCCGGCGTACGTGGCGGTGAGCGATTCGAACACGCCCAGGATGAGCCCGCCGAGGATGGCGCCCATGGTCGAGCCCAGGCCTCCGAGGATGGTGATGACGAAGGCGATGAGCGTGAACTGCGAGCCGAGCGCCGGGAAGAGATAATAGATGGGCAGGAACAGGCAGCCGGCCGCGGCGACCAGGGCCGAGCCCAGGCCGAAGGTGATGACGCGCATGCTCTGGACGTCCACGCCCATGAGCATGGCCGCGTCGCGGTCCTGGGCCGTGGCGCGGATGGAGCGCCCGGTGTCGGTCCTGGCCAGGAAGAACCACAGGGCCGTGGTGATGGCCACGGCGAGGAGGAAGGACACGCCCCAGGGCAGGGAGAGCGAGAGCTCGAAGGGCGCGTCGGCCCAGTAGTCGCTCAGGTAGAAGGCCGAGGTGGCGTAATCCACGGGCGTGGAGCGGTAGTCCGAGGTAAAGAAGATGGTCGCCAGGTTCTGGAGCACCAGGCCGATGCCGACCATGAGGATGACCTGGTTGTGAGGCAGGATGGAGTCCACCCTGAGCACCGGGTTGATGAGCGTCTTCTGGAGCAGGACTCCGACGACGAACAGGATCGGCGGCGCCACGAGCAGGGAGAGGTACGGGTCGAGGCCGTACAGCGTGAAGAGCCAGAAGGCGATGTACATGGCGACCATCATGAGCTGGCCGTGGGCCAGGTTGATGATCTTCATGACGCCCAGGATGAGCGTCATGCCGAGGCCGATAAGGGCGTAGAGGCCCCCGAGCATGACGCCCGCGATGAGTGTCTGGAGAAAAACTTCAATATGTATCCACATCGACCCGTACCCCCTAGGTCCCTACTTGCGTTCGCGCCAGCGCGGAATCGGATAGACGTACTTGGCGCTGGCCATGCTTTGCGGCCAGATGGTCTCGTGCTTGCCGTCGATCACCTGGAGCACGAGCGTCTCCAGGAAGTTCTGGTTCTGGTAGCCATCCTTGTCCTGGAATTTGACCGGACCGAAGGCGGTCAGCATGTCCGTGGCCTTGAGGGCGTCGCGGATGTCGTCGGCGGTCAGGCTCTTGGCGCGGCCCAGGGCGTCGGCGAGCACGTACGCGGCGCTGTAGGCCAGGGCGCCGTGGTAGGACGGGAAGTCGCCTTGGGCGGCCTTGTACTTGTCGGCGTACGCCTTGGCGCCCGGGTACTTGACCTGGGGGCTCCACAGGGTGGCGGTGACCACCAGCTCGGAGGCCTCCTTGGCGTTATCGATGAACTCGGGGATGGCGAAACCCGCCGCGCCGCCGGCGAAGAGCTTGGCGTCGATGCGCAGCTCCTTGATCTGGCGCATGAGCAGGGCGGCGTCCATGACATAGGAGACCATGTAGATCATGTCGGGATTGACGCGCTTGACTTGCGAGAGGACGGGCTTGAAGTCCACGGCGCCCTTCTCGTATCTCTCGTTCATGAGCACCTTGATGCCGACCTGCTTGGCGCTCTTGGCCATCTCGTCGGCGCCGGAGGTGCCGAAGTCGGAGCTTTCGTAGAGGATGACCATGGTCTTGGGCTTGACCACCTCGGCCAGGTAGCCCATCAGTCCGGTGGCGTAATAGGCGTTGGACGGGTTGATGCGGAAGACGTACTTGTAGTTCTGCTGCGTGATCTCGTCCGCGGCGCTGGCCACGACCACGTAGGGCGTCTTGCGCTCCTCGGACACGGCGGCCACGGCCTTGGCGCAGCTCGACGTATACTCGCCCACGATGACCGGCTGCTTGCCCACGTCGATGAGCTTCTCGACGATGGAACGAGCGACCTCGGGCTTACCTTGAGAGTCCTCGAAGCGGAACACGAGCTTATCGCCCTTGATGCCGCCGGCGGCGTTGATCTCCTGCGCGGCCATCTCGTACGAGCGTTTCTGTATCTCGCCGAACTTTGCCTGGGCGCCGGTAAGAGGCAGGGGAATGCCCAGGACGATGTCCTTGGCCAAGGCGGGCGTGGCGCACAGCAGCGCCACGAGACTGAAGAGCGAGCAGACAAGTCTCAGCATGGACATATCCTCCAGCAAACGGTTGTCGCACTGCGCTGGTGCGGAATTCCCAGTACATTGGGAATGCATGAATCCCTGGCCAACCCTGGCACGTGAACGCACCATGGGCCCAGAGGGATTTCGCAGTGTAGTCCTTACCTACTATGCCTGGCATGGTCAAATTAATTTGAGAGCGTACTGATTGGAGGATCAATCACGTTTAATGCATTTGATTGCTGAATCAACCAACATGAGTATGAAGTACTCTCATGGAGCATGCGCAAGCATTCCACGCTCTGCGTTGCAACCCATGGACAACAGGCTGCGCGGGCCAGAATAGCCCGCCGAATACGAACAGGCGCGCTGCATGGTGCTGCATGGCGGAGTGGAAAAGCCGGGACGGCTGTTTTCAACAGTCTGTTCGGCTTGGCCTTGACGCTCGTTCGCACGCACCAAGCGCGGACAGGCGACTCTCCCGAGCGCAGCCCGGGGCCTGCCGGCGGAGGGGGCGAGCGGGCGCGGGCTTCCATGCTTCGGAGCCGGGGCAGGCCGACGCAAGGTGGTTCATATCGGGGCGGAAAGAGGGTATGTGTTGGATCCAGGCGGCCGCGCGGGGCGGGCCGCTTCCCCGACACCAAGCCAGCGAGGCCGCATGTTCACACTGTCCCGCGAAAGCGTGATCCTTGTTTCCTGCCCCAAGGGGCTGTCTCCTTACCTGGCCCTGGAAATGCGCGAACTGGGCTATGAAACCGAGGAGCTGGAGGCCGGCGCGCGCACGAAAGGCACGCTCCTGGACTGCATGCGCCTGAATCTTCATCTGCGCTGCGGCCACCGCGTGCATTACCGGCTCAAGCGCTTCGGGGCCCTGCACCCGGACATGATCTACCGCGAGGCGAACGCCCTGCCCTGGGAGGAGATCTTCTCCGCCGACGGGTACCTGAGCGTGCACTCGTCCGTCTCGCACCCCAGCATACGCGACACGCGCTTCCCCAACCTGCGCGTCAAGGACGCCGTGGTGGACCGCTTCGCGCGGGAGACTGGCCGGCGGCCGGACTCCGGGCCGGACGAGGGCCGCGGCGTGTGCCTGTTCCTGTACTGGCGCGACAGGAAGGCCGACCTGTTCCTGGACACCACGGGCATCCCCCTGCCCAAACGGGGCTACCGGCTGAACCCGTTTCGCGCGCCCATGCAGGAGACCCTGGCCGCGGCCGTGATCCGCGCGATCTTCTGGGACCCGGCCGAGAACTTCGTGAATCCCATGTGCGGCAGCGGCACGCTGGCCATCGAGGCCGCGCTCATGGCCCGCCACATCGCGCCCGGCCTTTTGCGGGAGTCCTTCGCCTTCATGCACCTGACCGAGTTCGAGGCCTCCGCCTGGCAAGGGCTGCTCGACGAGGCCAAGGCCCGCATCCTGCCCGGCCCCAAGGGGCGCATCGTCGCCACGGACATGGATGCGCAAGCCGTGGCCGCGGCCCGCGACAATGCTCGCCAGGCCGGGGTGGAAGGGGACATCGAGTTCTCCGTGTGCGACTTCCGCGAGACGCCGGTACCCGAGGGCCGGGGCGCGGTGCTCGTGAACCCGGAGTACGGCGAGCGGATGGGCGAGGCGGACGAGCTCGGCGAGACGTACAAGGCCTTGGGCGACTTCCTCAAGCGGCGCTGCGCCGGCTACCGGGCCGGCGTGTTCACGGGCAACGCCGCCCTGGCCAAGCACGTCGGTCTGCGCACCGAGCGCAAGGTGCTGTTCTTCAGCGCCAAGCTGCCCTGCGTGCTCTACGTTTACAACCTCTGGGAGGGCTCGTCGCGGTCCTGACGGATTCGCGTCACGGCTGTCCGCAAGTCATGGGGACGCTGTTCCGCAAGGCAGGCCCATGGCCGCATCGGCCCGCGATGCCTCCCGTGGAGGCCGCCGGATGGATGGGCCGGCGGCACGGTTCTTGGATGGAAGCGTTGCGGTACAACGAGCCTCGATGCGCTCGTGAAGCGTCGCGGCCGCATATCGGATGCGCGCCGCGGAGCATGGGCGGCGATATCATGCCTGGCGACGCGCATGCGCGACCGAGTACGAAAATTGCGCGGCACGGCCACGCGGCATGTCCTCCACGACTCTCCCTTGCTTCGGTCAATGGCTGACTTTGGGTATCCAATGCCCGCGCCGCATTCCAGACTACTTGGCAGGCGCGGGCGGTTTCGGTAGAACGGATGCCTCTCGCTCGACAACGACGCTTCCGTCGCGTGTTCCCGCCGACCCGATTCGCGGGCTGTCTTGTCTGCGGAAGCGAGGACGTGGCCGGCCGGGCGGCATGCCGATCGGCGCCCCGGCGCGGGAAAGCCGGCTCGGATTCGGAGGACGACGCGCCCATGCGCAAGCGATTGCCTCATCTTCTACCCTTATTCCTCATGTTCGCGGACCTCGCGGCCATCATCGTCGCGGTCCTGGCCGCCCTCGGCATCCTCTGGGCCACGGGCGGGCACATCGCGCCCTCGGCCTACCTGCGACTCGTGCCGAGCCTGGCTCTCTTCCCGCTCGTGCTCGGCGCGTTGGGCCTCTATCCCGGAGTGCTCCTGCCGCCGCCCGAGGAGATCAAGAAGCTCTGCTGGGGCATCTCGCTCGTCTTCCTGGCCTTCGGCGCGTTGACCTTCGTCTCCCGCGAGGGGCACCTCTACTCGCGCGCCGTGTTCCTCGAGAGCTGGCTCCTGAGCATGATCCTGGCGCCCCTGGGGCGCGCGGCCATGCGCTCACTGCTCGTGAGCAAGAGATGGTGGGGCTACCCGATGGTCGTCTTCGGCGCCGACGGCGCGGCGCGCATCCTCCTGAACACGCTCCGGCTCAAGCCGGGGATCGGCCTGCGGCCGCTGGCCGTGCACCCCTGCCTCGACGAGGCTCAGGGCGAGGAGGATATCGAGGGCGTGCCGGTGGTGCGCGACCTTGACGACGCCCTGGCCCTTGGCCAGGGCGAGCATTCCCATGCGGCCGTTTCCGGGGCCTGCCTCCAATCCGCCGGGAACCGCGAACTGCTCGACCATCTCGCGCGCAGCTTCAAGCACGTGCTCATTCTCCCGGTATCCGTGGGCCGCGCGAGCCTGTGGACCACGGCCCTGGACGTGGGCGGGCTGCCCGGCCTGCTCGTGCGTCACAACCTCCTCGACTGCCGACGGCTGGCCATGAAGCGTTTTCTGGACCTGGCCCTGACTCTCGCGGGCGGCATCGTCGTGCTGCCCCTGTGCCTGGTCATCGCCGCGCTCATCCGCCTGGAGAGCAAGGGGCCGGCGCTGTTCAGGCAGCGGCGCATCGGCCTCAACGGGAAGACCTTCCATGTCTGGAAATTCCGGACCATGGTCCCGGACGCGGAGAAGATCCTGGACGAGCACCTGGCCCGGGACCCCGAGCTCAAGCGCGAGTGGGACAGCTGCCAGAAGCTGCGCCGCGACCCGCGGGTGACCAGGGTGGGTCGCTTCCTGCGCTGCACGAGCCTGGACGAGCTTCCTCAGCTCTTCAATGTGCTGCGCGGCGACCTCTCGCTCGTGGGCCCCAGGCCCATCATCGAGTCCGAGGTGGACCGCTACCGCGAATCCTTCGCCCAGTACACGCGGGTCAGGCCCGGCATCACGGGCCTGTGGCAGATCTCGGGCCGCAACCTCGTGTCCTACGACAAGCGCATCGACCTGGACACATACTACATCAACAACTGGTCGGTCTGGTTCGACATCTACATCCTGGCCAAGACCATCCCCGTGGTCCTCACGCGCCACGGGGCCTGCTAGACGGGAGAGGGCGGCCGCGCCCGCCGGGACGGCCCTTGTGGGCAAGTCCTTGCCTGGAGCCGGGTCTTTGGTATACGAGGCCCTGCACGCGTCCCCCGAGGAGCTCACCATCCATCCATGGCCGGATCCTGTTCGTGATCAGGCCGCCGATACGCCCGCTCCGGGTTTGACCGTGGGCAGGAATGCCCGGGTTGCGCGCTGGCGCGCGCTTCCATGCTTCGGAGCCGGGGCCGGCCGCGTTGGACGGACAGGGGATCACCCGCATGGGGACCGGGAGCCATCGCCATGACATTCATCCGCACCTTGAGTCTGTTCCTGACCGCCCTCGCCACGGGCGTCATCTTCACCCACGTGCTCCAGGCCGGGCCGAGGACCGAGCTGCCCGGGCCTGAGTTCCTCCTGGTGCACAAGGTGCTCATGAGCCATTACGGTCCGGCGCTGGGCATCGTGGAGATCGGCGCGCTCCTGACCACGGGCTGGATCGCCTGGGAGCTGCGCCAGCGCCAAGAGGCGAGGCTGCCGCAAGTCCTGGCCGTGACCTGCCTGGCGCTCATGGTCGTCATCTGGGGCCTGTTCATCAGCCCCATCAACATGCGCATAGAGACTTGGAGCCCCGATTCCCTGCCTCACGACTGGGACCTGTACCGCGACCGCTGGACCGTGTGGCAGGTCATCCGCGCGCTGCTAGCCTTCACGGCCATGGGCGCGCTCGTCCATTCGGCCCTCATGCACCGCCTGCCCTGGCCGCGCCGCAGGCGCGGCCCCGCGCTCCCAGCCAGGCCGGCCGAATAGGGCGAGCCGGCTGATGGCCGGGCCCATGCCGCCCAAGAGGCCGTGCGCCTTGCCGTGCGCTTGGTTGAAGCTGTCGAAGCCGGCCTCCAAGCTTTCGGCCGGGATGCCCATGCGCGTGTGGGACACGCGCGCCATCAGGCGCACCCGTCCACACCTCGTCCAGGGCCGACTCCGCCCGCGGTCGCGTTCCATGTCTTGGGAAATGAAGCGACTTGCCGCGAGAGCGCGGCAAGGGGCGGTTTCCCCCCAAGGCGTCCATGGCGGGAGCGAGACAGGGCGGCTGCGCCCTGCCCCGATCCTGTCCGGGTCTGGTCAGCCCAGCCAGCGCAGCAGGGCCTTCCTGAATCCGGTGAGCTTGGACCGTGGCGGATAGCGCAGCTTCCAGTCGAAGCGGAAGCCCCGGCGCAGGATGCCGCGCTGGTAGCTGAAGGCCTCGAAGCCGGCCTGGCCATGGTAGCGGCCCATGCCGGACTCGCCCACGCCGCCGAAGGGCAGGGCGTGCGGCCCCAGGTGCAGGGCCGTGTCGTTGATGCACACGCCGCCCGAGGCCGTGTCGCGCAAGACCCTGGCCATGGCTTCGTCGCTCTCCGTGAACAGGTACAGGGCCAGGGGCCTGGGCCGCGAATTGATGAACTCCATGGCCTTGTCCAGGCTTTCCACGCCCATCACGGGCAGTATGGGCCCGAAGATCTCCTCGGCCATGAGCGGGTCGTCCTCGCGCATGTCGGTGACCACGGCCGGCGCCATGTACAGCTCGCCCGGATGATTGTCGCCGCCGAAGAGCCTGCGGCCGCGGGTGGAGGCGAGCAGGCCCGCGAGGCGCTCGTGGTGTTCCCGGTTCACGATGCGGCCCAGGTGCGGGCTGCGGCTGGGGTCCGGGCCGAAGAAGTCGGTCACGGCCCGCACCAGAGCCTGCTCCAGCTCGGCCTTGATCCCGACGTGGGCCAGAACATAGTCGGGCGCCACGCAGGTCTGGCCGGCGTTGAGGAGCTTGCCCCAGACGATGCGCCGCGCGGCCTTGTCGATGTTCCCGTCGGCCAGATGCCGGTCGACGATGCACGGGCTCTTGCCGCCCAGCTCCAGGACCACGGGCGTGAGTGTCCGGGCCGCCTGGGCCATGACCTTGCGGCCGATTCTGGCCGAGCCGGTATAGAAGATGAAATCGAAGCCCAGGCCCAGGAGGAGTTCGGCCGTGCGCGCGCCGCCCTCGATGCAGAAGACGTGCTCGGCCGGGAAGGCCTCGGTGACCATCCGGGCGATCTCGCGGGAGGTGCGCGGGGCCTTGCTGGAAGGCTTGAGCACGGCGCAGTTGCCGGCCGCCAGGGCGCTCACGAGCGGAGTCAGGGCCAGGGCCAGGGGATAGTTCCAGGGCGAGAGCACGAGGCATGTACCGAAAGGCTCGTAGCGCACGTAGCCGCGCGAGGGCTGGTACAAAAGCGGAATGGGCGCGCCGCGCGGCCGCATCCATTGCCGCAGCCGCGAAAGCGCGTAGTCGGTCTCGGAGAGCACCGCGCCGAACTCGGACACCCAGGCCTCGTCCTCGGGCTTGCCCAGGTCGTCGGACAGGGCCTTGAGCAGGGCGGCCTCATTGTCCCGCACCGTGCGGTACAGCCGCTTGAGGGCATCGTGGCGGAAGGCGTGGGGCTTCGTGGCGCCCGAGGCGAAGAAGCGTCTCTGGGCCTGGAAGAGGGCGCTCAGCTCCTGCTCGGTCATGGCTGTCTCCTGCTTGTGCGTGCCGGCCTCGCTATTGGTGACATTCCGGGACGGGCGGGTCAAGGCCGCGCGAGCCGGCCGGGGAGCCGGGCCGGGCCGAGAGAAAGACTTGACAGCCCGGCTCCGCCATGGGAAGGGGCTTTTTTCTCAAGGCACCGGTCCAGAACCTCCCCCACCGCGCGACGCAAGGACGAGCCGTGTCCAGCAGGGACCGCTACAAGAAGATTTATCCCGTCTCGTGGGACCAGCTTCATCGCGACAGCAGGGCCCTGGCCTGGAAACTCGTGGACATACGTCCCACGTGGGAAGGCATCATCGCCATCACCCGCGGCGGCCTGTTCCCGGCCGCGGTCATCGCGCGCGAGCTGGACATCCGGCGCATCGATACGATCTCCATCGTCAGCTACGACTGGAAGACCCAGGGCGAGCCGCGCATCGTCAAGCCCCTCGCCGAGCAGACCGACGGCGCGGGCTGGCTCCTGGTGGACGACATGGTCGATACGGGCAAGACCGCGCGCTTCATCCGCGAAAGGCTGCCCAAGGCGCACTTCGCCACGGTCTACGCCAAGCCCGAGGGCAAGCCCCTGGTGGACACCTTCGTGACCGAGGTCAGCCAGGACACCTGGATTCTCCAGCCCTGGGACTCCGAATCCCAGTTCGTGGAGCCCATCGTCGGGCTGCGCTCGACGTGAGAGTCATGCATTGTTGATAAAGCCGTCCCGGCTTTTCAACCTCGCAATGCTTGAGCTTTGCTCAAGCGTTGCTCACGGATGCCGCGCGCCCGCGCGCCCGCGCGCATCCGGCGGGCCATCCCGGCCCGCGCGGCCTGTTTGTCGCCAGGCCGCCGCACGCACGATCTCGACCGGAACGGAGACAAGGAGAGGGACATGAAACGCATTCTCACGCTGCTGTTCGTGCTGCTGTGCCTCGGCGCCCTTGCCGGGTGCGGCGAAACCAAGAAGGAAGAGGCCAAGCCGGAAGGCGCCCAGGCGCCCCAGGCCGAGCAGGCCGCCCCGGCCGGCGAGCTGCTCGTGGGCTTCGTGTACGTCTCGCCCGTGGGCGATGCCGGCTACTCCTACGCCCATGACCAGGGTCGCAAGGTCGTGGAGGAGATGGACGGCGTGATGACCATGTACCAGGAGGCCGTGCCCGAGGGTCCGGACTCCGAGCGCGTGATCCTGAACATGGCGCGCAAGGGCGCCAAGCTCATCTTCACCACGAGCTACGGCTACATGGACCCGACCATCCGCGTGGCCAAGGAGTTCCCCGAGACGTTCTTCATGCACTGCTCGGGCTTCAAGATGGCCGACAACGCCGGCAACTACTTCGGCCGCATGTACCAGGCCCGTTATCTCACGGGCATGGTCGCCGGCGCCATGACCAAGTCGAACATCATCGGCTACGCGGCCGCCTTTCCCATCCCCGAGGTCATCCGCGGCATCAACGCCTTCACCCTGGGCGTGCGCGCCGTGAACCCCGAGGCGCAGGTGCGCGTGGTCTGGACCAAGACCTGGTATGACCCGACCACCGAGAAGGAAGCCGCCAAGAGCCTGATCGATGTGGGCGCCGACGTCATCACCCAGCACCAGGACTCCCCCGGCCCGCAGGAGGCCGCCCAGGAGCGCGGCGTCTACTCGATCGGCTACAACACCGACATGTCCGCCTTCGCGCCCAAGTCGCACCTGACCGCCGCGATCTGGAACTGGGGCGCTTTCTACAAGGACCAGGTCGAGAAGGTGAAGAGCGGCGCCTGGAAGCCCGAATCCCTGTGGTGGGGCATGGAGACCGGCATCGTTGGCCTCGCGCCCTTCGGCCCCATGGTTCCCGAGGACGTCAAGGCCAAGGTGCTCGACGCTCAGCGGAAGATCGTCAGCAAGGAGCTCGTGGTCTTCGCCGGCCCGGTCAAGAACCAGAAGGGCGAAATGGCCATCCCGGCCGGCCAGACCGCCACGGACGAGCAGCTCCTCGGCATGAGCTGGTTCGTCGAGGGCGTGGTCGGCGGCACCGAGTAGCCGCGACCATTCAGCAGTAGGATCAATGCGCCTCAAGATCGCAAAACGGCAGGAGCCCTGGAAATGGGGCTCCTGCCTTATTTTTCCGGCGGCCCTGGCCGTGTCCCTGGGACTGGCCGCGCTGCTCCTGGCCTTGCAGGGCAAGCCGCCCCTGGAGGGGCTGCGGCTGCTCTTCGAGGGCGCCTTCGGCTCGAGCCATGCCTGGGAGGACTCGATCCGCAAGGCCGTACCGCTCTTCCTGGTCTCCCTGGGCGTGGCCGTGACCTTCCGCATGCAGGTCTGGAACATCGGGGCCGAAGGCCAGTACGCCTTGGGCTGCGTGGGGGCCACCTGGGCCGTGCTGACCTTCCCAGGCCTGCCCATGCCGGCCATGCTCGGGCTCATGCTCGCCTCGTCCGCCGCGGCGGGAGCCCTGTGGGCGTTCATTCCGGCCGTGCTCAGGACCAGGCTCGGCGTGAGCGAGATCATCACCTCGCTCATGCTCAACTACATCGGCATCCTTTTTCTGGAATACCTGGTCTACGGCCCCTGGAAGGACCCGGCCAGCTTCGGCTTCCCCATGACCATGGAGTTCCCGGACGCGGCGATCATCCCGCGCATGGCCGGCACGCGCCTGCACTGGGGCCTGGCCCTGTGCGCCGTGCTGGCCGTGGCCGTGTGGGTGCTCTTCCGGCACACGCGCATCGGCTACGAGCTGCGCGCCAGCGGCTCGGGAGCGCGGGCCTCGCGCTATGCGCGCATGGACTATAATTTTCTCGTGATCCTCTCCATGCTCATGTGCGGGGCCATGGCCGGCCTGGCCGGCTTCGTGGAGACGTCGGCCGTGGTGGGCCGGCTCCAGCCGAGCATCATGGCCGGCTACGGTTTCACGGCCATCGTCGTGGCCTGGCTGGCCCGGCTGCACCCGCTGACCATCGCCCTGGTCAGCTTGCTCCTGGCCGGGCTGCGCGTGGGCGTGGAGAACCTCATGCTCGACCTGCGGGTCCCGGCGGCCTTCGGCGGCATCATCGAGGGCCTCGTGCTCCTGACCGTGCTGTCCGGGCAGTTCTTTATGACGTACCGGATCAAGCGGGCCGAGTAGGCTAGGCGAAGCGAATCGGGGCGCTGTCCCGACCCCCGCTGGGGCTCCGCCCCAGACCCCGCCGGGGGAAATCAATTGACTCGGGCCATCCTGGCCCTCGCCCTTCGGGCGTCGTCCGGGCGCGACGTCCAATAGCGCCATCCTGCGCTATTGTCCCCCCGGCCCCCTGAGTGGCGGGGGGGGGAGCGGCGC